>NZ_JBSGVQ010000043.1:0-69816 GCF_053608525.1 Nocardia sp. NPDC055029
GGGCGGCGGCTTCCCGGAGCCGCCGCCCTTCGCCGTCGGCGCGATCAGATCGAGTCGGGAGCCCCGATCAGCGCACGGCACGCACGCCAGAGCGTGACGGCGTCGGCATCGGTGTAGCGGGTGCCGGACCGCAGGTGCAACGGGCGGATCCGGCGATCGTGCCAGAACTGGCCGGACGGCAGCGTGGTGCGGGTGGCGGCGAGCCAGACCGCCGTGTCGGCGCCTTCGGCCGGGGTCCGCAGCAAGGGCCGGGTCATCCGGCGGAACCGGGGCAGCGCGTCGGCGATACCGGGGGTGTCGACCCACCCGGGGTGCACAGCGTGCGCGCCGATCCGGTCCTCGGCCAGCTCGACGGCCAGCAGCGGGGTCAACGCGACCTGCATCCTTTTCGTGCGCGCGTACGCGGCAGCGCCCCGGTATTCGCCGCGCCGGCATTCCGGATCCTCGACCGCCAAGGGCTGGGCATACATCCCGCCCGACGACATGAGCACGACCCTGGCACCTCGTGCCGCGGCCAGCAACGGGCGGACCAGCTCGGTCAGCAGCAACGGACCCAGCACATGGGTAGCGAAGGTGAGTTCGTGTCCGGTGCTGGTCTCCCGGCGTTCCGGTGACAGCACCCCCGCGTTGTGCACGAGGACATCGATCGGCGCCTCGCCGAGCGCGGCGGCACAGCGCCGCACCGAATCGGGTTCGGCGACATCGCATTCGACCACCGTCACCGTGGCCTCGGGATGCCGTTCGCGCAGTCCGTCCGCCGCGTCCGCTCCCCGCCGCGGGTTCCGGACCGCGAGCACGACCGAGGCGCCGAGCTCGGCCAGTCCGTCGGCGATGGCCAGCCCGATCCCACTGTTGGCGCCGGTGATCACCACCCGCCGCCCCCGCATCACGTCCGCCGGTGGATCGTCGTCCGGCCAGGCACGCCGGCGCAGGGCGATACCGAGGCGGCTGTATCCGGGCAGCACTGTGCGGTCTAGGAGCGCATCGACGCGCGATGGCTCGAACTTCGCATCGTTGCTCACGTCATTAGCGGTCATTCCTCCATAGTACCGCCAGAAACGATGCATAAACGATTCATTTCGTTCGGGAGGACGGGTTACAGTCGAACTATGGGCATCGACTGTTCGACGGTTGTCTCCGCACCCCGCGACGAGGTCTTCGCCTGGTTCGCCCGGCCCGGCGCGTTCACCCGCCTGGCGCCGCCCTGGCAACCGGTCCGGCTGCTCAGCGAGTCCGACGACCTCGCCCGCGGCGCCGCCGTACTCGGCCTGCCCGGCGGCCTGCGCTGGGTCGCGCGGCACGACCCGGCCGCCTACGACCCGCCCCACCGTTTCGCCGACGCCGTCGCGATCGACGGTCTCGCCTCCACACCGGTCGGGCGCCTGCTGCCGTGGCGGCACACCCACGACTTCACCGCCGTCGACGACGCCCACACCCGCGTGGCCGACCACGTCGACACCCCGCTCCCCGCCCGCCTGCTGCGCCCGATGTTCGACTACCGCTACCGCCAGCTCGCCGACGACCTCGCCGCCCACCGGCGCGCCGCCGAGCGTGGCTTCACCTCGCGCACCATCGCGGTCAGCGGCGCGACCGGAATGGTCGGCACGGCGCTGTGCGCGTTCCTGTCGACCGGCGGTCACCACGTCGTCCGGCTCGTGCGCCACGCGCCGTCCGATCCCGCCGAACGCCGGTGGGACCCGGCCGATCCCGCACCGGACCTGCTCGACGGCATCGACGCGGTGGTGCATCTGGCCGGCGCGCCCATCGCGGGCCGGTTCACCGAGGAGCACCGCCGCGCGATCGCCGACAGCCGGATCGGCCCGACCAGGGCACTGGCCGAGACCGCGGCCCGCTGCGGCGTCGCCACCTTCGTCAGCGCCTCCGCCATCGGCTACTACGGCTACGACCGCGGCGACGAGACCCTCACCGAGACAGCCGCTCCCGGCGACGGTTTCCTCGCCGAGGTGGTCACCGGCTGGGAGGCGGCGAGCGCAGCCGCCGGTGGCCGGGTGGTGCAGATACGCACCGGCATCGTCCAATCACCCGCAGGCGGCACATTGCGCCTGCTGCGTCCCCTGTTCGCGGCGGGTCTGGGCGGCCGGATCGGCGACGGCACCCAGTGGCTGTCCTGGATCGGCCTGGACGATCTGCTCGACGTCTATCACCGTGCGCTCTGGGATGATTCGCTCGCGGGCCCGGTCAACGCGGTCGCCCCCGATCCGGTCCGCAACAGCGAATACACCGAGGTGCTTGCCCGTGTCCTGCACCGGCCCGCCCTGCTCCCGGTCCCCTCGTTCGGCCCGGCGCTGCTGCTCGGCAAGCAGGGCGCGCGGGAGCTGGCCGAGGCGAGCCAGCGGGTGTCCCCGGCCCGGCTGTCCGAGGCGGGGCACGTCTTCCGTGCCCCCGACCTCGAACAGACCCTGCGTCATCTGCTCGGCCGCTGAACCGAACTCACGCGAGGACGAACTGCCCGACATCGAGATACCCGGACCGGAAACCCGCCTCCGAGTACGCCAGATACAGCCGCCACATCCGCACGAACGTCTCGTCGAACCCCAGTGCCCCGACCTCCGCCCGCGCGCCCTCGAACCGTTCCCGCCACGCTCGCAGGGTGCGCTCGTACTGCGCGCCCATCGAGAACTCCTCGCGCACAAGCAGATCCGTCCCGCGCGCGACGGATTCCTCGATGGCTCGCACCGACGGCAGGAATCCGCCGGGGAAGATGTACTTCTGGATCCAGGTGTAGGTGTGCCGGGTGGCGAGCATGCGCTCGTGCGGCATGGTGATGGCCTGGATCGCGGCCCGGCCGCCCGGCGCGAGCACCCGGCCGATGGTTGCGAAATACGTGTCGAGGTACTCGTAGCCGACCGCCTCGATCATCTCCACCGAGACGACGGCGTCGTACGTGCCGCGCACCCTTCGGTAGTCGAGCAGGTCCACCCGCACCCGCTCCGCCAGTCCGGCCGCCGCCACCCGGGTCCGGGCCGCCGTCTGCTGTTCGGTGGACAGCGTCACGGTGTGCACCCGCGCGCCGCGCTCGGCCGCCCGGACCGCGAGTTCGCCCCAGCCGGTGCCGATTTCGAGCAGCCGGGTGCCGGATCGCACGTGCGCGCGGTCGAGCAGGCGGTCGATCTTGGCGCGCTGGGCGGTGGCGAGATCGTCGGCCGGATCGGTGAACAACGCGGCAGAGTAGGTCATGGTCTCGTCGAGGAACAGCCCGAAGAAGTCGTTGGACAGGTCGTAGTGCCGGGCGATGTTGCCGCGCGTGTTGTCCTCGGAATTGCGCTCGGCGGCTGGATGTCCGGCGACGTAGAGACGGCGCAGCCGGGCCATCGGGCGCGGTACCAGCTCGTCGATGTGGGCCGCGAGCACGGTCAGCACGCCGACGAGATCGGGCGCGTCCCAGTCACCGGCCATGTACGACTCACCGAAACCGATGAGCCCGGCGGCACCGACCCGGGCGGCGAAATCGCCGGGCCGGTGCAGTACCAGGCACGGCACCCCGGTGGGCGCGCCGACGACGGTGCCGTCGGGATAGCGCACGGCCAGCGGCAGCCGCCGGGTCAGGCGGCGGATCAGCAGGTCGACGGCCAGCGCCGACACACCCGCCCACAGGCCGAGCGGCACCGCAAGGTCCGGCCACCGGTCCCGCTCCGGCACAGCGGGATTCGCGGTGGTATCCACGGTCGTCATCGGAGCGCCTCCTCGGGCACGGCCACCGGACGCGGCACGACCGGCAGTCCCCGCGCCCAGAGCAGCACGCCCTGCCAGCGGATACGCGCGGCCACGAGCAGCGGCGGAATCGGATCGGTCAGCACGGCGCGCACGATCGCGCCGGTGGTGGCGGGCACGCACCGGCCCGCGACGGTGGCGACGAAGATCGGCCGGTCGGTCACCAGCGTGATCGATACCCGCAGCGCGGAATCCGGCTCGGGTACGCGCAGCCGGTACTCGCCCGCCACCGGGTTGAACGGCGAGACGTAGAACTCCTTGCCGACCCGGGCGTGGCCGTTCTCGTCGGGCCGCAGCAGGTAGCGGTGCGCGCCGCCATAGGTGTTGCGCACCTCGGCGATCACGCACACCGGCGCGCCGGTGCGGTCGCGGCACCAGTACAGCGTGAGCGGATCGAAGGCGTACCCGACGGATCGCGCGCCGGTCAGCATGAGCACCCGCCCGCCCCGCAGGTCGATGCCCTGGGTCGCCAGGTATCCGTCGACGGCGGCCCGCAGCGAGCCGCCGCGTTCGCCCAGGTGGTCACCCGCGTCGAAGCCCGCGAACGGGCGCAGCCACCACGGCAACCGGGGCAGCCGGTCCAGATCGACGAGCCAGCTGTGCCCGCGATAGCGGAAGGCGTGCCGGATCGGCGCCAGCCGGGTGTGCCGGATGTCGGTGCGGATCAGGCGCGCGGTCACGAGGCCGCCACCAGCTCGGGCACCGGTCCCGTCCAGCGCCCGCCCAGCCGCTCGGCGGCGCGCAGTCCCGACAGCGCGCCGTCCTCGTGGAAACCCCACCCGTGGTAGGCGCCCGCGAAAGCTGTTCGCGCGCAGCCGAGTTCCCCGGCGCGGGCGCGGGCGGCCACCGATTCCGGGGTGTAGAGCGGATGTTCGTAGGTCATCGTGTCCAGCACCGCGCCGGGATCGATCCGGTCGCCGTCGCCCAGGGTGACCAGGAAGCGCCGGTCGCCGGTGTCGTCGAGACGCTGGAGCCTGGTGAGGTCGTAGGTGACCAGGACGCGGTCGGGTTCGGCGGCGCAGGCGGGCAGGCGGTAGTTCCAGGACGCGCGAGCACCGGCGGCGCGCGGCAGCAGGCGGGAATCGGTGTGCAGGACGGTGTGATTCACCGAGTAGGGCATCGCCGAGAGGATGTCGCGTTCGGCGGCGGTCGGCTCGGCGAGCAGAGCCAGCGCCTCGTGCGGATGGGTCGCGACCACCGCGGCGTCGAACTCGTCGACGCCGTCGTCGGCGGTACGGACGGTGACCCCGTCCGGATGCCGGTGCAGCGCCCGCACCGGGGTGGCGACCTTGACCCGGTGCAGGCGTTCGGCGACCGCCGCGACGTAGGTCGCCGATCCCCCGGTGACCGTGCGCCAGGTGGGTGAGCCGAACACCGTCAGCATGCCGTGGTGGTCGAGGAAGGTGAACAGGTAGCGGGCCGGATAGCGCAGCGCGGTGCGTGGATCGCAGGACCAGACCGCCGCGATGAGCGGCGCCAGGAAGTGGGTGCGGAAGTAGGCGGAGAATCCGGCGTCCGCCAGGAACTCGGCCACCGTGCGTTCGGTCGCCGCGGCCGTGGCGAGTTCGGCGCGGGCCAGGCGGTGGAATCGCGGCACCTCGGCGAGCAGCCGCAGATATCGCCCCCGGACCAGCTGCCCGGGACGCGGGAACAGTCCCGGCAGCCCGCGCGCTCCGGCGTATTCGAGCCCGCAGCCGTCGCAGCGCACCGACAGGC
Source organism: Nocardia sp. NPDC055029 (assembly GCF_053608525.1). Taxonomy (NCBI): domain Bacteria; kingdom Bacillati; phylum Actinomycetota; class Actinomycetes; order Mycobacteriales; family Nocardiaceae; genus Nocardia; species Nocardia sp. NPDC055029. The sequence continues at coordinate 5,449 of NZ_JBSGVQ010000043.1, forward strand.
TCATGTCGGTCTCTCCGGTGGCGATGCCGAGTTCGCCGAACAGCCGCCGCAGCGTCGGGTAGGTGCGGTCGTTGTGCACGATGAATCCGGTGTCAACGCCGAGGGTTTCACCGTTGCCCGCGACCACGCGGTGCGTGTCGGCGTGCCCGCCGAGGCGGCCCTGTGCCTCGTAGAGCGTGACCTCGGCCGAGCGGGCGAGCACCCAGGCGGCGGTCAGCCCGGCGACTCCGCTGCCGATCACCGCGACCCGTCGATGCCCGTTCGATGCGTTCATGCGATTCCTCCGGTCGTCCCCGGACTACGGGTGGTCTATCCACCCGAATTGAATCAATTATGCATCGTTTGGTGCGCGGCGGCCAGCCGTCAGCGCAATGCCTCGACGGCACCGTCGAGCGAGGCGATCCGCGCGACCGCGGGCGGCAGCAGCGCCGCGTCCCAGCCGGGGCCGCCGACGCAGACCCGCGCGCCCGCGTCGAGACCGGCCAGCACGGCCGAGGTCAGCGCGGTCGATTCCCGCTGCGACCACAGCAGCAGCGAGGTCGGGCCCGCGGGCCGGGCCAGCGCGCCGACCAGCGCGACGGTCGGCACATCGGCGCCCAGCATCCGGGCGCCCACCCCCTGCTCGGCCAGCGCCGCGCGCAGCACTTCCAGCGGAAGCGAGTGGGTCTCACCGCCGGTACAGGCGAGGACGACGGTCCGATCGGCGACCACCGGCGCGGTCAGCACCCGCTGCATCACCGCCGCGATCGACCACGACAGCAGGTGCTCGACATCGATGCAGTTCTCCCCCACGCCCTGGCGCGCCACGATGTCGGCGAAGGCGGGACGGCACAGCTCGTCCCAGGTCCGGATCACACCGTAGGCGCGCACGTGCGCCTCGACCAGGCCGACCGAAGTCGAGGAGTCCAGTGCGAAGGCGGCGTCGAGCAGCTCGGCGCGGTTGCCCGCCAGCACCGCGGGCCCCCGCGCGGCCGCCGCGGCGCCCGCCGGGCTCGCGCCGTCGCGGATCAGCGTCAGCATGCGTTCGAGCAGGGCGATATCGGCTTCGGTGTAGAGCCGATGCCGACCGGGACGGTCTTGCGCGGGCCCGATGGCGTAGCGGCGATTCCAGCTGCGCAGGGTGGCCGTCGGGATGCCGAGACGGTCCGCGACCGCGCGCACCGTGTACCCGGCCGCGTCGGAGACAGGGGCGGAACCGGCGGACATCGCTCCATTCTGACCGACGCCGCCCCGCCCGCGTGTCACGGCCGGGTGGCGGCGGGTCGCCACGGCCACGCCAGTGCCGTGCTCCCCACCCCGATCAGGCCCCAGACCAGCGGCACCGCGATCGCGGTGCGGCGCAGACGTGGATCGACCGCCGTGCCGAGGACCACCGCGTCGGTGAGGTCGGCGGCGATGCGCACCCCCGCCGCGGCCCGCGCGACGCGGGCATCCGGCGCGAGCACCATGGCCGCGCCGGAGATCGCGTCCCGGCAACCGACCATGCGGGCCAGCGCCCTGCTGCCCGGCCGGTCGACCTCCCAACCGCACGGCCGCAGCAGCACCTCGGGGCGGGCGGCCACACTCACGCCATAGGCGGCGGTCGCCAGACCGAGCAGACGGAACGGCCACTCCCGTTTCATCGAGAACTCCTCTCACCTGATGAATCGATTATGCATCGTTTATTGGTAGTCTGTCAGTACCAACGATCCGAGGAGTTCTCGTGCGTATCGCCCGTTCCTCCGTTCCGCTCCGCCTGCCGCTGCTCGCCTGCGCGGCGATGGCCGCCGTGGCGCTGGTCCCGGCCGCCGCCTCCGCCGCGCCCCCAGCGCCCGTCCCGTCGCTCGACGTCGAGCGATATCTGGGCGTCTGGCATCAACTGGCCGCGATCCCGGCCCCGTTCAACCTCGACTGCGCCGGCGACACCACCGCCACCTACACCCTCGACGACGCCGGTGACGTCGGCGTCTACAACCGCTGCCGCACCTGGTCGGGCGGCACCAACGAGATCCGGGGCACCGCGACGGTGACCGATCCCGTCACCAGCGCCCAGCTGCACGTCTCCTTCCCCGGCGTGCCCGGCCAGGATCAGCGCACCGGCGCCCCCAACTACATCGTCACCGCCCTCGGTCCTGACTACTCGTGGGCGGTCGTCACCGACCCCAGCCGCCTGTCCGGCTTCGTCCTGTCCCGCGCCCCCGCCGTCGACGCCGCCACCTGGAACGACATCGACGCCGCGATCGTGGCCACAGGCCAGAACACCTGCGTCTACCTGACGACCCCGACCGCGGGCGGCCGCTCCGACATCACCCCGGTGTGCGCCCGATGAGCGTCTCGATCGCGCTGTTCACCCGCGACCTGCGCACCGCCGACAACCCGGTCCTCACCGCCGCCCACCGCGAGAGCGACGCCGTGATCCCGGTCTTCGTCGTCGACGACCGCATCGTCCCTGACCGCTGTCCGCCCAATCGCGCCGTCTTCCTCGCCGCCGCGCTGGCCGAACTCGACGAGCGCCTGCGCGGCATCGGCGGCCGGCTCGTGGTGCGCCGCGGCGAGGTGACCGACGAAGTCGCCCGGCTCGTCGACGAAACAGGCGCGTGCGCGGTGCATCTCGCCGAGGACGTCAGCGCCTTCGCCACCCGCCGCGAACAGGCCCTGCGCGACCGCCTCGCCGGAACAGGCTGCGCGGTGCGCACCCACAGCGCGGTCGTCACCGCGGCCGACCCCGCCGTCCTGACCCCCGCCACCGGCCGCGACCACTACGCCGTGTTCACTCCCTACTTCCGCCGCTGGGTCGACGCCCACCAGCGCCACCCACTCGGCACTCCGCGCAGCCTGTCGGTTCCCGACGTGGCGAGCGAACCCCTGCCGGCACCCGGGGACCTGTCGACCGGCGAGCCGTCCCCGAACTGCCCGCGAGGCGGCGAGATCAGCGGCCGGGCCCTGCTGCGCAAGTGGCTCGCGGGCCCGATCGAGGACTACGCCGACCGCAACGACGACCTCGCCGCCGACGCCACCTCCCATCTCTCGCCGCACCTGCACTTCGGCTGCCTGTCCCCCGTCGAGATCGTGCATCGCACCGACCTGTCCGACGCGGGCGGCCACGCCTTCGCCCGCCAGCTCGCCTGGCGCGACTTCCACCACCAGCTGCTGTCGGCCCGCCCCGACACCGCCTGGACCAGCTACCGTCCCGGCCCGTTCGCCGTGCGCACCGACCCCGACGCCGTCACCGCTTGGAAGGAAGGCCGCACCGGCTACCCGCTCATCGACGCCGCCATGCGCCAGCTCGTCACCGACGGCTGGCTCCCCGGCCGCGCCCGCCTGATCACCGCCTCCTTCTTCGCCAAATCCCTACGCCTGGACTGGCGCATCGGCGCGGCCCACTTCCTGCACTGGCTCGTCGACGCCGACCTCGCCAACAACCAGCTCAACTGGCAATGGGCCGCGGGCACAGGCACCGACACCCGCCCCAACCGCGTCCTCAACCCCCTCCGCCAAGCCGACCGCTACGACCCCGACGGCACCTACACCCGCACCTGGCTCCCCGAACTGGCCCACCTCGACGGCCCCACCATCCACCGCCCCTGGCGCGCCGCCATTCCCCACTCCACCTATCCCCCACCACTTCTCGACGTCCCGGGCATGTGACACCCAGGCGGGCACCTCAATCGCTCACCGAATCCGGGTCGGCCGCCACGAACTGAGCGGCGGTGGGCGACAGCTTCATCCCGAACGGATCGTATTTGTCGAGCACATCCTCGGGGACCCCACTTTCTTCCCGCGTCGCGTTCTCGTACGCCCGCACCGCCTTGCTCCAGCGTTCGAATGCCGCCTGACGCGACGATCCGACCGCGTCCCCGATCTGCGCCCAGGTGGCACCGGAAATCCGGGCAGCCGCTACCGCCGCACTGAGATCCGCGACGTTGGCGCGGTGCCGAATTCGAAGCTTGGTCAGTTCCAGCAACTCCGCAGCTCTTCGGGTCGAGGCGAGATCGACCGCCGCCGTCTCGGCGATCAGCGCACGAGCCAATCGATCGCATTGGGCGATGAGAAGAAGATTCAACTCGGATGCCGCCTTTGCAATCCTCTCGTCGGAGGGCTCCACCACGACAAACCTCCCGTCGCATGACAGATCTGCAGCGCGTCAAGAAATCCTTGACGCAGCTAACCCTACCGCGATTGATGGGAGCGCGATTTACATTCCCCACACCCTTGACAGGTCATCCGCTGAGGAAGGCCCCCGCAGTCACCGGCCACAAGCCGAGGCGAGAATGTGACATTGATTACAGACCGCAGGGGAACTTTGATCTTGAACTAGATGATCTTCGCAACCTTCGCCGCGCGCGACCTGCGCTTCGGGCACCCAGCGAGGATGCTCGCATCGAACCCGATCTGGAACACACTAGTTATTGACTCGTGATCTTGTCGGGATGGCGCGCTACAGTTCTGGACTGCGGCGTTGCGACCAGCACACGGTTCTTCCCCGAGAGAATTCGGCACGAAGACGATGACCGTGTTCCGCCCCGGCCAGGGGGCGGAACACGGGTAGGGCAGTTCGCGGCGGCGTGCTCGGTGTTCAGCTATCCACGACGAAGTACTGCCGTGTCGACGATATCGGTTGGGCTGTGTTCGATCAATCGAACACGTGTGGTATCGGCTCCGCGGTAGTGCCTCGTGGTGATCTCTCGACAGAAAGGTCTACCCCGGTGCATCACGACGATGCAGGCCGTACCACCACCGAATCCGCCATCTGCTCGGAACCCTTTCGCGCGGAATTGCTTTCGCTCGTTCTCGACGCCGTCACCGGTCCCGCCGAACTCGTTTTCGCGGTGCGGCTGCTCCACGACAGCTCGCCCACCACCCCTGCCGAGATCGCCGCGGCTTCGGGGATACCCTTCGCGTCGATCCAGCTGCTGCTCGGCGGCGGAGAGATGTCGCTGTCGAAACGCGAGTTGCTCCAACTGGTCCGCGCCATGGGTGTCTCGGACGACGAGCCATGGGAGCGGGCATGGCGTCAGGCAGCCAGACGTCGTGCGACTCCGACGGTGTTCGTTCCGGCGTCTCCGCTGACCGTCGCGCATGTCGTACGGGATACCGGGGCGGAGTCCGCCGCCTACGCTCCCAGCGAGAGCGGGAGGTTCTTGGAGCAGTTCCGATACCAAGCGTTGTCCCAGTCCAGCAAAACGTTCCACGTGGCTTTGTATTTCACCATCGCCACGGCCGTGATGATGCTGGCCAGCGCCGCTGTCACGCTGTATGGCGTGCAGTCGGGTGCACCCGATGCCACCACCTCAGCGGCGATATCGGCCATCAGCCTGCTGCTGACGACATTCGGCGGAGTCGTGACCGCATGGGCGAGTCAGGCCCGCACACACCTGACTCGACAGGCCGAGCGGGTCGAGCAGTCCATCCGGGCCGACCGTGCCTTCCTGCACGCCCGGACCCTGCTGACCAGAGTCGAGGATCCCGAGCTTCGGGATGAACTGAGCAAAGCCGCGATCGTCTTCGCATTGGGGCAGTCCGCGACGGCAACGTCGAGCGGAACACCGATGGATCCGCTGGAACCCGCTCGACACCCCGCGCCTGGCCAGCGCCGCTGATTTCCGCCAGTCGGTGCGGACCCCCGCGACCTGCGTGAATGCGCGGGCTATCGCGGGGTTCTCCGCAATGTCGGTGTGCCTTGCTACTTTTCGCTCGTTCGACACACCGCACGAGCTCAGCGAGGATCCATGACGACCGCCGAAACCACCTACCTGGAACTGTCCGACGACACCGGTTCCTCGCACAAGTTCTACGAGGTGATCGTCACCGGCACCCAGGTGAACATCCGCTTCGGCCGGATCGGCGAACAGGGTCAGTCCAAGGCGAGCTCGTTCGCCACGGCGGAGAAGGCGAAGTCGGCCGCGCAGAAGAAGATCGGTGAGAAGGTCCGCAAGGGCTACGCGCCCGCCGTGATGGGTGCGCGCCAGCGCCGCGCGGTGACCCGCCGCGTGATCACCAGCCAGCGCTCGACCGCCAAGAGCGCACCGGTCCTGTGGCGCTTCGACTCCGGCGCCGCCGCGTTCGGCATCTTCGTCGACGAGCAGCGCTGCTGGGTCGGCAACGAGAACGGCGAGGTCTACACCCTCACCCCCGAGGGCGTGGTGACCAACCGCTACCAGCTGCCCGACGGCGTGAAATGCCTGGTGGCCGACGACTTCTGGATCTACGCGGGCTGCGACGACGGCCGCGTCTACGACCTGTCGGGCAAAGTCCCGCGTGCCGCCTACGACGTCTCGGCCACCGACGTCTACTGGCTCGACATCCACGACGGCATCCTCGCCGCCTCCGACGCCGCGGGCGGCCTGACCGTCATCGACCACGAGGAGGAATCCCTGTGGTCGGCCCGCAGCACCGGCTCATCCGGCTGGATGGTGCGCCTCGACCCCACCGGCGTCTACCACGGCCATAGCAACGGCGTCACCAAGTACCACCTGGAAACCGGTGCCACCCAATGGCATTCGCCCACCCACGGCTCGGTCCTGTTCGGCTGGCAGGAGACCTCCGACGTCTACGCGGGCACCGGAGCCAACCGCGTCGAGGAGATCACCAAGCAGGGCGTCACCACCCGCGCCTACCAGTGCGACGCCGCCGTCTTCTCCTGCGCCGCCTCCCCCGACGGCCGCTACGTCTTCGCCGGCGACTCGCACTCCTCGGTCTACTGCTTCGACGCCACCGGCACCCGCCTGTGGAAACTGGCCACCGGCTGCGGCTCGGCCTACTCCATGCAGTACCACGACGAGAAGCTGTACCTGGTCACCACCTCCGGCGCGCTGGCCTGCCTCGATGTGAGCGAATCCGCCGTCCGCGACGCCGACCAGGGCGTGCTCCCCAGCACCGTCTCGGTCAAGGCGCCCGAGATCTCCGCCGTCACCGCCTCCAGCACCGTCGAGGTCACCACCGACGCGGGCAGCGGCATCGTCGTCGAATGCGTCGAACACGGCGGCTCCCTGCGCGTGCACGTCGTCAGCCCCGGCTACGAGCGTGGCTGGAACGTCCAGTTCCCCCGCGACATCCGCCAGGCGGGCACCCGCTATGTCGTCGACGCCGTCACCGAATCGGCCCGCGGCGGCTTCTACCGTGTCCGCGGCGACATCCGCCGCCTGACCTGACCGAGCCTTCCCGCACGAGGGCGGTAAACGTCGCGGAGGATGGGAGCGAGCCGTCCCATCCTCACGCCCGACCGCTCAGAAACTCTTGTGCGGCACCCCGACGGTGAGCCCGCCGTCGACGACGAATTCAGCGCCCGTCGAATACGACGACTCGTCCGAGGCCAGGTAGGCGACCAGCGCCGACACCTCGTCGGGTTCGGCCGCCCGCTTCACCGGAATCTGCAGGAAGTCCGCCGGAATCCCCTCGGTCATCGGCGTACTGATCAGGCCGGGATGCACCGAGTTCACCCGGATCCCCTGCGCGGCGAGCTCCAGCGCCGCCGACTTGGTGAGACCACGCACCGCGAATTTCGTTGCGGTGTAACCATGCAACCCCGGGCTGCCGCGCATGCCCTCGACCGAGGAGATGTTCACGATCGAGCCACCGTCGGTCATCGCGGGCACCGCGGCCTGCATGCCGAGGAACGTTCCGGTCAGGTTGATGTCGATGATCCGCTGCCACTCCTCCAGCGCGAAGTCGACCAGCAGATTCCCGTTGACGATCCCCGCGTTGTTCACCAGCACGTGCAGCCCACCGAACGTCTCGACCGCCGCCGCGACGACCGCGGCCCACTGCTCGGGCTCGCGCACATCCAGATGCTGGTAGATCGCGGCGTCCCCGAGTTCCTTGGCGACGACAGCCCCTTCGTCGTCGAGCACGTCACCCAGCACCACCGACGCGCCCTCGGCGACGAACCGGCGCGCGTGCGCAGCCCCCATCCCCCGCGCTCCACCGCTGATCACCGCGACCTTGCCCGCCAACCGTCCCATGTTCACATTCCTCTCACCAGAACTGAGCCACTCTCACCGTAGGAGCGTGGCCCCGTTCCGCGTGGGGATATGCCTAAATGAACGGTCGACTCTCACGAAAGCCGACGAATCCACCCGATCTGGCCTGGTGATCACCCGCCCAGGATGCGTCGCCCGCCGGTTTACTATCCTGACGGCGGTGACGGTCCCCAGTTCTTCCCGCTCGAGCAGCCGCGTCGACGACCGGCGAGCCCAGCGGCGCGACCGATTCCTGCTCGCCGGACTCGCCGTCTTCGGCGAAGCCGGCTACCGCAACAGCTCCATCACCAGCATCTGCAAGGCCGCCGGACTCGCCCGCGCCCAGTTCTACGAGCACTTCGCGAACCGCGAAGAACTGCTGCTCGCGGTATACGACGCGGTGCAGATCGACGCGCGCCAGGCCGTCGCCGCCGCGGTCGCCGACACCGCCGCCGACGATTTCGTCACCCGCGCGCGGGCCGCGATGCGCGCCTACGCGGAGTCGGTCGGCTCCGATGTCCATCGCGCGCGCGTCTCCTTCGTCGAATGTGTCGGCGTGAGTGACGATTTCGAGCGTCACCGGATCGAGCAGCGCGAGGTCTGGGCCGATTTCTTCGCCACGGAACTGCGGCTCGCGCTCGGCAAGGACTTCACCCCCGTCGGCGGGTATCGCACGGCGGCAACAGGATTCATCGGCGCGCTGATGGCGCTGGTGCACCAGTGGAGCAGCACCGAGCCCCGCACCGGTTTCGACGATCTCGTCGAAGTCCTCACCCGCTTCCTGGTCGCCCTTACCCTGCCCTGACTCCCACCGGGCTATTTGCCGAACCGCCCCGGCGCGCTGTAACGTGCGGCACAATTTAGACGATGGCGTCTAAATCTTGATCGAAGGGGTGCCGCGTGCTCCGTACGCGAAACAGATCCGACTACAGAGGACGGGCAAGCTTGCTCCGCCGCCTCACCACAGCGGGCGGAGCCACGCTCGGCATGCTGCTGATCCTCAGCGGCACACCGGCATTCGCCGATCCTTACGACGGCCCGGTGCAGCCCGCACCACCGTTCCTCAGCTCACCGGCGATCCCGGAGTTCGACGGGTTCTACCGCCCGCCCGCCGAACTCGTCGCGGCCAAGCAGCCCGGCGAGATCATCGCCGCGCGCGAAGTGCGGGTCGCGAACTTCTCCCTACTGCCGGTCAACGTCGACGCCTGGCAGGTGTCCTTCCGCTCCAACAACAGCTACGACCAGTCGATCCCGGCCGTCGCGACCGTGTTGAAGCCACGCGGTGAGGTCGCCCCGGGCACCCGGAATCTGCTCTCGTACCACATGGCCGAGGATTCGACCGGCCAGTACTGCGCGTCGTCCTACGCGGTGCAGCAGTGGTCGATTCCCGGCCAGATCACCGGCCAGGCGGTGGCGCCGATCTCCTTCCTGGAGGTGCAGGTCGCGCTCCAGCAGGGCTGGGCGGTCGTCATCCCCGATCATCAGGGACCGAACTCCGCGTTCGCGCACGGACCGCTCGCCGGGCGCATCGCCCTCGACGGCATCCGCGCGGCGGAGAACTTCACCCCGCTCGGACTCGACGGCGCGGCGACGCGGGTCGGCATGATGGGCTACTCGGGCGGGTCCGTCCCGACCATGCACGCCGCGGAACTCGCCGCCAGCTACGCACCCGAACTGAACCTCGTGGGAGCGGCCTCCGGCGGCACCGATGCCGACCTCGGCGCCCTGGTCGACCTCGCCAACAACAACGCGGGCTCGGGCGTCGTGTTCGGCGGCATCATCGGACTCGCCCACGAGGAACCCGAATTCAACGCCTTCCTCCGCCGCACCGGCACCCCACTCGCCCAGACGCTGCTCGACGCGAAAGACCGCATGTGCGTCACCTACCAGGCACTCTCATTGCCGTTCATGAACATCAAGGGCCTGCTCAATACCCCCGGCGACCCACTCGACGCCCCCGAGGCGAAGAAGGTTCTCGACCGCACCCGCATGGGCAAGACCACCCCCACCATGCCCGTCTACCTCTACCAAGCCAACATGGACTGGCTGGTTCCGGTCGGCCCGGTCAACACGTTGTACGGCACCTACTGCCAGGACCCCGCCGCCCGGATCACCTACACCCGCGACCATCTCAGCGAGCACCTCTCGCTGGAACCGATCGCCGTGCCCAGCGTGATGATGTGGATGCGCGACCGCTTCGCCGGCGTTCCCGTCCCCTCCGGGTGCACGCTCAACGATGTCGGCTCGATGACCCTCGATCAGCGAACCTGGCCCGAATGGGTATCGATCGTCGGCGAGACCCTCGCCGGGCTGTTCGGAGCGCCGATCGGCAACTGAGGCGACCGCTGCCGCGCCGCAGGCCGTTCGGGCCCGCGGCGATCAGCAGGTGAGGTTCGCCGCGCCGTACGAGGAGAACGACACGTGCACGTGGTCGTAGTGGTTCTGGGTCGGGTCGCCCCGGTCCTCCATGAACGACCAGCCGCTGCCGTCGTTGTAGCGCTGCTGCCAGATCACATAGGTGACACCGAAGCGCGCCTTGTTGGCCAGGATGAACGCAGCCATCGCATCTCCCTGCGCCGGATTCGACGTCATGAGATCGAGAGCGAGTCCCGCACCGTGATCACCGTCATAACGCCCGTGCGCGCCACCGATGTCGGACAGGCCGAACATCTTCTGGATCATGTGACTGACCTGCGCGACGTGCGGCTGCGTGCCCTTGAACTCCGTCGCGCACAGGTATTTCAGCTTCCCCGCCGACAGCGCCGCGAGCTCGTCGTCGACAGCAACGGGTTCCGGCGCGATCGTCGGCTCGTCGTGTGGCAACTGGGGCAGCGTGTCGATCTCGATCGCGGAGGGCGTGTGCGGCTGAACCGCCGCGACCTGTTCCACATCGGCAGTGGCGGGCCGTAACGCCATCCACAGCATTCCGGGAACCGTCGCCGCGAGGCTGCACACAGCCAGAGACGTACGCCCAGTGGGAGGCGCAGGGGTGCGATGTTGACCAGGCACTTTATCGATCACCAGCTACTGTCGAGAACAAAGTCACCATTACATTACGAAATGGTCGCGGAAAAGTCACGCTCGTGCACCGGGTTGCGCACGATCGGACCAGTATCCCTTACCGACCGCGATTTCGCGGCCCTAACGTCGCCGCGGAGTACGCTCTTTTTCATCCGCGTACGGTGCGACGGCCCGGAGGTCGGCAATGGACGTACTTCTCGGAATCGGAACCCGCAAAGGGTTGTTCCTGGCCCGCAGCACAGACGGCCGGGCGAGCTGGACCGTGCGTCCGCCGCAGTTCCCGATCGCCGATGTCAAAGCCTTGGCGATCGACACCAGACGGCCCACCCCGCGCCTGCTCGTCGGCGTCCTGAACAGCCACTTCGGCCCGACGCTGGTAGCCAGCGACGACCTGGGCGACACCTGGACCGAGCCCGACGACGCCCCACTGGCCTTCCCCGACAACACCGACGCCGCATTGCAAGGTGTCTGGCAGATCACACCGGCGACCGACGCCGAACCGGATGTCGTGTACGCGGGCGTCGAACCGTCCGCCCTGTTCCGTTCCACCGACGGCGGAAGAACTTTCACGCTGGTCAGAGGCCTGTGGGACCATCCACACCGCCCGAAGTGGGAGCCGGGCGGCGGCGGTTTGGCCCTGCACACCGTCCTCCCGCACCCCACCGACACCCAGCGCCTCGCCGTCGCCATGTCGACCGGCGGCGTCTACCAGACCTCCGACGGCGGAGCGTCGTGGCACCCGACCAACCACGGCGTCACCGCAGACTTCCTACCCGGCGAACTCCCCGACTGGGGCCAGTGCGTGCACAAGGTCGCCCGCGACGCCGAAACCCCCAGCACCCTCTACCTCCAGAATCACGGCGGCGTATTCCGCAGCACCGACGACGGCACCACCTGGCAATCGATCGACGCCGACCTGCCTCCCTCCAACTTCGGCTTCCCGATCGTCGCCCACCCCCACCGCCCCGGCGTCATCTACACCTTCCCCCTCGTCGCCGACATGGACCGCTTCCGCTTCCCCCCGGACGCCACCTGCGCGGTCTACCGCAGCGACGACGGCGGCCAGACCTGGTCAGCCAAAACCGAAGGCCTCCCGACAGTCCCATTCTGGGCCGCCGTCATGCGCGACGCCATGACCGCCGACAACGCCGACCCGACTGGCATCTACTTCGGCACCCGCAACGGCGAGGTCTACTGCAGCCCCGACGAAGGCGACCACTGGCACCTCGTCGCCGACAAACTCCCCGACGTCCTGTGCGTCCGCGCCGCCGTCATCGGATAACCCATGGCCCGCGTCCTCCTCCCCTCCGCCCTACGCCCGTACGTCAACGGCGCCAAGGAATTCGACATCGACGCCCCCACCCTCCGCGACGCACTGGACACCCTCCGCGACCGCTCCCCCGCCCTGGAACGCCGCCTCCGCGACGAACGCGGCACCCTCCGCCGCTACGTCAACTTCTATATCGACGGCAACGAATGCCGCACGCTGGACGGCGTGAACACCCCACTGACCGCGACCACCGAACTGATGATCATCCCCGCGGTCGCCGGCGGATAGATCGTCGCCGGCGTCAGAGCAGCTGACCGAATCCCCTCCGAGGGAGTCAAACGGGCAGCCAGCTCGGCCACCACGGTGGCACATTCCCTGGCGGGCACACCGGGATCCGAGCAGGCTGGCCGGGATCATGCAGCCAGAGCATCATGAACCATAGAAGCCCCAATGAGCCGAGCAAGCAGACCACGACGGCCAGGACAATCCGGAGTACTCCAGGGACCGCACCCCGGAAGCGTCGACTGATCGTCAGCGTTGCGCCCCACCAGAGAGCGACCACGACAATGTTCGGAACCAAGAGCAACAGCAAGGTGAGACCCTCACCAGCTCCGGCAACCCCGCAGTCACGCCACGACCGTGAGACCGTGTCGTTGATCGTTATGGATGTAATCCCGCCTGCGACAAGGCCGATCACGGCATAGACCACGATGACGCGGGCAGACGGCCACGGTCGGTCAGTCGTGACGCTCTGCCGCGTCACAACCCGTACTTGCGCACGAACTCCTCGGTCACATCAACCGCGGGAACCCCCAGATCCGCGGCCCGCGTCTCGACCGTCGTCTCCTCGATGAATTCCGCAGGCTCCGGCGGAAGTTCCCTCCACCGCGCCCGCGGATCGATTCCCTCATTCTGCTCGGACATCACAACTCCCCTCGTCCCCATCCAGCGTAGCTGTCACCGTCACGGAACGGATCGGCGTGATCGACACGATTACAGGCGGCACCTCCCGGCATGGTGTGCCGGGTTCGCCGACAACTCCGCCGTACAGTTCCTCACCGAGAAGATCGTCGATCTGGACTACGACGGCGCGGCTGGCCGCGAGGCGGTGAGCAGCACCCACGACTATCGTGTAATCGTCACTGCCACAACACTATCGAAGGAGCACGTCGGTGCCGGATCGACTCGACCCGCTGACCGCCACCCTCGGAGGCCCCCCTCCGGCGGAGTTCGCGACGCTCGACATCGACGACCTCACCCGCCTCGACGACTTCGTCGAAACCGCCCTGGCAGCACGGAAAGCGGCCATGGACGACGCACTGGGAGCCGGGATGCACCTGATCCCGCGCCTCGCCCGCCCCGCGGTGCGCAAGGTGCTGGGACTGTGAGCAGCATGCGGCACACCGTGGCCGAGATCGCGAAGCTGGCCCGGGTACTCGGCGTCGCCCCCGCCGAGCTGGAATTCCTCACAACGCAATCACCTTCGGCGATCAAAGCATTCCGGGACCAGATCAGCGACGAGATGTCGGGCCGGGACGTCCTGCGCCTGCAACGAGTCGCCGCAGCGGTAAAGCTGGTCCCGAAGCCGGTCGCCGCGCTGGTCGCGGAGAAGGCATTGGGCCCGGCCCTGACCGCGGCGGTCGCCGGCGCGGTCGAGCCCGCCCGCGCGGTGGCGATCGCCGAATCCCTGTCCCCGAAGTTCCTGGCCGACGCGACCGTCCTGCTCGACCCGAAGCGAGCGGCGGAAGTGATCGCCCGCGTCCCCGACGCGATGGCGGCCGAGGTGGCCCGGGAACTGATCGAACGCGGCGACTACCTCACCATGGGCCGCCTGGCCGGGTCCATGCCCGACTCGGTCCTGTGGGCGGCCCTGCCCCAAGCCGCCGACCGCGACGTCCTCCAGGTCGGCCTCCACTTGGAGGACAGCTCCCAGGCCGAGCGCCTGCTGAGCATGGTCACCGACCGGGTGCCGGGCATGGTTACCGCCATGTACGCCGAAGAGAAGTGGGCCGACGCGATCTCACTCCTCGACATCATCGGCCCCCAGGAACGCGCCCGCATGGCCGATATCGTCGCCGAACAGGACGACGAGGTCCTCGACGGCCTCCTGACCGCCGTCACCCACCTCGACGCCTGGGACGCCCTGCTCCCCGTCGCGGCGGGCATGGCCATCACCGGCCTCCAGCGCCTGGCCCAGCGCCCGGTCATGCACGACCCCGCCACCCTCGAACGAGTCTCCGACATCTCCCTCACGCAGGGCCTGTGGCTGGACCTCCTTCCCCTGGTCCGCCACCTCGACCTCGACCAACAGCGCTGCATCGCGAAACGCGTACTCGCCGAGGGCGACAACTCACTCCGCGACCTGATCATCCTGGCCAGCCCCGAAGCCCCCACCATGCTCCCGCTCGCCCTCGCGGTCGACGGCGAACCCCGAGCCCGCGTCCTGACCCTCCTCGACGGTATGACCGAACTCGGCTCCCTCATCGACCTCCTCGGCAGCGGCGACCACACCGCCTGGGAAACCCTGGTCGCCATCACCGACGAACTCCCCGACCGCCTCCGCAAACTCCTCGTCGTCCAGGCCCGCACCTGCGGACTCGACGAGGTCGCGTCGGCGTTGTCGAGCGAGACCTAGACGTTCTCCTGTAGTCGAGCCGCTGCTGCCGGAATTCAGCCGGCGGCAGCACGCTCGGGTCGTTGTCCGAGCCCGAGGCAGGCCCGTTTCAACCAAACCGCTACTCCGGGTCAGCGTTCAACGCCGCCAACGTGACGAAGATCGGCACGTCCGGCGCGGCCTCCACACCACGCCCCCGCAAAAACGCGTCGATCATCCCCCACACCAATTCCCCGACCCTGCGGACGAATTCACTCGATTCCGGTTCGGGATCGGTCAGCCATAGATCGGTGAGCGCGATCATCACCCCGACGATCGCCCGAGCCAGATACTCGATCCCCTCGGCATCGAGCGGAATCGAATCCGCCACCGCACGCGCCCTTTTCGTGAACCGGTCCGCGACCGCGCTACCGAGGTCGTACTGCCCGGTCGCACCGTCCCCGCTCGTTCCGGCATGCGCCTGCGCCAGGAACCGGAACACATTCGGGTGGTCGAGAATACCGACGGCGTAATCGCCGAGCGCCCGCGCGATCGCCTCACCCGGTGGCTGGAGCAGCAAGGTCAGGTCGGTGCCGGTCGCGGCGAAGGCGGTGCCGGCGAAGCGGTTGCCGATGGCCGTGTAGAGGTCACTCTTGTCGGTGAACTGGCGATACAGGCGGGGCTTGGTGATGCCCGCCTCGGCGGCGAAGGCGTCCATGCTGACCCGCGGCCCATCCCGATCGAGCACCCGGATCGCGGCGTCGACGATGGCATCCCGGGTCACCGGCGGGGGACGGCGGCTCGGTCTCTTCACCCCTGACACCGTACACGTACCGCAAGTACGAATCCTCACACCGACCAATCACCGCGCTTTACATTCCCGTACCGAACCGGCAGTATCGCAAAACGTACCGGCAGTACGTTCTGCCGGACGCCGCACCGAAGGAGACGGTCCGTGCCGGATGCCCTGGCCCAACTCACCGCGACGCTCGGCGCCCCGCCGCCGCCGGAGTTCGCCGAGCTCACCCCCGACGAGCTGGCCCGCCTCGACGCCTACGTCCGCGCCGCCCTCGACAACCGCCGCGCCGCCCTCGACGACGCCGTCAACTCCGGCATGCGCCTGATCCCCCGCCTCGCCCGCCCCGCCGTGAAGAAGGTGCTCGGACTGTGACCACGACCCACCACAGCACCGCCGAACTCGCCAAGCTCGCCCGCGTGCTCGACCGCCCCGACCCCACCGACCTCACCTTCCTCGCCGACCTCCCACCCGCCGCCCTGCGCCAGTTCCGCGACCAGATCACCGGCACCATCGCCGACCGCGAATCCCACCGCATGCATCGCATCGGCTCCGCCGCCAAACTCATCCCCGCCCCGATCGCCGCCAAAATCACCGAAGCCGCCTTCGGCCCCGTCCTGGCCGCCGCGATCGCCGGCTCGGTAGACCCCTCCCGCGCCGTCGCCATCGCCAGCGCCCTCTCCCCCACCTTCCTCGCCGACGCCACCGTCACCCTCGACCCCCGCCGCGCCACCGCCCTCATCGCCGAGGTCCCCGACCGCATGGCCGCCGCCACCGCCCGCGAACTCATCGCCCGCGGCGACTACCTCACCATGGGCCGCCTAGCCGGCGCCGTCCCCGACCAGGTCCTACGCGCCGCCCTCCCCCACGCCGCCGACATCGACCTCCTCCACGTCGGCTACTACCTCGAAGACACCGACGCCGCCGACCGCCTCCTCACCATCGTCACCGACCGCGTCCCCGGCATGCTCCGCGCCACCGCCGCCGAAAACCAATGGCCCGAAGCCATCGCCCTCCTAGACCTCCTAGGCCCCACCGAACGCTCCCACCTGGGCAACGTCGTCGCCGCCCAGGACCCCGAAATCCTCGACGCCCTCCTGACCGCCGTCACCGACCTCGACGCCTGGGACACCCTCCTCCCCGTCGCCGCAGGCATGGAACCCACTGCCCTGCAACGCCTTGCCGAACGCCCGATCATGCAGAACCCCGCCGTCCTCACCGGCATCGCCGACCTCGCCCTCACCCAGGACCTCTGGCCCGCCCTGCTCCCTCTCGCCGAGCACCTCACCCCCACCCAGCTCCAGATCGTCGCCGCCCGGATCGCCGCCGAGCCCGACGACGCGCTCATCGCGCTCATCGCGGCCACCGATGCCGGCTCCACCACCACCCTGATCCGCATCGTCCTCCACCAAGACCCCGCCGCCAGAGCCCACTTCCTGACCCTCCTCGCCGACTCCGACGACCTAGAGTCCCTGGTCACCTCGTTCACCACCCCCGACCCGGGGATCTGGAAGTCTGTGGCAGCCCTCAACTCCGAACTCCCACCCCGCCTCCGCACCCTCCTCGCGCTCCAGGCAGCCCACTGCGGGCACAGTGACATCGCCGAGGCCCTGTCGACCTGACCCACCGAAGAATCGCAGCCGGTTCGGATTTCACGGACGATCGCGGCCCAGCGAGTGCGCCAAACCGACAACCCGCTCGAGTGCTGCGATGGCGTTGTTGGTCAGTCGCGACTGTCCGAAGGCTTTGATCACCGCGCGGAACAAGTCGTTCTGGTTTGTCCAACCGACCGTCTGACCGTGGTCCGCCATCACCTCAGCCAGCTCGCGGGGTGGGATCTGCTCGATGAGGCGCGGACCCCGCACTCTCCATTGCGACACACGTTGGTCGGGCCCACGGTAGGACATCAGACCCGGGTCCCCCAGATCGAGCGGATCGTCGACGAGCAATCGACCGTGTGCAACCGCGGCGTGGAGTGCGCGATCAATCGCACTCTTGACGTTGTCGCGCTCTCGCGTCTTCGCCGCGCTGACGTAGGCCGCCCGCAAGCGAAGACCGGTAACCGGTCCTTCAACGGCGACGATGCTGCACAGATCAGCGACGATCGTGACGTGCGAAGCCGAGGTCGGGCTTTCCAGCACGCCTGTGAACTCAGAGTATTCGCACATAGTGCCCGCCGTCGGCTCCCCCGGTTCGACAGCTTCCGACGCGGATCGTGGGGGCTTCAACCATCGTGCCGGATCCGTCAGATCGTCCGAGTTCACGTCAGGCGCTGCAGCGATCGACTCGATCGGAGACGGCGATTGTGGCCTTTCCCAATCGAATTCGTCGAGCAGACTTGTCGGTGGTGGCAATGCTTCGACGGCCGCACCCTCGGTATCTGCTTCAGCAATTCGGTCCTGAATGGGATCTTCCCCGAGCGGTAGAATCCCACAACTGTCAAGAACCTCGCACAGCGAATCCAGGCACCCTTCCGGGTCGACAATGAACTCGGCCTGCCGGATCCGATGGATCGGCCATCCGCATCGTTCCAGATCGCGCTGCAACGCCAGTTCAGCACGGTAGGCATCGGCGCCATGCCAGCGATCGCTGTCGCACTGCACAGCGAGCTGTCCGCCCCGGCCGGTCACCACGATGTCCAGATCGCAAGCGGTCTCCGTGTGATGGGCGGTGACCTGGTAGCCCCTGTCGACAAGCCCGTTGTAAACCTGCTGTTCGAACAGCGACTCGAAGGGGTTGACCAGTGTGTCGTCGCTGAATCGTTCTGCGGGAGAGTCCGATTCCTCGGCACCTGCCTCGACGGTCAGGAAGTAGTCCAGCAGCCGGAATCGCATATCCTCACTGTTGGCGAGGTGCTGGGTGGTCACCGAATGGAACAACCACACCTGATCGCGAGCACGGGAGACCGCGACGTTGTAGCGCTGCACGGTGGCGTCCTGTGTTTGCGCCGTCAGCCTGCCGCCTTCGCGAGGTGCGGCGACCAGCGACAGGAAGATCACATCGCGCTCAGCGCCCTGGAAATCGGCGGCATCTCCGCAATGCAGGTGTCGTGCCTCGAGTTCCTCGGGCGGCACCACGTCGATCAGCTTGCGCCAGATAACCTTTGCCTGTTCCGAGCTGAGCAGCGAGATGACACCGAACGACTTGCCGTCATACGCGGGGTCGGCCACACAGGCAGCGATCTGTTCGACGATCCGGTCGGCTTCGACCTCGTTGACCTTGGGCCGAATCTCCTGTCCACCTTCGACATACACCGTGCGAACCGGTGGCAGCCGATCGCTGCCGAACCGGCGCACCGGTGTCAGCGACACGCCTTCGGGCTCGTAGGCGATCTTGTTGGAGAACCCGATGATCTCCGGAACACACCGTCGGTGCTCGACGAGCGTCAACTTCTTCGGAAATCGCATCACCGCCTCGTCGAACAGGCTGCGCTTGGGCAGCTTCCAGGTGTCGATGTAGCGATCGCCGGCGAGGTACTGCTTGCTGAGGCTGTTGAGCTCGCCTTCGTTCACACCGACCGCCGACGGCGAAACCTGCTTGTCGTCACCGATCACGACGATCCGCGGTGCGAGATATTGGAGAAGCACCGCGGCGACACCGGCCTGCGATGCCTCGTCGACGACGACCACATCGAACATGTCCGGCTTGATCTCGAACTGCTCGACCACGCGATAGATCGGCATGATCCACACCGGCACCGCGGGCCTGCACTCCGCCAGCGCCCGCTGCAGGCCGACCAGCTTGCGTGCCGCATGCTGGCCGGTGCCCTTACCCCGATCCTTGACCAATTGCGAGTACTGCAGCAGGTCGGCCCGCGCCTTGTTGGTGAGCCTGTCCACCGCGCGGTCCCATGCTCTGGTGGTAGCAAGGATCGTCGCCTGCACCCGCAGCTGCTCCTCGACACCGTCCAGACGGCGGCACAGATCGTTGACCTCGCCCACGTTGTGGCTGGTCAGCCACTTGCCCATGGCATTCCACTGCCACGCTGCCTGGAACTCGGCGAACCTGCCGGTCCACTCAGGATTGTCCGGATCTGCGGTCACGGCGGCGTGCAGGTCGGCTTGCCCGGCGACCCTGGCGTCGAGTTCACGGCGACGCGCAAATGCGTGGCGGAGCCGGTGCAGCTGGGTGAGTCGCTCGCCGGCCAGCCGGTACGCGGCGACATCACGCTCACGGACTGCGGCGGCCAATTCGTGCAGGTTATCGGTCGCCCGAGGGTCGCGGCACCAAGTGTCGAGTTGCTCGGCGAGGCGAGCCAGCGGCACACCGGTCTGCTGCCACGCGAGCTCGGCCTCGACGGCGGCGAACGCTTCGAGCAGGTGTGCCACTTCGTCCGGCTTCGCCCAGTTGGGAACCGCAACCCCGATGTCCCGCAATGCGTTGCCGGTTGCGGCCAGCCGATCACCGTAACCGAGAATCCGACCGAGCAAGATCCGCGCCGCACGATGCGCGGCGACGCGGTCACGCAAGGTTCCGGCCACGGGGATCGGCATCGGCCAGGTGGCATCGAGCTGGCCGAGGAGACGTCGGCAGTTCTGGGTTTCCAGGAACGCGGTCAGCTGTTCGACCTTGGTCGGCATCCGACCGTCGACCCGGACATGCTCGAACAATGGCTGCGCGTCTTTGACGACTCGCGGAGTGAGGAATCCCAGCTTCGGGCTACCGTCGGTTTTGACCTCGAATTTGCCGCCCTGCTCGATATGCCTGCGCAGGTTTTCCGCCAGCGCGAGCAGCGGTGCGAGATCGACATCGGCCACCTGGATGTCGGTGAATCCGATCGTCGCGAGCGCCGCATCGATCTGCGGGATGAGTGCGTCGACGGTCTGCGCACACCCCTGCCACCTGTGCTGTTGACCGGCTCGGATCGCTTCGGCGGCCGCACGCATCCAGGCATCTGGTCGACCGGCGAAATCCTTGGCTTTGCTGTCCATCTCCGCCACCGCGCGACCGAGTTCGGCACGCGCCTGCGGCGAGAGCGCCGTCAGCTGACCGACAGCATGTGTTCCACGGAGGTGCGAGTACGAATCCCGCCGTTCACCGGCTTCCCGTTCTCGCGCATGCCATTGCGCGAAGACGTCCGCGGTGGGCAGGTCGGCAGCCGCGACCAGGTCCGGTGCCGCAGCTTCGGGGTCGGCAAGATCAGAGTCTCGAAGTAGTGCGAGCCATTCGGTCAGCTCGTCCGCCGAGAATGGGCATTGCTCCTCCGCACCCGGTGCGAGCAGTCCTGTAGTCCAGTCGAATTCGTTTCGGCCCGCACACCACTGTGTTGCGATGTCGGCGACAGTGCCGGTCTGCCCACCGATCCGATGTTCGGTGATGTCCCGTTCCCGCAAACTGAGCAGTTCCCGATGCAGACTGCCACGAATGCGGCGCAGTTCTTCGATCTTCGCCTCGGTGGCGGCTGCCGTGCGCCTCGAGCGAACCGGATCATGGTCGGCGGCAGCCTGATTGATCCGGTTCACCGATGTTTTCAGTTCTTCGAGCTCTGTGCGGGAGTCACCGACGACGGTCACGCACAGCGGTTTGATCTCGTCGGGCAACCGGTGCCGCACCTCGTGCAACGCCCGGTCGGTATGCGCGGTGATCAGGACCCGTTTGCCCTGCGCGAGCAAGTGGGTGATGAGCGCAGCCGCAGTGTGGGTCTTGCCCGTGCCGGGCGGACCCTGGACGAGGGTATGCGCATGGTTGTCGACGTGGTCGAGGATCCGCAGCTGAACGTCGTTGAGCTGCAACGGGAGAAACTTGTCGGGACCGTCGTGGACGATCGCGCCTGCGTCCTCACATCCGGTCACGACCGGCTCATGATCGGGATCGACCAGGTTCACCATGCCCGCGGGCAATGATCCGGTATTCCTGATGTTGTCGGCGACGGCCCGCAGTGCGTTCACCATGCCTCGGTTGCTGCGTTTGCGCAGCACGATCGCGGGCGCGTAGTAGGCGATCGGACTCGAGGTCGTGGCCGCGGGCGAGAGATCGTCACGGTATTCGGCGTCGGGATTGATGCAGTTGACGAACATCCTGACCAGGGCCGCGATGTCGTCCCGGTCGAAGGCGTCCACGTCACCGGTTCTGGCCTGTTCCTCGGCCCGTTGCAGATCACCAGGCGCCGACATCTGGCCTGCCTCGACGATGTCCTGCAGCTCCGGGGTGTAGCCGGTGCTCGCCGGGTCCAGCGCGACCGATAGCGCACCGTATCCGGAGTCGAACCGCACCGCCACCGGCACCGTGAGCACGTGCCGACGAACCGATCCGACCGCGCTGCCATGCCAAGTGAGCAGACCCAGCGCGAAGACGATCTCGAAGGTCTCCCGCTCGCCCTCGTAGCGGGTATAGACCTCGTACAGAGTCTGATACAGCGTGAGCACGGCGTGCTTGAGTCGCGCCACCGGCGCCCACTCCCGCCACTGCGGCAGCCACTGCGCGTAAGCCGTGGCGACGTCCGGGTGGTCGGCGAGTTCGAGTTCCGTTCCGTCGGTATCGAACCGACGCGACTCGAGATCGGGCTCGGCGTCAGGATTGTCGGAAGGCCCGGCCAGCCAGTCACGCAGGATCCGCGGCGGCGCCGGAACAGGCGGAACCTGTGTCTTCTCGACAATGAGGAACGGCGCACCCGGCTCGGCCGGCTGATAGGTGACGGCGGGATCGGCCGGGAGATCGGCCACCCAGATGACCTCACCGTCACGCTGATAGGTGGCGATGTCTTTGATCCGGCTCACCCGCAGCTGCTGGGCATGGGCCAGGAAGTCGAACAGCCGTGCACCACGACCGGCCAGATCAGCGGGAATCTGCTCCCCGTTCGCGGTGTCGATCACCCGAATCCTCCAATGACAGTAGTGAGCAACCGATGTGCTCAGCGAACATGGATGCCGTCGATCTGGGTCGCCAGCTCGATGACGCGAGGGTCCTGCGCACCGAATCGCACCGACATCTGCTGGTGCAACCGCTTGAGCCGATTCAGCGCGGCCTTCGGATTCCCGAGGCGCAGTTGGCAGATGGCCAGGCGCTGGACGCAGTACATCGCCTGCTCGTCATACGGCCCGTTCGCGGCCGTGAGTTCTTCGGCGCACGTTCGATACAGCTCGGCCGCCATCGCGAATTCACCGGCGTCGAAGTGCCGGTCGGCGCTGCTGCGCCGGTCGTCGCCGAACCCCTGCACGGTGGGCGCGGTGCGTGGCTCGGTGAAGGCGACATCGGCCGGTGGCGCGATCAGAGTGCGAGCGGTTCGGTAGCTCGGTGGCGTCACCAGCGCTTGTGCATACAGTCGTGCCGGGCTGGTCGGCTCCCGGACATCGTCGAGCTCGTCGAGCCCGCCGACATGCCGCTGCAGGGTGCTGTGCACGGCCGTCGCGTCGCGCGGCCGGTGCCGCGGATCCTTGGAGAGCATGTCCGACAACAGTGCGACGACATCACGCGGAACATCGCGGCGCAGCGTCGAGACCTCGGGTGGCACCAATTCGATCTGCTTGCGCCACAACAAGAACGGCGTGCTCCCCGTGATCACCTGCGCACCGGTGAGCAACTCGTAGAGCACCAGGCCCAGCGAGTACAGGTCGGTCTGCGCCACGACCGGATCGCCATTGATCTGTTCCGGCGCCATGTACGCGGGCGTCCCGAGGGTATTGCCGGTGGAGGTGAGCCGCGAGACATCACTGTCCAGCAGCACTGCCAACCCGAAGTCGAGGACCTTCACCGTCCCGTCCGGACACAGCATCACGTTGGACGGCTTCAGATCACGATGGAAGATGGACTGCTGGTGTGCTGCCGCCAGCACCGCCGCCACCTGCGCGCCGATCGAGGCAACCACCCCGACCGGCAGCATGCTGCGGTACCCGGCGATCCGATCCAGCGACACACCGTGCACGAAATCCATCACCAGATACGGCCGTTCGGGCGGACCCGGTTCGATCCCCGCATCGTGGATCGCAGGCAGCCCGGGATGCACCAAGCGGGCCATCAGCCGCGCTTCCCGGATGAACCGCTGGGTCCACTGCGGATCCGTATCCAGGTCCGGCCGGGTGAGCTTCACCGCGATGGGGCGTTCGAGGTGGCGGTCGTATCCGGCGAACACCTGACCCATACCGCCGGCGCCGATCTGGCTGGTCAGCTGATACCGACCACCGACAACCTGCGGTTGCAGCGCCACCATCACCCCTCCGTGCCTCTCGGTCGAAGGAACAAAATACCGGATGAAAGGAAGGCAGGTGCCGCGGGCGGCGATATGTTTACCCAGACCGGGTGTCAGCCAAACCATTCGGTCGGTGTCACGCCATCACAGCACGCGGCGCACATCGTTTGACATAGTTTTCAGCCGCTTTTAGAGTTGCCGGGGCTGGACCCACCAGCCGACTGCAGCAAGATAGGTGACAGCGACATGGCCAACGGGGGCGTGGACCTTTCCAAGACTGATTCCTTGTCCTTGCGTGACCGGTCCATACCACTTCCTACCAGCGCCGATGGCTACCGAAAGGTGCTGCTGCTCGGCACCACCGGTGCAGGCAAGACGACAGTCGTGCGCCAGCTGCTCGGCACCAACCCGACGACGGAGAAGTTCCCCTCGACCTCCACCGCGAAAACCACGGTCGCCGACATGGAGGTGATCGTCAGCGATGAGCCCACATTCCGCGCCGCGGTGACCTTTGCGCCACGTGACGTCATCGAGGGGCACCTCCAGGAGAACGTCGTCGAGGCCGCCCTGTCCGCCTATGCGGGTAAGGACGACGCCGTCGTTGGCCGCAAGCTGCTCGACCACGTGAACCAGCGATTCCGGTTCAGCTACGCCCTCGGCCGAATCCAGGCCGTTTCGGCCGACGATGTCATCGACGACGAAGACGAGGACGACGATGACGACGACCTGGACCCCGACGATTTCGGCCAGATCGACGAGGCGGCCACCGCGCGCGCCTTGAAGTCCGCTGTCCAGTCGATCCGGCTGATGGCCGAGGAGTACGCCCTCGAGACCGCCTACACGGTGCCCGCCGACGAAGTCGCGAAACATATCGAACGCAACGCCGATTCCGACCTCCCGCGCAACCCGCGCTTCACCCAGATCGTGAACATGCTCCGCACCGAGCTGATGCAGCGGTTCGAGGCCATCGACATCGGCGAACTGCGCTACGACTCCCGCGACTGGCCCATCCTGTGGACCCTGCAGAGCACCGACCGCGCCGAATTCCTCACCACCATCACCCGTTTCACCGGCAACAACGCCAAACTCTTCGGCCGTCTCCTCACCCCGCTGGTGAGCGCGGTCCGCGTCAGCGGCCCGTTCGTCCCCAAGTGGGCCGACACCCGCCCGCGGCTGGTCCTCATCGACGGCGAAGGCCTCGGCCACGCGAAATCCCATGCCTCGCCCCTGTCGACCCGCATCTCCCGCCAACTCGACCAGGTCGACGCCGTCCTGCTAGTCGACAACGCTCAGCAGCCCATGCAGGCCGCCGCTGCCGCCGCCCTGAAAAGCGTTGCCATCTCCGGCCACTCGGCGAAACTGCACTTCCTGTTCACCCATTTCGACCAGGTCAAGGGCGACAACCTCGACACATTCACCGAGCGCGAGGAACATGTCCGCCAGTCACTGCACAACGTCTTGAGCCAGCTCCGTGCCGAGGGCCGCCAGGTCAACCCCGCCCTCGAGTCGGCGGAACGCGTTCTGCAACTGCGCCTCGAGCACGGCGCGTTCTTCGTGGGCGGCATCCACAAGCAGCTCAAGCCGACCAACAACGCAGGCCGCCGCACCATCGAGGAACTCAACAAACTGCTGGCGCACATCGCCGATCCCGAGATCGCGAACCGGGCAGGCGAGTCCCGCCCGGTGTACCGCAAAGCCGAACTGTTCGAAGGCATCTCACAGGCCGTTGTCGAATTCCGCGACAAGTGGCAAGCCCTCCTCAAACTCAAATCGCACGCCTCGGTCTTCCCCGAACACGGCAGTCGCATCAAGGCGCTGGCCCGCCGTGTCGCAAACCGGTGGGACAACAACGAATACGACAACCTCAAGCCGGTCGCCGAACTCCGCGAGTCCCTGAACGAGCAGGTCTGGAACGTCGTCCAGAACCCGCAGCGGTGGCTGGGTGCGCGACCTACCACCGAGGAACGCCAGGTCCTGATCGACAATTTCATGATCGCCGTCACGAGCCGCCTCACCGACCTGGTGGAGAGCCGCATCGTCGAGGAACCGCATGCGGAATGGGTAGAGGCCTACGCGTTGTCCGGCAACGGCTCCGTCGCCCGCCGTGCCCAGGCGCTCGACGTCCGCATACTGGAACGCGGCGCGCCGATGCCGGTAACGGGACGGGCGCTGGAATCGAATGCGCTTCTGACAGCGGTGGCACGCCTGATCGATGCGGCCGCAGCCGAACAGGGCGTCGTGTTCGAGTAGACGGCACCTCGTCGGTGTTCGGTGGAAAGCCAACAAAGGAGAACTGAGTGGTCGCGGCCCAGGAAACCAGTCTGCAGCGGATTCTCGAGGGGAGCTCGCAGTACCTTGTTCCGCTGTACCAGCGGCCCTATGGGTGGGGTGATGAACAGCTGCAGGAGCTGTGGAATGACGTCATCCAACTCGCCGAGGACCGTCTCGACGAGCCCCGGGCGACCCACTTCATCGGCTCGGTGGTGCTTGCCCCGGCGCCCGCGAGCGTCGCCGGTACGGTGACTCAGTTCCTGGTCGTCGACGGTCAGCAACGCCTGACCACCTTGACGTTGTTGCTCGCTGCGATCCGTGACTTCCTGCGGGAAGTGGATGGTTCGACCAGCCGCGACAGCGACCGAATCCACCACCAACTTCTGACAAATCAGTACAACGACGACCCCGACCGTCTCAAACTCCTGCCGACACAGGTCGACCGCCCCGCGTACACCGCGGTGATCGATGGCCGACCGCTCTCTGATCACGACGGCCGGGTCGTCAACGCCTACCGGTTCTTCCGCGCTCGCCTGAGTGCCATGACCGACGCAGACGACATGCCCTTCGGGCTGTCGCAGCTCGTTGATGCTGTAGTTTCGGGCTTGTCGGTCGTTTCGATCAGCGCTCACGCCAGCGACAATGTGCACCGGATCTTCCAGTCGCTCAACAACACCGGCCTCATGCTCACTCAGGGCGACTTGCTCCGCAACTACCTGTTCATGCGTCTGCCTGAGCGTAGCGAGGAGGTGTACCGCACACAGTGGCTGCCTTTGCAAGAATCACTAGGCAACGAACGCATCGAAACTCTTTTCTGGATCGATATCCTGCACAAACGACCGAAGTTGAAGCAGGGTCAGACCTTCGCCGCGCAGCAGGCCAGACTCGAGAAGTTGACGACCGAAGCGCAGATCGTGGCCGAGGTTGAACGGATCGCTCGCCTCGGCAGGCTCTACCGGTTGATCCTAGAGCCGGAGCTCGAGTCTGATCCCCAGGTGCGACTGCGGCTTTCCCGCCTCGCTGAATGGGACTCGAACACCCCCGCGCCGCTAGTTTTGCACCTACTGGTGCTACGCGATCAGGGCAAGGCATCCGACGAGCAGCTCGCGACGGCACTCCTTTACATCGAAGCCCTCCTGGTGCGCCGGTTCCTGACCGGTCGTACCACCATGAACCTGAATCGGTTGTTCGCCGAGGCGGTGCCCCAACTCGATACTTCAGTTCCCGTGGATGCGGCTCTCCGTATGTACTTTTCGGTCGGCCGCAAGCACTATGCGACCGACAAGCAGCTCATCGAGGGAATCTCGAGCATGCCGTTGTACCTGAACGGCCGGGCGGCCCAGCGCAAGGTCCTGATGACGTGGATCGAGAATCTCTTCGCCACCAAGGAGCCCGTGGCCCCGGCATCGCTCACAATCGAACATGTCATGCCCCAGACACTCTCAGTCCAGTGGCGCGCTCAGTTGAGCACCGAATTCGGCGATGACAAAGTCGACGCCCTCCATGAGCGCTACGTCCACACGCTGGGGAACCTCACACTGACTGGCTACAATGAGTCGCTGAGCAACCACGAATTCGCCCGCAAGCGTGAGACCCTGCGTGCCAGCAGCATACGAATGAATCAGGAGATCGCCGCACACGAATCCTGGGGGCCAGGACAGATCGAGAAGCGCGGCCTCAGCCTGGCCGAGCGGATCATCAAGTTCTGGCCTGGGCCGGTCGACGAATCCTAGGTTTCCTGAAAACCCGCTTTGAATGAAGCTACGGAGAGTTCTGGTGGTGTCATCGATCCTCGTCCTCAGCGGGTGCGCCGCGGGGCAGGACGAAGCGATCGCTCGACACTCCGCGATTTCGAGCACTTCGCCACCGCCTCCGGCCGCCCCGATCGACGAGGACCGAAATCACTGGTGCGAACCTGCCCAGGCACAGTGGGATGAACGGTTGGGGCCGACCGTCGACTTCGAGGAAACCCCGACGGAACTGACCATCCACTACACCGCGACCAACAACCGACCGAGCCCTGTCTACGCGATCAACCGAATCCAGCAGGACACAGATTCGGCTGCACCTCGCGAGAGGCATTTCGTCGTGCCACGTTCCGACGGTGTCGTGGAGATCAGCCAGCGAAAATTCATCTACCGATCGCCGAACTGCATCGTGCCGAGGTCGATGCCGCGACCACCACCACTCGCGTCCCGAATCGAACCGGGATCAACGCTCAGCGACACCGTCCACGTGCAGCTACCGCTGCGAGTACAGCACCCAGAAGGACCCTCTGCGACCGAATATTTGCCATCTCTTGCCAGGCCGCCGTATTCGGTGTCGTTCTGTCTGGGTTTCTCGTCAACCGCCGGTCCCGATCCCGTCGAGGTCGACGGCGAAGCCCTATACGGTGAGTTGGCCGCAGGGCCGGAGACCGTGGCATGCAGCACTCCGCTCCAACTCCTACGGCCACGGTGACATCCCGGAGAAGCCGCGTGAGTTGCTGGAAGCGAAGGAATCAGCTTCTCCAGACCGGCCGAGCCGCCTCGGCGCAACGTCTGATCTCGGACGAGACTGGAATAACCCCAGGTTGCCACCCATACCTCTGGATCAAACCGGTGCGTTGACGTCATATTAGGTCGTCCGACCGCGAATATAACTGTGTTGGAGCAGTGCTCGCGGCCCGCTGGCGCCACCCTGGCGCGTTCTCAGCACCATCGGCGGTGCGGAAGTGATCACCCGATCGAGCGCGGCGCGGCTTGGTTCGTCATTTCATCGTCGGGCCAAGAACACGCAGTGAGGTCTGGCGTCTCCACTCAATCGTGCGGAATGCCGACCACCTCGACAGCGACACCGTAATAGCGGATAAGCGAGTCGGCCATGTTGACGATCGCGACCTTCGCAAGCGGGTAGAGGTTCGCGGGCGTGAGCTCCTTACGCTTGAGTTTGATCGCCAGGATAACCTTCGTAGGCATGAAGTCTGGCGGCACAGTGATCTGGCCGCCGCTCTCTGCCTCCACCAGCGCGGCGAATTTCTTCCTAGCCTCCGCTTGCAGGCAAAGGGCTTCAGTTGATGACTGCACCTGATTCACCAGATGGCTCAGCGGCGCAGCTCCGTCAGATGCCTTGACATGAACGAGCACCAGCGAGCCTGTGAACCCATCACAAGCCTCGAATCCGTTGCCAGCATGCACACTCGTCTTGATGAGCTTCGTGTCAAGGCTCACGTACGGTGTACCGGGCATTCTTCCCGCAACCGCCTTATTATAGCGACTTTCACTTTCTCCGTTCGGCCAGGGCGGCAGCGCCAATTCCGGCTTGTCCGGGATGAGCTCCTGAATACGCGTACTGATCGAGTCGAAATAGGTGGCGCCGCACTGGTGCCACCGCCCCTCTCTCAAGAAGTAGATCTGAGAGCCTATCGACGCCGACGCCTCAATCCAGCGGATAGCCACACAGCCAGGTCCTGCGCCTCTCCCAAACCACGCTGCGATTTCGCCGTCGCGCAAAGCTTGCACCGGATCGTCAAGATCACGGCACATCGCCCGCAAAACGGTGATGTCCAGCTCGTCGATAACCGAACTCTGCCCAGCGATTTGGACGACATACCCGTCCACCTCCTGTCGAACGTCGAACATATCCACCGGCATTGCGCAGGCAATATCCATTGCCGATCCGCCTCGCAGTCCATCCGCGAGCATGCCGTCCAGCTTCGACGAGACCACGGCGTCAGATACCGGCTCGATGGCCGCCACTGCCTCGAAGTCCTCCTGCACTTCCCGATTCGCAATGTCGTTCAGCCGGCGGAGCACGGCGAGGAACTGCGACTGGTCCACAGGCATCGGCAACCTGAGCCCGTCAGCGCCGCTCATCGATACCTGCGCGCGGTGATCGAGGCCAAGGTCAGCAGCCTCAAGCAATCCACCCAGGCGTTTCACCAGCTCGGTCCTTTCGTGAACCCCAACGCCGCCAATCGAAACACCGGTCGGGGTATAGGTATCGTCCTGTCTGGTAGTGAGGCTGAGCCTCTTACGACTTACCTCACGAACCCGCGCCGGATCGACCGCCCGCAACGCACACCTCAGGCCGAAGTCGGCTTCTTTCAACCGAGCAGGAATGTAGTGGAAACCCTGTCCGTACCCTATCGCGAAGACATTGTCGTCCACTGAAAGCACAAGCACTGCGGCGCCGTCGGAACGGTCCAAACGAATGTCGCGGCCCGTCAACGCCGACAGTTCTGCGCACCATCCAGCGGTCTCAGGAGGAAACTGCCGGGTAAACACCAGCACAGGTCTGCCAGCGAACTCGATCTCGTCGACATCGAAATCCTCGGCTCCGAGCTTGTCGGCGGTCATCGCGTCGAGCATCGCGTCAGTCGTGGGCGATACGTTAACCAAGCGGTAAACCGTCACGCGGCGGACTTTTGCAGGCATTGGTTCCTCCTGAGGTAAATCGCATTGAACATGAATCGCCAGCCGCGGGGCTGCCGTCGAATCACCCATGCAGTTGCCCGGTTCAAGCTGGAGAAATTAGTGACAGATCTACAGCCGAGCAGCACGCGAGACGATGATCTCGTCGACCGATGCTGCCTCACGCAGGGCGATCTCGGTGTAGTCGTGGAATTAAGTGCACTCCGCCGCGAATCACATCGGCAACCGCGACGGTTAGGAACAAAATTGAGGTCTGGTGCGACCAGTTTCGTTTGGCCGTACGGGTAGCCCGCCGCACCGGGCGTACGGTGCAGCTGATAGTGAAGAGGTTCGTTTGCCAGACATCCTCACCGTCGCCAATCTCGTGGAGCACCGTCCATTCATTGTCGGTCTACAGCTCGTCAGCGAAGCGGAAAAGACGGTCGATCTGAACGAAGAGGGTTGCAGTCAGCTGAGCCATAGCACATCGCCTTCACAACCTTCAATGTCAGCTCCACTTGGTCAACCGTCGGCTGGAATTCAGGCTTCGGCGCCCTCTGCCGTGGCGCGAGCGACCGCTGAGGCTGCGGGCACGCTTCCCGAGATCGCAGACTCTCCGATCGTGAGACCCACAACCCGACGGTCAGCATTCCCGTATGACCACGTAGACCGATCGACGTCGCCTGTTCCGATCGGAGCGTTGGCCCGGATCCCGACTACTTGCTCATTCCTACCCCTTCAATACCTGCACGAGTCGACATCGATTCGCCGCCCCCTTGGTCGAACCGTAACCATACGTGAATGCGTTGTCAACTCTCATACTGAGATTGACTTTGTCATCCACCCGGCTACGATCACACTCATGCAGAGCAAGGGCTCACAAGATGGACAGCCACTGGTAACCGCCGCGGACGTCTCCCGCTACGCGGGAGTGACCCGCGCAACGGTGAGCAATTGGCGTCGACGTCATCCCGACTTCCCCGCGATGACGGGTGGCACGGAAGCCCGACCACTTTTCGATTTCAGCGAAGTCAAGGCCTGGTTGAAAGCGCACGACTACAGCTCGGCCGAGTCACCGCTGTCCGAGCTGCGCGCCTTGGTTCAAACCGAAGTTCGCCCTGAGGAGGTAGCGCCAGCACTGACAGCGGTTCGGGTGGAGGCCGGACAACTCACCGTTCCCGGCCAGGCCCAGCAGCTGACGGAAGAGTTATCCGTCGCCCTCCGTGCCGTCGCCGCTGCAGAGGGCCCACTGAAGGTTCTGGAAGTACTGGCCGAGCGGGCAACACAGGGCTCTCTCGAGTCCGGCCAGTACTGGACGCCGCAACCCCTCGCCGCATTGATGGCTCGGTTGCTCGTCACGCCCGGCGCCGACTATCCGAAAAGCGTCTTCGACCCAGCCTGTGGCAGGGGTGGGCTGCTGATCGAGGCCGCGAGACTGGGCGCGTCCGACCTGCACGGCCAAGATGCCATGCCGGTACAAGCCGAATTGGCACGACTCTCGTTGGCCCTGGAGACTGGGACAGAGCACCGATTTCACACCGGCGATAGTCTGCGGGCAGACGGCTTCCCCAATCTTGAGGCTGACGCAGTCCTTTGTAATCCGCCTGTAGGGCAACGCGACTGGGGAGCAGATGAGCTCGCCTTCGATTCCCGATGGGTATACGGAGAACCACTCAAGGTTGACTCGGAACTGGCCTGGTTACAGCACGGCCTGGCTCACCTGCGCCCTGGTGGAACGGCCGTGTTCATGCTGCCACCCGCTGTGGCGTCACGCACATCAGGACGCCGTATCCGGGCAGCGCTGTTACGGACGGGCGCCCTACGCGCGGTGGTCGCACTGCCCAACGGGACCGTTCCGTGGACGCCGATCGCGCTGCAACTATGGGTGCTGCGTCGGCCTGTCGGGGGAGCGGCGATATCGGACCGCGTGTTGTTTGTCGAGCCCACCCCCGAGCCCTTCGACCAATTCGCGGATCGCGTTGTGTCATCGTGGCGGGCATTCGACGTCAGCCCTCACTCGTTCATAGCCCTTCCGGACGTTACCGCATCGGTTCCGGTAGTCACGCTGCTCGACGATCTCGTTGACCTCAGCCCTTCCCGTCACACTCGTGTCCCGCCGGATCCGCAAACCTTGGCGATCCAGGTTGACGAACTTCTTGCAGCGCTGTCGGAGCAGGCAGACGCCGTCCGCGCGGATATCGATCCGCTACGCGGCTGGACCACCGCGCAACCGAGGCAGTGGCGCAGCAGTACGCTGTCAGACCTGGCGCATGGCGGTTCCCTGAAGATTCTGCGTACAGTGCCGCGATCGAAGGACAGCGTGGAAACGGCAGGCAACCCAACGCAACCGGTCTTGAGCGCCCAGGATATTGTTATCGGCGAACGTGCGACGACACCGGCAAGCGAGCTAGCCACCACGTCGAGTCTAGTTTCGATCGCGATCGGCGACGTTTTGCTCCCCCAAGCCCGCACGCAGCGAGGATGCCCACTGATCCGTGTCGCTGATGCCCGGGATGCTGGAGCAGCGGCTGGCCCCGCCGTTCTCGTGCTCCGCCCGAACCTCGAACGCCTCGATCCGTGGTTCCTGGCTGGCTTCGCCACCTGGACCGACTCGGTTGGGCCATCGTCGGGTTCCACCATCCGTACCGAAACCAACCGCATTCGGATACCTTTACTTCCGCTGCCTGAGCAGCGGGGGTACGGCGCAGCTTTCCGACGGATCAACGAACTGCGCGAAGCAGCTCGCCAGACGGCAGAGTCTGCGAACGCACTTGGGGGGCTACTCGCTGCCGGCTTGGCCGGCGGGTCGGTGAACCCACCTATTGATGATGAGGGGAGCATCCGGTGGACAGACTGACGAAAAGCGATCCGACACGGCTGGGATCGGTAGCACTCCGAGGCCGACTCGGCCAAGGCGGCATGGGCGTTGTCTACTACGGCATCACCGACGACCAGGAACCTGTCGCCGTCAAGGTGATTCTCGGCGGCCTGCTGGGCCGCGCCGAGATCCGGGAACGATTCGCGCGCGAGGTGGAAGCACTGCGATCAGTCCAGAGCCCCCACGTCGCCACGCTACTTGCAGCGTCGGAGGCTGACGATATACAGCCATGGGTCGCCATCGAATACATTCCCGGCCTCACACTCAAGGACTACATCCAGGCGCAGGGGACTCTCACCGAGGTCCAGGCCGCAACTCTCGGCCTGCTAGTGGCGAAGGCGCTCAATGACATTCACACCGTCGGCCTGCTGCATCGCGACCTGAAGCCAGGCAATATTCTAATGGGTCCGGAGGGCCCCAAAATCATCGACCTAGGGCTGGTGGCATACGCGGATGGGCCCTCCGATCTCACCAACACCGGCAGTACTTTGGGCAGCGCAGCGTGCATGGCCCCTGAGCAGGTGAATTCACCGAAGGAGCTTAGTTTCGCCACCGATGTGTACGGGCTCGGCGCAACCCTGTTGTATGCGCTGACCAGGCACTTCCCATTCCACGAGGCGACGACTCCGATGCAGTTGTTCAAGATCTCCAACTCGGCCTCGGTTCCGGATCTGACGGGGATCCCGTATTCGTTTGAACGTTTACTGCGGCGCATGCTGGCCTTCGATCCAGAAAGTCGACCTACCGTCGCCGACCTGTCCGAACGGTTCGAGCAGCTGATCGGCAACCAGATACCGACGGCGATCCGCAACCTTGCCGTCGCTACGTACGTACGCCAGGACTCCGATCCAGAAGAGATCGCTCCGCCGCGGCGCCCGGCCCGCAAGGATCTATCCGTGGTCGCGCCGCCAGGATCGGTGATTCATCAGCTCGCCGAGCGCTTACGCGAGAGCTACGCCGCCACCGCCCGTTTCTGAACCAGAAGGACTTTCAGTGGTCGAGACCGCCTATCCCCCAGGCGCCCGTATCGAAGTGCGCGATGCAGAGTGGATCGTCCGCACGTGCGCGCCGATCACGCACTACGGCGAAGTCACCTACCGCGTCACTGCCATCGGCGCCTCCGAGTTCGTCCGCGACGAGGAGGCCGTGTTCTTCACGGAACTCGACGACGTGAGCCTGCTCGAGCCCGAGAACACCATCCTCGAACTCGACTTGTCGCCTCGGTTCGCGAAGAGCCGGCTGTTCTTGGAAGCAGTACTACGCCGCACTCCGCTGCCGCAGACCGAGAAGGGCCTCGCCCTCGCCGACCGGTTCTTGCTCGATCCGTTGATCTATCAGCAGCGGCCGGCGGTGAAAGCGCTAGAGGCACTGCGCCCCCGCATTCTCCTTGCAGACGTCGTTGGCCTGGGTAAGACCCTGGAAATCGGACTAATTCTCGCCGAGTTGATCCGCCGCGGCCGCGGCGAACGCATTTTGGTGGTCACCCCGCAGCAGGTGCTGGAGCAGTTCCAGCATGAGCTCTGGACGCGATTCGCTATCCCGCTGATCCGCTTGGACTCGGTCGGCATCGAGCGCGTCCAACGCGAGATTCCCGCCGGACGTAACCCATTCACCTATTACAAGCGGATCATCGTCTCCATCGATACTCTCAAGAACGAGGGCAAGTACGGCCAGCACCTGGAGAAGATGCAGTGGGACGCCGTAGTCATCGACGAATCGCACAATCTGATTGGCGAGACCAGTCTCCGCAACAAGCTTGCCAGGCTGCTCGCGCGCCAAACCGATGCTCTGCTGCTCGCCAGCGCCACCCCACACAACGGCAATGTCGAGTCCTTCGCTGAGCTGATCCGCATGCTCGACCCGGCCGCGATCGCCGACACCTCGAAGTATGAGGCCAGCGACATCGAACACCTCTACATTCGGCGAACGAAGACCAACGCCGAGGTCCGCAACCAGATCGGCAGCAGGTGGCCTGAGCGCGGCCCCTCGGTGCCGATCCGGTGTCAGGCGACGCCCGCTGAGGAGAAGATCTTCGCCGAGTTGACCGAAGTGTGGCTGGCTGGTGACGCACGGCAAGGTGGCCCCGTAGTCGGCACAGCAAATCGGCTGTTCCCGTTCACGCTGTTGAAGTCGTTCCTGTCCTCACACAGGGCGTTGGCCAAGACTGTCTCGAACCGACTGACGAATGCCAAGGAAAAGCTGGAGATCGACGCGCTGAAGACGTTGCAGCAGCTGACAGCTGAGATGTCTGACGATGACTCGGCCAAGCTCGCTGAGTTGGTGCGCGAGTTGCGCGAGATCGGCGTTGGGCCAAAAGAGGCGACCAGGGTGGTCGTGTTCTCCGAAAGCGTCGAGACTGTCAACTGGCTGCACGAACTGCTCCCCAAAGCCCTTGGCCTACCTTCCGCGGCTGTGGACAAACTGCTCGGCAACGGCATGTCCGACCAGAATCAGCAGGACATAATCGAACGATTCGGGTTGTCCGACAGCGCTGTTCGAGTGTTGGTAACCACCGATGTCACTTCCGAAGGCGTCAACCTGCACAGGCAGTGCCACCACCTGATCCATTACGACGTGCCATGGAGCCTCATCCGCATCGAACAGCGCAATGGCCGCATCGACCGCTACGGACAGAAGCATCAGCCACAGTTCCGCGCGGTGATCCTCAGTTCGCAGGTCGAGGGCGCCAAGGACGACCGCGCTGTGGCCGAGAAGCTTCTGGCCAAAGAAGCGAACGCGCACCGCGTTCTCGGCACGGCAGAGGCGGTCACCGGCGAATATCGTGCTGAACGCGAGGAACGGCGCCTGGTCCAGGATTTGATGGAGGGAAAGTCGGTCGACGAGTCGCTCGAGAATCAACCGGACGACGACGTGCTTGCCGACCTTCTCGGTTCGGTCGGGGTGGATGGGCAGGATGCAGACCCGGCAAAAGCCGACGTGCCGCACCTGTTCGAGGGCACCAAGTCCTTCGTCATGGAGGCCATCGATGCGCTCGGGCTACTCGCCGACCTAGAAGACGATGGCGCGATGATGGCATTCACGCCACCTTCCGATCTAGTGCATCGTTTGTCCGCGCTACCGGCTGACTACCTCCGGATGCACCAGGTTCGGGAGCGAATGAAGGTCACCTTCGACCGAAAGCTGGCCCAGCGCAAGCTGAATGAAGCCCGCGACACCAAGACCATGTGGCCCGACATTGCGTACCTGTCAGACTTGCATCCATTGGTGGACTGGATTACGGACAAGGTATTAGTCGAGCTGGGCCGGCAGAAGGCGCCGGTGATCGTCGCCGACGTCGCCGAACCGGTCTTCCTGATCCAGGGCATCTACTCCAACAAGCTCGGTCAACCGACAGTCGTCGAGTGGATGGCGGTTGTTGGCGAGAGCGTAGCGCTGGAGCCGATGACGGATGTGCTAGCGACCGCGAAGGTCGGCCCGGACATGACCAATACCGGCCGGTCCCTCGATCTCGCCTCGTTGCAGGCCCATGTCCCGAACGCGGTCGCAGCCGCCCGCGACCACCTGGAGAGCCGGCGCAGCGAGTACGACACGGAAGTCGTCGCGCCACTAAACGACTACCGAGGCAGGCTCCACACCTGGGAACAGCTTGCACTCGACGGCCTGCCAACCACTCAGCGGGGCCGCCGGGAGCAGGACATCGACGACACCGTCGAGCGCCAGCGGCGCCTGCTCGACGGCATGCAGACCACCGGTGCACCCTTGCTGCGGGTGTTGGCCGTCCTCGTTCCGGAGCAGGAGGCAGCACAGTGAGGCTCGACTCAATCGTCAACCGTGGTGAATATTTCTCGGCCCACTATCTCGCCGAGGTGTTGCCGAAGGAGTTGAAGAAGGTCGGCCAGTTGGCACGATGGACCGAGCAGGAGAAGCTGCACCGGCGGGCACCAGCGGCCGCAGCTGACGCTATTGGAACCGATGATGCGCCGGGGCCAAACGAGTTCGCTGAACCTCATCAGTCTGCTATGCCTACACCACGGCAGGGCCTCCGGGCACTTGGAAAGTCATACTTCGCAAACCGGCCGTACTTCGCAGATATCAATACTCGGCGCATCGCCGGAGAATCACTGACCGCAGAGTCCTCGGAGTGGCACAAGAAGCTCCATGCGCTTCACGGCGATGTGCTGTGCGCCTTGGGTTTCGACGCACAACCGCGAGAGCTGACAGTTGAACGCGCTGGCGGCGAGTTCAACGTCAACGTTGCGTACGCCGACGAACACCTGGTAGCTATCGAATGCGGCTGGGCAGTTGATGTGGACGCAGCACTCGCGGATGACCAAGCTGGCAAGCTTCTCTCCCCAGTCTCCTTGTCAGCCCGAGAGGAGCTCACCTCTGGCACGAAACTCGCGAAATGGCTATTCGCTGGCAACAAGCCGCCCCGGTATGTGCTACTCCTCGCGGGCGGCGTAGTAATCCTCGCCGACCGCGCCACCTGGGGAGAAGGCCGCTACCTCGGGGTGAGCCTCGATGTCGCGCTGGGACGCAACGACATCGATGAACTGTCGGTGATCGGTGCTCTATTGGGAGCGGACTCGCTGCTCCCGCCCGCTGAAGGCGGCTCCGAGCCCCTGGCTGAGCTACTCGCCAGCTCCCGCAACCATGCAGTCGGGGTATCGAAGGAGCTGCGAGAGGGGCTCAAACAGTCGGTCGAGTTGATCGCCAACGAAGTGCTCGACCGACTGCGCGCACAAGGCATCCGCCCCGAGGAGATCCGCGACCCCGCGGAACTCGCGAAGGAACTCGGCCGCGAAGCCCTGCGTTACCTGTACCGAATCCTGTTTCTGCTCTATGCCGAGGCGCGACCCGAACTCGGCATCCTGCCCACCGATGACCAGGACTACTCCCGCGGCTATGGCCTCGCGCGTCTGGGCGACCTGGTCGTCCGCGACCTCAGCAGTGAGGAGGCGCGCAGCAGCTTCCACCTGTACGAATCTCTGGATCTACTGTTCCGCCTTGTTAACAAGGGCCACCGGCCCCGAACGAGCGATGAGGTGTATGAGGACGAAGGTCTGCGCTTCGAGCCGATGCGCTCGGACTTGTTCGGGCCCGAAGCCATCGAGCTCATCAGTAAGGATCTGCTGCTCGACGACGACGGTCGCACTGTCGACACCCGGTTGACCAACGACTGCCTATATCAGGTGCTGCGGAAATTGATGCTTGCCAAAGGTGGGCGGAACCAGCGGGGTGGCTTCATCTCGTACGCGCAGTTGGGTATCAACCAGTTGGGCGCGGTGTACGAAGGCCTGATGTCCTATACAGGATTCATCGCCACCGAGGACCTCCTCGAGGTCGCAACGAACGGTGATCCAAAAGGCGGCTCCTGGCTGATCCCTGCTTCGAAGGAGGGCGAATACTCCACGGACGTGTTCGTCCACCGCATGTCTGAGGACGGCACTAAAACCGAAGAGTACATGCGGTATTCGCTCGGTTCCTTCGTCTACCGACTGGCCGGGCGCGACCGGGAAACCAGTGCCTCCTACTACACACCGGAATCGCTGACTAGCGTTACCGTGCAGCTGGCGCTGCAGCACCGTCTCGATCAGAACGGGACGACTACGACGGCACAGGAGATTCTGAGCTGGAAGATCTGTGAACCAGCGCTCGGATCGGGAGCTTTCCTCAATGAGGCCATCAACCAAGTGGCCGTGGAGTACCTGAAGCGCCGACAGCGCGAGCTCGGGCTAGACATAAATCCGGAAAATTACGAGCTTGAGCTCCAGAAGGCGAAGGCCTACATAGCATTGCACAACTCGTACGGGGTCGACCTCAACGAGACGGCCGTCGAGCTGGCTGAGGTATCGCTGTGGCTGAATGTGATGCACCCCGGGCTCCAGGCGCCGTGGTTTGGTTTACATCTGCGGCGCGGCAACTCGCTGATCGGGGCCGGACGAAAGGTTTATAGCGCAGCCCAGCTGACCAGGGGGGAATGGCTGGGGATTCAACCCACGGACTTGCCGTTCCCAGCTGGGCGCGCGCCAGCCGGGAACATCCACCACTTCCTTGTACCCGCGGATGGTTGGGGTGCTGTTGTGGGCAACAAGGACGCGAGAGCCCTCGCGAAAGCTCTAGTGCCGGAACAGGTCAAACAGCTGAGCGACTGGCGCAGGGGGATGAAAAAGAAGGTCTCCGACGTTAAGGCGGGCGGGCGCAAGCTGACCCAGATCCAGCGGCTCCAGGCTCTCTCCGGTCGCGTCGAATATCTCTGGGACCTGGTCGTTCAGCGGCTGACGATCTCCGAGCAGGAGATCGGTAGAAAGATAGACGTCTGGGGAGCGGACTGGATCCGCCAGCCCGAGCAGGCTGTCCCCAAAGAGAAGGTGTATCAGGACCTTACCGCGCCCGGTACCCCCTATTGGCGGCTGAAGAAGGTGATGGATGCCTGGTGCGCGTTGTGGTTTTGGCCGTTGGACAAGGCCGGGTTGCTCGATGGAACAGACGCAACCTATACCCGCGAACACGGCACCGACACTCAGCTGCCGTCGGCGACGGTAGAGTCGTCGGCGACCCTGAATTCAACCGGATTCGAGCAGGTCTACATTACCGAGTCATTGTTCAGCCTCGGCGATGAGCAACTCGACTTGGCGGACTACGCTCAGTCGCAGGTGAAATCCGCTAGGAAGCCTCAGCAGCCGCGCCGATCAAAGATCGAGCCGGTCCGCAACGTCATCCCTCTTAAAAATCTAGACGACTGGCTAGATTTCGCAGAATCAACGCTTGGACGGGCGGACGTGCCCGCGGACTCGCTTGTGACAAACTTTGTGAGTTTGTCTGATCTCGAGGAGTACGAGGACGAGCTACCGACTTGGATGGGGATGGACCCGTGGCCAAAGTTGGAAGTGAGGTTTCCGTGGCTCTGGAACGTACGCAATATTGCCGAGAACGAAGGGTTTTTTCACTGGGATTTGCAGCTAGCCCAGATATTCAACGATGGAGGTTTCGATCTCCAAGTAGGCAATCCCCCCTGGGTTCGACCTGACTGGAAAGAAGACGCTATTCTAGCGGAGTGGGAGCCTTGGTTCAAGCTAACAGGAAAATCGGGAACTCCTGCATGGCGCGATAGAAAGCTATCCACGCTTGCGCCCGATCCATGCAGATCCTCGTACTTTGAGGAACTAGCTAACAACAGTGGAGTAGTCGAGTTCCTCGGAAGCGCAATGACGTATCCCATACTCAATGGCACTCGACCTGATTTCTACCGGGCATTCATGTGCCAGACATGGTCGAATACTGCCCATTCCGGCATTGCTGGCCTCATCCATCCAGACACACATTTCGGTGGTGTTAAAGATGGGACACTCCGAGCCGCCACATACCCAAGGTTGCGGCTACACGGAAATTTCGTAAATGCAGCAAACTGGGCGTTCGACATCGGTCGAACGCGAGAATTTGGAGTACACATCTATGGCGAGAAACAGGAAATTTCTTTTGACCACCTGAGTCAGATGTATGATGCCCGAACACTGGTAGATTCATTCTCCCACAGCGG
The DNA here is from genome assembly GCF_053608525.1 of Nocardia sp. NPDC055029. Lineage (NCBI taxonomy): Bacteria > Bacillati > Actinomycetota > Actinomycetes > Mycobacteriales > Nocardiaceae > Nocardia > Nocardia sp. NPDC055029. Next base: position 46,232 of record NZ_JBSGVQ010000043.1, read on the forward strand.
CGAAGGGGAAACGCCGGGCCAAAAGTACCGTGGCGATTGGGATCGCCGACCGCATCGTGACCGAATAATTCGGGTGAATGAGGAAATTCTGACCGAATGGGGACGCATTGGTGGCATGGAAGGTGTTCCCGCCAACCAGGTCCCCTTACTTTTCCTAGTTTCAGTCCGCGAGCAGGCTGCTATCACCGCTCTCGGCAGGTACCCCGAGCGCCTTCGTTCGAAAAGCCCTCAAATCAGTGCAGGCTATAACGAGACGACCGCACAGAACGACGGCCAAATTAAACAGATGGTCGGCCGACCCGAATCCCTCGACGAAGTAATTCTGCAGGGTTCACATTTCAGCATTGCTACTCCATTTGCAAAAGAGCCGAATGACCCCTTCAATAACTCGAAAGACTGGATTTCATGGAACCATAGAACACTACCAGAAGACGCGGCACCCCGGACACTATACATGCGCACGAGCACTCGCGACACGCTCCGGAGCACCCGGTTCTATCGACTTGCTTGGCGCAAGATGATCGACCCCAAGAGCACGGAACGATCACTTTTTGCTGCGTTAATACCACCAGGCCCTGCCCACATACACGGCGTATATACTTTGACGCTGCCAAACGATCTGGAAACTCTGTTAGCCGCTGGATTCTGGGCGGCATTACCACTCGACTATCTAGTTCGCCTGGCCGGTAAACAGAATCTGCAAGATGCCGAAGCCCAGGCAATGCCCGCTGGCACACTCGACCATCCCCTCGCCCCCGCATTGCTATTTAGGATGCTGCGCATGAACTGTATGACAGAGGCGTATGCTCCTCTTTGGGAAAGGGCCTACGACCCTGCCTGGCGGAACGAAAAATGGGCCGCTGCGTGGCCTGAACTCCAACGACTTAGCGATGTCGATGAACACTGGGATTACAGTACGCCATTTCGCAGCGAACGTGAGCGTAGGGCCGCGTTGGTCGAAGCCGATGCGCTTGTAGCAGCTTGGCTCGGCATGGACGCCGATCATCTAGTCGCGATCTACCGGGGGCGCTATCCAATTCTAGTAGACCGAGAATTCAGAATGTGGTTTGACAATAACGGTCGCAGGATAGCCGAAGATCCGTACGCATTTGGCTACAATCAAACCAAAGAGCACTTCCAACAACTAATGGCCCATCTGGACCCGGAGATCAAAGGCCCTGCTCCAGATGGCTACGCCGCACCTTTTCATAAAGCTGATCGCGAGTCTGAATACCGCCAAGCCCACGCGGTATTTGTTGGCCGCCTCCGCGAGGCGAACTGGCCGGCCCCGCATGAACAGAACGAGGGCAGGACCGAATGAAACCGACTCTCGCAGCCGAGGAACTCCGTAGGAGCCTCACCCAATACCTCACCACGACCTTCGCGCTGGCCGAGCCAACCGTTAGGGATTCCCTGGAGCGCTTCCTCGAACATCCCCAGCAGGGCATCTTCCGGGGACCGTACCTTCGTATCCGCACCAAATTCCGCAAGGTCGACGAGAAATCCTGGCGAAATCCGCTCAGCTGGACCCCTTCCGGCTTCATCCCGCACGTGCATCAGGCCCAGGCTTGGGAGCGCTTGAGTACCAAAGGCAAGCAGGCGCAGCCGTCGCTAATCACCACCGGCACCGGTTCGGGTAAGACGGAGTCGTTCCTGATCCCGGTCCTGGACCACTGCCGACGCGAGCGCGGCAAAGGCAATCCCGGCGTGAAAGCCGTGTTTCTGTACCCGATGAACGCGTTGGCTACGGACCAAGCGCGTCGCCTCAACGACTACCTCACCCAGACCGGCATGGAGCAGGTGACCGCCGGGCTCTATATCGGTGACACCCCAGAGGTCAGCTATCCGAAGGTGATGACCAGCCGGTCAGAGATTCGACGCAATCCACCGGACATCCTCGTCACCAACTACAAGATGCTTGACCTTCTGATGCAACGTGCCGATGATTTGCCGCTGTGGGAAGACGCACGGATCGCCTACGTAGTAGTGGACGAGTTCCACACCTACGACGGCGCGCAGGCAACCGATGTCGCAATGCTGTTGCGCCGCATGGCTGCTGCCACCGGACATTCGCGTCCCAGGGCGCCAATGGGTGACATTTGCCCAGTCGCCACGTCCGCGACCCTCGGCGAAGGCAGTAATCGCAAGGCGATCCTCAAAGTAGCCGAGGAGGTTTTCGGGGTCCCTTTTTCACCCGAATCAGTGATCGGCGAGAACCGTCTCACCGTCGACGAGTTTGTGGATGACCTGGATGTGGAACTACCGCTTCCCAGCCCTGATCAGCTGTGGAGCTGCCCCGACCCGTCGCGGTATCCCGCGGCAATGGACGAGATCGCCGGAATCGTCACCGGGAACACCATGCTCAGACCGCCCGAGCTCGGCAAGCTCCTACGCAAGCACATCCTGACCCACGCAGTACTTCAGGTGCTAAATGACCCGCCGTCGAAGAGCGCGCCTCGGACCATGACCGAGATCCTTGAACTTTTACCTAAACGCGGTGCATATACCTGGGGAGCCGCGATCCGCGACAACCCTCGCAAAGCTGCGGTCGCACTGGCTAGGTTTATCGCGCTCCTGTCGGTGGCCCACGACCCCGACAACCCAGGCCAACCATTGTTCCTCATCGAAACCCACATGTGGGCCCGGGCGGTGTCCCGGTTGACGCGCATCGTCGACCCCGTGCCAGCATTCGCCTGGGAGGGCGAGCCTCCCGTACGCGATGCCGATTCACTCACCGATCAGCACGGGCAAGAGCGCCTGCCCGCCGTGTACTGCCGCCACTGCGGGCGGTCCGGCTGGGCTGCCTATTCGCCTGAACGTGACCCCGCAGAACTAATCGTCAACCCAGACAAGATCTATCGCGCCAACGTCAGCTCCGAGCACAAGCGGGTTCGACCCCTAATCCAGGCAACTCGCCAGGAAGTCCACGCAGGGGTTCGCGGCCTCCTGGTACTCGAAAACGAGCGCGTGCGGCCGGCAGACCCGCAAACAACCATCGCCGAACAGAACGTCTATGTTCTCGGCGATGTCAGCACCACCCCCGAGTCGAACCGGAACGCTGAGAAGGACCGGTGCCCGGCCTGCGGGATGGACGAAGGTATCCGCTTCCTCGGCGCCGGCCTGGCCAGCCTCGCATCGGTGGCGATCACCCAGCTGTTCTCGCGCGACCAACTTGAACTCAACCAACGAAAGACCTTGCTGTTCAACGACTCCGTGCAGGACGCTGCGCATCGTGCCGGCTTCGTCGCTAACCGCTCCTATGCGTTCTCGTTGCGCCGCCTGATCACCAGCCGCCTCGACCCTGACACACCGATTTTGCTCAATGACCTCATCGCCGAGTTGGTCACAGCGGCAACAGAAGCTGAAGCACTCGCCGCGGTCGTACCTCCCGACCTCCATGACATGCCAGAGATCGACGATATCTTGGCCGGCGAGACCAGCGGGTCCCCGAAGGCATGGAAGCTCATCGGTGAGCGGCTCGCCTTTCAAACCATCTTGGAATTCGGGCTCCGATCTCGACAAGGCCGGACTCTCGAACTAACAGGAACCGCCGCAGCGGAGGTCATCCTCAACCACCCGGATGTAGTCGCAGACCTCGCGCGCGATATCCACATGACTCTGTCTGCCGGGCACATCGAACGCCAGTCTCCGCAGCGATACCTCACACTCGTCCGCGGCCTGCTCGAGCGAATGCGTTACCGCGGTGCGATAAGGCATCTCTGGCTGGATGGTTGGATCGACAACGCCGGCTCCAAACGATTCGGCACCATCTGGGGAAACCGCCCAGACGGCATGCCGGCGTTCCCACAGTCAAGGAATGGCCGTCCTGGTCTCCCTGCGCCGACGTTCGTTCGCGATCGCCCGAAGCAGCGCTCCGAGTTCGACGGGATTGAGTCGGACCAGAGCTGGATGCAGGATTGGGCTATGCGGTGCTTACAGCTGGCAAAAGGTCAGGCGGGAGAATATCTTTCGAGGCTGCTCCCGCTGCTGGCTGACGAGCATGTGATCTCTAAGCGGATCGCTGCCGACGGGTCGACCCAGGTGTATGGGCTTCAGCCCGGGCACATCAGCGTTCGCTATCTTGACGACCACCTTGTCGTCGAGGCGGGCATCGGTTGTGACCGGTGCTCGTGGCAGCAAACGGTGCACCCAGAGCAGCCCGGAGAGTGGTTCGGCCAGCCCTGCCCCCGATATCGTTGCGGAGGAACACTTTCCGTCCGCGATCTAGGCGATCGCAACGACTACTACCGAGACCTCTATGTGGGTGCTCCGTTCCGGGTGGTGACGGCAGAACACACCAGCGCACTCACACGCCCGCAGCGGGAACAAGTAGAGCAGAGCTTCAAAGACGGTAGGCGCTATAGCGACCCAAACGTGCTGTCCTGCACGCCTACGCTGGAATTGGGTATCGACATCGGCGAGCTCTCGGCGGTCGTGCTCGCGTCACTGCCACCAGGGCCTGCAAATTACATCCAGCGAGTCGGCCGCGCAGGCCGCAAGACTGGCAACGCGTTTCTAATTACACTGGTCGGTCGGCGACCACGTGATCTCTACTTCCTAGATGAGCCGCTGTCCATGATCGACGGCGACATCGTCCCGCCTGGCAGCTATCTGTCGGCAGTGGAGATCCTTCAGCGGCAGTACTTCGCTCACCTGGTAGACCTTGCCGCCCGTGGCCGGCTGACAGGTGTATTGCCTCTTCCACGCCGCGCTTCGGCACTATTCGGCGAGACAGGCTGGCTAACAACTTTTGTGCCCGCCGCATTGGCATCCACCGCAATCGAGCAGTTCCTAGACCTGTTCGGCGATAAAATCGATGCCAATGCCGCCGACCATCTGCGCGCATTCGCCGTCAGTGGACTCGCTGACTCAGTCCGTCACGCAGCCAGCGAGTGGGATGAGCGACTGACCGATCTGCGCGACCGGCTGCGGCTCATCGATACCGCGCTCGAGACCTCGCAGGACGACGCCGACAATCAGGCTGTCAAACGGTCAATGCGAGGCGAGAGAAGAGGAATTACCAGGCGCATCAACGAGATTGGCAGGCAAAGTGCCCAGGGCGCGCTCGTCGAACTCGGTCTACTGCCCAACTACTCCCTTATTGACTCGGCGACTGCCCTCGAAGGAACTCTCACTTGGGACGAGGTGGCACCTGACGGGACCCGCACCTATCACAGCGAGGTACGCGAATATAGACGTCCGGCGCGGACAGCCCTCACCGAACTCGCTCCTGGCAACACGTTCTACATGCGCGGCTACCAACATCGGATCAGCGGCCTTGATATCGGCACCGCGAACCGACCTGCCTGGCAGCATTGGCGGGTGTGCCCCGAGTGCGGATACGTACGCACCTTTCAAGCCGAGGCCGACACCTCGCCATGCCCTCGCTGCACCACCCGCAATATCGGCGAAGTCGGTGCGCTACATAAGGTGCTGGTACCGACCCGAGTAACAGCCCACGACCGCCGCGATGACGCGCGCATCCGCGACGACCAAGATGACCGGCTCCGCAACTACTACGAAACCGTCACTGCGGTCGACATCGATCCCACGGACATAGAAGAAGGATCGTGGCGCCACAAAGAGGCCGTGTTCGGCGTCGACTTCACCAGACGCGCAGTGGTACGCAGCCTCAACCTTGGCACCAGCCGCTACGACCGGCCCGCCAATGACAGTATCGCTGGCGAAAACGTCCGGCTCAACCCGTTCTTCAGCTGTCCGACCTGTGGCGGCACCACTGTCGATGGGCTGCCCGCGTCAACATCGAACGGCATGACAACCCCGTCGATCTGGGATCCATCACGTCAGCACCACCGGCCATGGTGCACGCACAGACGCACCGCTCAGGACGCCGATTATCTAAAGCTGATTCTGGCCCACGAGCTTGAGACGGAGGCGCTACGCATTCTGCTGCCGATCGCCACGCTGATGGCCGAGGAGCGGACCGCGACATTCCACACTGCGCTCATGGCCGGAGTTGCACGCCGTTATGGCGGCGACCCCTCCCACCTTCAAATCGTCACTGCCACCATGCCCGACCAGGAAACCGGCCGCCGCCGCCGATTCTTGGTATTGCACGACACCCTGCCAGGAGGTACCGGATACCTGCACAGGCTCGCTAAGGCCGAGGACTTCAAGAAGGTATTGGTCGCCGCCCGCAAGGTGGTGGCCGATTGCCCCTGCCAAGACGCGATCCCACCTAAAGCTGCATGCCACAGATGTCTACTCGCCCATATTCCCACGGACAAACCGGACTGGTACGGCAAGGTTCGTCGTCTCGAAGCCGTCGAAATGCTCGACGGATTACTCGACAACTGGGCATACACGCCCGTCACCGCCACCGATGAAATCTCGCTATGGGATCAGGTCGAAAGCGAGCTGGAAGTCAGGTTCCTCGACGGGGTCTCGAAGTGGGCGTCCCGCAACCAGCACGCAACGCTGGCACGCGGAGATTTAATTGGTGGGAAGCGCACTGCTGACCTTCGCATCGAGAGTCCCAGCGGCCAGGTTGTGCACTGGAAAATGCTGCTGCAGAACACTATCCGTGGCACGCGCCCAGATGTGGTGTTCCGTCTGATGGACGACAAGCCACAGGAAGTCGCCGTCTACCTTGATGGCTACGAGTTCCACGCTTCTTCAAGACACAACCGCATCGCCGACGATGCACGTAAGAGGGCAACGCTGCGCGCACACCGAGGGCTGGTCTTTCAGTTGACCTGGACCGACATGGCCAACTGGGAAGAGCGTGGGTTCGATTCTGACAACGGAAAGGATCCATTGAATGCGCCGTACCAGGGCAATGCCCAAAGTGCCGCCCGGGCGCTCTACAGCCAGGCGACTGGTCGCAACCCGGACGAGCTCGTCACGACCATGTGGACAAACCCGGTCGATACGTTGCTCGCGTTCCTCGCCGAACCGGATCCGAAGCTGTGGCTGACTAGAGCCGAAGCCGTCGTCGGCGGAGCAATGAAGACCGCGACCGAACCACCGAGCACCTCTGACTCGTCCGGGGTCCCCGAACGGGTGCTTGCCGCTCTGAAGGGCCTGCCATTGCCCTCCTCGCAGCGCGCCGGAAAGATCGCGACTGTTGCCGGCAACTCGGTGACGATCGTTGTAGATCAGCAGGGCGCCCGCGCTTGGAGCGCTTTCACCGTGCTCGACGACCGCGACGCGACCGTCCAAACCAACGCCGACGCTCACAAACAGCGTTGGGCGAATTGGCTGTACTGGGGAAATCTGGTGCAGTTCCTCGATTTCGGTGGCGGTGACAGTGCCCAGTTGGCCCTGACCTCGCTCGACGAGTTCGATGCTGCCGAACTAGCCGCAGCCGGAGGCAGTGGCATGTTGACGATGCTTAGTCTCCACCCGCTTGATCACGACCTCGTTGACGACACCCTGCCGCCGCCACCGCGACCCGAGGCTGTGCCGGAACCAGTGGTCGACACAGGTCCCGTGCCACACGGGTGGAAAGACAAGCTCGACATGCTCGATCCGGACGAGCCCGGCCTCGCCAAACTGGCGCACGAACTGGCTGCGCTCGCGGTGCCAACCCCGACGGTCGGTCATGAACTCGGCGATCAAGCGTGGCAAGCGGAATTAGCCTGGCCCACAGCCAAACTCGCAGTGGTTCTCGCGGCCGATGCCGATGCCCGCGACGCATACACTCAGGCAGGCTGGCAAGCTCGACCTGCGACCGCCTGGACTTCCGGCGAACTCGCTGATCTGATCGGAGGAACCCGATGACCGCCGCTAACCTGCGCATGCTCGACAAGGCATACGACGAGGTACTCAAGCTCCCACGAGCGGTAAAGGGCGCGATCTACGACTTTCAGCACAAGTTCAAGGACAACCCGGACTCTCCTGGTCTGCAGCTCAAACAGTTGCAGGGCAACTCCAAGTTGTTCTCTGCGCGGGTAAACCAGGACTATCGGGCGCTACTTCTGCACGCGGGCGGCAAGGACTGGATCATCGTCACCGTCAAGTCCCGTCAGGAGGTATACGACAACCTCGACCGGTATGCCTACCAGATCAACCCGGTCAGCGGCGGCATCGAATTCGTCGACCTGGTGACAGCCGCAGCCTCCGTGCCCACAGAACCTCAACCAACCGCGTCGGCGCCTGTGCTGCCGGCCCCGCTGTTCGGCCAGTACACCGACCAGACGCTGCTCGAACTGGGCGTGAGTGCGCCGCTGCTCACCCTGATTGCCAAGATCACCAACGAAGAGGAGCTGCAGGCGCTAATAACCGTCGCCCCTCAACTCACTGGTGAGGTGCTACTCGAGCTATTCGCTGGCAAGACGCCCGAGGAGGTCATGGACCAAATCACCGTCCCGGTCGCAGCCGACGAAGCCATCGACGCCGACGACTATCAGGCCGCACTGGAGCGCCCAGCGACTGTGACCACAGAAGATGGTGCGCTGCAGGCGATCCTGGAAGAAGGCGATTTCGGGCGGTGGAAAGTGTTCCTGCATCCCACCCAGCGGGCGATTGTCGAGCGCAATTACAGCGGCCCTGCCCGAGTCAGCGGCGGACCCGGCACTGGCAAGACGATTGTCGCGTTGCATCGCGTACATCGGCTGGCGAACGGCCCACAATCCGATATGCACAAGGACATCCTGCTCACCACGTTCAACACGAACCTTGCTGCCGATCTGCGCCAACGCCTGATCGACCTAGCTGGACCCGAAGTCCTCGACCGTGTCGAGATCCTCACCATCGACAAGCTCGCTGTGAAAATCGCGACCAGTATCCCCGGTGGTGAGCGGCGCCAATGGATCTTCGACACCAAGGCTGTCGAAATGTGGCAACAAATCCTCGACGAACAGGGCTACCAGCAATGGGACGCCCAGTTCCTCTATGACGAATGGACGCAAGTCATCCTGGGGCAAGGACTGGCTACCCGCGCCGATTACTTCAAGGCGCGCCGGGCCGGCCGGGGGCAACGCATCAGCCGCGAATCGCGCGCGGCGATCTGGGGCCTGGTCGAAAGATATGTGAAGCGGCTGGACGAGCAGGGGCGGTGGACGCTGCCGCAGGTAACCGAGCGAGCCGCAGCACTTGCGGCGAATACGGCCAGCGAATGGCATGCCCGATACCGGCACGTCGTGGTCGACGAAGCGCAAGACCTCAGTCCGGCGCACTGGCGCATGCTCCGCTCGTTGGCGGCTAAGGGCGCCGACGATCTTTTCCTGGCTGGCGATGCCCACCAACGCATCTACGGACAGCACGTCTCGCTCGGGCAACTCGGAATCAATATCCGCGGTCGGTCGGCAAAACTAACCTTGAGCTACCGAACTACCCATCAGATCCTCAGTGCTGCCGCAGCGGTGCTTGGTGAGGAAGAGTGGGATGACCTCGATGAGGGCAACGACAACCTTAGCGGCTACCGGTCTGTACTGCGCGGAAGTGAGCCTGATTGGCGCGCGTACCCCCTATGGGACGCCGAGCTCGACGGTATCGCCGAGCAGATTGTCGTGTGGGGCGGCGGATCCATCGCGGTCGCCGTGCCGGAACGCTGGATGACCGAAGCGGTCGCGAAACGGCTAGTCAGCGCGAACATTCACGCTACCGTGATCGGCCCTGACGGACCTCGCGACGTCGACGCAACTGTCCACATCGGCACGATGCACCGGTTCAAAGGTCTGGAATACCAGCGTATGATCCTTGCCGGCGTCTCCGACGGTTCACTGCCATCCACACGAGTACTCGAGCTGAAAGGTAGTGATCCTGCGCGCTATCGTGTGGACATGAAGCGCGCCCGCTCGCTACTATTCGTCGCTGCCACCCGGGCCCGTGACAGTCTCGTCATCAGCTGGAACGGAAGGAAGAGCAGATTCCTGCCGTGAAGCTCCTGGCCGACCGCTACCAAATCACCTCGCCCGTCGGGCGAGGTGGCATGGCCGAGGTGTGGAGCGGCATCGACATCCGCCTCAACCGGGAGATCGCGATCAAGGTCATCGCGTCGGACATCGCCAGCGATTCTGACACCCGCCGCAGGTTCCTCCGCGAGGCGCGTATAACCGCCAGGTTGCGCCACCCAGGGGTGCCTGCCGTATACGACTTCGGCGGCGACGACGAACTGTACATGGTCATGGAGCTAGTGCCCGGCCATACTGTCGGCACGCTCCTCGGTGAGCAGGGAGGTCTCCATGTCGGCTGGGCTGCATCGATTGCGGCCCAGGTTTGTGCCGTTCTGGAGGCCGCTCATCGAGAACAGCTGATTCACCGCGACCTCAAGCCCGAGAACCTCGTCCTGTGCCCGAACGGAATGATCAAGGTCATCGATTTCGGAATCGCGGCTTCGTTGACCCTCGGCGACTACTCCGTAATCACCAAATGGGGCGACATCCCGATGTCTCTCCACTACTCGGCTCCGGAACTCATGGACGGTGAGCCTGCTAGCAAGGCCACCGACCTCTATTCCGTCGGAGTCCTCTTGTACGAACTATTGACCGCGGCAAGGCCCTTCGACCATGGCAGCCCGCTCGATGGCTTCCTGCGCGATCGGGTCGCACTCCCTGACCTACCGGGCGTCCCACCTGATCTGAAGAAGCTCACGCATCGACTGTTGGCGGTGGATCCCACCGAGCGTCCGCTTGACGCCCTGACAGTACTCAAGGCCCTGACACCGTGGATACGGGACCTTCCACCCCTACCTCCGTGGTTTGCTCGCGGCATACTCGAAGATCCGGTGCGACTCTACCTAGCTGCGCTCCCCACTGAATGAGGCCTATCGTCAGACTTAGGATCCTGTTGGTACAGCACCGACTCATATCGGTGCAATCGTCCACTGGACAGGTGATCGGGCCACACCGCAGCGCGAGCCCGGCCGACAGGTCACATCAGTGCAGTGCAGCCGTTTCCAACCGTCCAATCCGAGTTCAATTATTCGCATGATCAACTGGCACAATTAAATTCGGTTCGAAACGATCGGCTGGCCAACCGTAGCGACACAAGCAGTAGACGCTACGATGTACGCGCGGGCACGCTCGTTGCGCAATCCGCCAACCCATGCGACTCGAAATCGTCGGCCACGTTCCTATAACCGCGAGAGCTAAATGCGAGTTCCGCTCGGCCGGGGTTCAGCTGGACTTCGGGCGGCTTCTTAGAGGGTGGCCAGCGCCGGGCATCGAACTTCACTGCATCGAGTCCTGCAGTGCACTAGGGCGATTCGGGCTGCGATATCGTACGCACTGGCCCAGTGGGAGACTGGCGGCGGCATGGTCGATCCGTACTGCCGTAGCCCGGTGCACGGGCTGCTATCCGAGATACGGTACGCCCCGCTGCTCGGCGAAGTGTCCGAGCCGCAGCCGGACCGTGGGATGCACAGGCAATACCGACAACTCCTCCTGGCTGAGAAATCGAACCGCAGTCGACTCGCTACTGACGCGTAGCTCACCACCGGTCACACGACCGTAGTAGGTGACCGCGAACTCCTGCCGTACTTCGCCGTCCGAATACTCGATGACGTGCTCCGGATCGGTGTAGATCCCCAGCAGCCCGGTGATCTCGATATCGAGCCCGGTCTCCTCCTTCGTCTCGCGAACCGCGCACTGTTCGAGAGTCTCACCAATCTCCATGGCCCCACCCGGCAGCGACCAGTTACCGGAATCTCCCCTGCGCTGCATCAGGATTCGGCCGTCACTGTCCACCACCAGCGCCGAACTTCCGGGCACCAGGCTGTTGGCTTTCGGTGCATTCGGGTCCCGGTAGTAGTCACGCCGTGAGCTCATGCTCGAGTCCTTGTGGGTAGGGGGTCGCAGAACCCCAGATCTGTTCGAACTGCTCGACGAACGAAGAGAAGATCCCGTGCGGGGACAGCTTTCGCAGATGCAACGCCGGGTGCTGATATCCGCGGGCCCGAAACAGATATGGCGTAACGATCATCTGGTCGTCGAAGCGGAACACCGAGTTGTAGAGGTGGCTGGTGTGCAGCCCGATTTCACAGCCCGGGGTATTGATCAAGTTTCCCACCATGTTCAGCGCATTGCGGATCCGGCCGGCAAGGGTTCCGCTCATCTGTTCCAACGCATCACGCTCAGCGACGTGTGGGCAATCGGGGTCAGCGAACGCCAGCCGGATACGGGTCCCGTTGCGGCACTTCGCCTCCAGTACGTCCGCCGCGTTCGGCAGCAGTTCCATCACGAACGGATAGGCGTATCCGACGATGTCAATCTGCTCCTCTGCGCCGAGGAGCAATGCGGTCCACAGGTCATTGGGAATGTCCGCGCGGTGCGCGTAAGCGGCCTGCACTTCGGCGGTAGCCGACGCACCCGGGGCTAGATCAGGCCGAGTTTGCGGCCACAGCAGGTCTTCGGATTCCCCGAGAACCTGCGCGACCACCGATCGCGTCCGCCGATGTGGGACACGACCAGCCAACCAGCGGTTGACCGTCTTCGCATCGACACCCACCACCGCCGCCAGTGCGGACGAATCCAGCTTCGCGCGCAGCATCGCTGATTCCAGCCGCTGAGTCATACCCGAACCATACGGCGCATTTCTGGGACGCGCGGGACCTTTGAAATGTCCGCCGAAGCGTCCTGCACGCAGTTCACGTGCCCGCAGTTGACGCATAGCTTCGGTTCCGACACCCAGCAGCACGCAGCTTGTACTGGACCAACCACCGACATCCGACGGATTCACGACGTGATTTGCGGGCCAACATATCTCAGGCGCCCGGGATTCCATGCACCGAGAGGAGCCATCAATGACCACGCTGCTCGACCAAGCCCTCGTTCTCCGTATCCTGCAGCCCGGCGGACAACTCACCGACCGCCAAATCTCGGCCAACACCTCCCTGCCCCTCCGTCGAACCAGGCGCGCACTGAGAGCGCTCTACCTCAACGGGCTCCTCCGCCGAACCGTCCACCGCCCCGCCTGGGAGCTGTCGCCCTGTGGTCGCGCCTACACGGCGACACCCAGCGGCCAGGCCGTGCTCGACGTCCCCCGATCGGCACTCACCGAATGAAACCCACTGCCATCGGATACCTCCGATCCGACATCTCCGGCGCCGCCCAGAATTGGGATGAAATCCGAATACGTTCGCTGGCAAAGAGATACGGCTACGACCTCGCAAAAACCATCGTCTTCGACGCACGAACTCAGAACCCGACTACCCAGCTGATCAGCATTGCTCGGCGAACCAACGCCGAGGCCATCTTCACACCCGACCGACGACACGTTGGCACCAAGGTTCCCAGCCAGCTTGTCCGGGTTTGCGACGTCGTTACTGTCAACGATGAGCAAACCTACGCGAGGTGCTACGTCGTCGGCCGCGGTCGCACCACGCCCCCATGATTCGAGGGTGACCGCAATGCGCCACTTATGTCGTGATACCTCATACCGCCGAGGGGAGGCGCCCCGAAGTATCGGACGTGCCAGCCGCCGTGGGGATCAATGCTGGCCCTCAACCCTGAAGGCGACGGCACCCGCTGGTGGAATGGCACCCAAGTGGACCGAACACATCCAGACGCCACCCAGCACGTAGCCAGCTGAGCGACTCCGCGACACCGATACGTGTGCGTCATCACCAAGTATCGCGCTCGGCTCGGGATCGTCCTGGTCGACCCCGACTTCGTCGGCCAACACCCGAGCTGACGCTGCCGAAGCGGTCTGCAGCTAACGACGACAAGTCGATATCCGATCTCACATGCATGGCCGTCCACGCCTTTCGTTGCGAAAGGAACCGGGGCGGCATTCGGCAGAAAGGCGTGCTGATGACTATCACTGCTAGCCGACTCACAGTCGGGCTGCTCGCCACGGCCGTGGTGGCGCTGGCGGGGTGCAACGGAGACGCACCGTCGACTACGCCCACTTCCACCGGGTCGGTGTCGCAGAGTTCGCCCGCGCCAGAGTCTCCGCCTGTTGCTCCTTCTACCCCGGCGTCGCCACCAATCACCACAGACAGCACCACCTTGGACTCACCACCACCGGCGCCGCCCGCTCAATTGACACCGACTACCACGGCACCACAGGCGACATCACCTGCGAGCCAGTCGTCCGAGCCGACCTTCCTGTACTGCGAGAACGGCACCGCGATCTACAGTGGCCAGGCGTACGTCGTCGGAGACCCGCGCTGTCCACAGCCCACGCAGGCCAGCGACCCTTACGGCCGGGACTACCAGTGCGATGCGCAGGGGACCAACTGCACCTACCCTGACGGCTCTCCGGTTCCTGGTTATCAGCGGTGCGGCACCCGGTGTGGCGAAGCACCGACTTCCGGTGAGGTGCAACGCAAATGGATCGAATGCATCGCAGTGAAGTCGGAGGAGCAGTGTCGAGCGGAGCGATGAGAATACGGGCGTAGGATCGCTCGCTACTCGCGGCTTGGAGACAGTACCCCGGCTGTCAGCCCCGTCCCGATCAGCTCGGCAGAACTGAGGGCGGCATCCGCTGTCCGGGCCGCCGCCACTCGCAGCAGATGCAATCTTCGGAAAGCCTCCGCGTACGGCTTCTGCTCGGCGAGGCGCAGGATCGGGATTCGCAATCGGGACGGGTCGAGCCGGATCGTGGTCGAGCCGAACATCGCCGCCGAGTTGTCGGGGCTGCCGATGAACCCAGCGAAGAACCAGGGATCCATCCTGGTCGGGTCGGTCCGGAAGACGATCACGCCCGAGCCGGGAACCGCACCGATGTCGGCTCCCTCGGCGACGCGGGCACCTTGGGCGGCGCCGTGGTCGTCGCGGAACCGGGACACCAGGACGTCGCCTTCGCGAATCAGTTCGGCGGGCACCGCAACACCTGGCCCGGTGAGGCCGGAGGGGCCTTGTCCGGCGAGGAGATCGCGGCCGGAGAGCACGGGACGCTGTGGTGCGTCGGGATCTGCGGCTTCAGGGGTTGTCGGTACGAGCCGAACCGCCCCACCTCGTTCGAGATCACCGACGGTGGCGGTGCGCAGCGCGGTGTCGCCGCGGGTGGACCAGTCCTTCACCGTCTCGGCGACGCTGCGAAGTTCGGCGAGTTGCTCGCCGAGAAGGGCGATGGCGGCGTGCGCGGAGGCCGCCACGTTGCTGGGATCGATGGCGGCGCGGACTCGGCGGGCCGGCGTCAGGTCGACGTCGTCGTCGAGGATGTCCATCGTTCGAACGACCGCGGAGAGGTCCGCGACGGTGGCGGCGTCGACGTCACCGTCGTCGAAGGCGCGCCACGAGTCGAGGACTCGTTCGGCGAGAACTTGCCAATCTGATTGGGCGTCACCATGGCTGGGCAGTCGTGCCGAGTCGGTGAACAGCACCGATTCAGCGGGTTCCGCGCCGGGACGACGCAGCACCCAGATCTGCAGCCCCACCTGGCGTGGTGTCGATGCCCCCTGCGGCAGCGCGATCACCGCACGCAGGGCACCGCCGCGGAGCAGCTCCATGCGGATTCGACGACCAGATGTTCGGGAGGCGACGGCCGGCGGAAGAAGAACGACGGCAGTCCCTCCGACACGCAGGTGCGCGAGAATGTGCTGCACCCAGGCGAGTTCGGATTCACCGCGCGGCGGCACCGAATACTCCCAGCGGAGGTCGACCGCCAACGACTCCGCACCCCAATCACGTTGCGCATAGGGAGGATTGGCTAGCAGCGCGTCGAACTTCTCGCCGGGGAAGGCGTCGCCGAGCAGGCTGTCACCGGTACGGATATCGACCGTGGCGGCGGGGACCTTGGCATGCAGAAGAGCGGCGGTGCGGGCTGCCTGAACAGGGAGCACGTCCTGGCCCGCCAGCGCGGTGACACCGATCCGGGCTGCTTCGAGAAGGAGACTGCCACTGCCGCAGGCGGGATCGAGCAGGCTGCGCGGCGGTGGAGAAGCTGCGGCCGTGAGGATGTCGGCCATGAGAGCAGCGACGGGCGGGTCGGTCGGGTAGACACCGGTACTTGGCACCGCGTCCAGGCCGCGCTCGGCGAGCACATCCAGGACCTGCTTGACGTCGGTCGCGGCGATGGCGTCGCGAAGGGCTGCGTGCAGTGGCGTATCCGGCGCCGAAGTGATGTCACCTACCAGCTCCATCAGCGCCGGCACGGTGACTGGGTCGACGCCGGACCGCAGCACGGTGCGCAATTGCTGAAGCGGCGAGTCGGCGGTCTGCACCCCGTGGCCGCGCAGCCATTGCTGCACCTCGCCAAGATCGAACAGGGGTCGAGCCTCGGAGCCGCCGGTCACCGGGACCGGGAAATCGGCGTGCCTACGGCGCCAATTACTGACGGTGGCGCGGGTGACACCGGCCATCCGGGCGATCTCCGCTGCGGCGACTGTGGCGGTTGAGTCCGACATATGCCTCCCTTTCGACCTTCCACCACGTGGAGCGGTCGTCAAACGCAAGGTTACACCGTATGGGATTGACGATGTTTTCAACACTCGCCCCAGGCCCCGGCCAATGTTCACCCTGTGCGAGCTTGAAAACATTGTTAACCGCTTGACGGTTGGATGACGGAGCTGCTACGTTCTACCCATCGGCAACGCACCTCCCGCCGACCGCAGAGCAGACCGAAGTTGTTGCTCCGCAACAGTTCCCGACCACGATCCGGCCGTCGCACGGCCGTACTTCGTCGTGCCTTCCATCACCCGAGAGGAGAGCGTATGTCCACCCACCGACAAGCTCGACACCGTCGACACCGTTCAGGTAGCTCCCGTGCGCTGACTCTCCGGAATGGCGACGACCTGCGCAAACAGCGACTGCGGACCCCGGTGACGCGCTGCTTCCACGGCAAACGGCGGTACTACACCCGTGCTGATGCCGAGCTCGTCCTCGGTGGCATCGACACCCGCGACCCCCGACGTCGCGAGGTGCGGTGCTACCAGTGCCCCGCATGCCACGGCTGGCATCTCACCAGCCAGACGATCGAGCAGTACGCCGCCTCACCAACTCCGCCGGTCCGCGCGCCGATCAAGCTGGACGTTCCCGTCAGCACCAGCCCGGTGCCGACCCCGGCCCAGCTGGCAGCCCGACTCGGGGCGCGGCCAATCACCACACCCGCACCGCATCCTGCTCCGACGATCTCCCGTCTGCGCACGCTGTTCGACCGGATTCGGCGACAGCTCGCCGAGCGCCGCAGGCGCTGACACCCCTCGAATTCTCGCCGGGCAGGTGCTGCCACGGCGCGATCCCGCACGCCCCGATCGGGTGTTGCCGACCCACGGAGTTGACATGACAACGACTTTCGCGCCACCGCTGGTGGTGCTCGACACCACCGATCAGGAGCTCGTGGTCTGGCAGGTGAACATCAGTCCGGAACCGATGGTCTCGCGATTGACCGGTGCCTGGGTCGTCTCGCACAGCCGAACCACGACGATCCAGCACCTGGTGCACGGATTTCCTTCGGTGCGGTTTAGACCGATCGATCTCCCAGCCGGGGTCACCAGCTCAGCCGTGATCGAGGTGCATGCCACCGCCGACGCGGTGCGACGTGAAATCGCCTCGGCCGAGGCCGCATTCACTGCCGAAGTCGTCGGCGGCCGGAACCTCGAGCGTCCGCGGTGGCCGGTGCTGCCAGACGTCACACCGGTCAACGTCCTCGCCTTGGCCACTGCCATTGCCGACATCGCCCATGACTGGGCCGAATTCGAAGCACTCCGCCTCTCGCGGCCCTACCTCGTTCAGTGCGGTGGCCCGCGTATTCGACCCCTTCCCCTGGAGGAATCCCGATGACTCTGTCGTTCGCCGCTTTCGACGTCGAAACCGCCAACCCAGCCCGCGGCAGTATCTGTTCGATCGGCATTGCGATTGTCCGCGACGGTGTGCGGGTGCGGACTCACTCGCTGCTGTGCAGGCCGCCTGCCGCTGTCGACAGTTTCGCGCCGTTCAATGTGCGCGTCCACAAGATCACGCCGGCGACGGTCGCGGGCCAGCCCACCTTCGCCGAACGGCTGCCCGAGGTGCGAGCCCTGGTAGGTGACCTGCCGGTGATCGCCCACAACGCGACGTTCGACATGAACAACATGATGCGAGCCTGCGAATTCAGCGGTGCTCCACTCCCCCGGTGGACCTACGGGTGTTCATTGTCGTGGTCGAAACGGCAACTGCGGCTTACGAATTACAAGCTCAGCACCGTGTCGGCCGCACTCGGGGTTTCGCTCGAACAGCACCACCAAGCGGGAGCCGACGCCGCCGCGGCGGCAGACATCACCCTCGTCTTGGCCCGCCTTGCGGGCGCCGTCTCGATCGACGAACTGGCCCGGATCAACAGCTCACCACTCAGCGTGCTCGGTGGGGTCTACGGCTGATCGCGGCCGGATGCCGACAACTGAATACCAATTCCTTTCTCTCCCTAGGAGTCACGATGACCAACCCCCAGTACCCCGCCCAGCCCGGCTACCCGCAGGGACCCCACTACCCGCAGCCGCCGCGGAAGAAGAAGGTGTGGCCGTGGGTGGTCGGTGGAATCCTCGCCGTCATCCTGCTGATGTTCGGCGGCTGCGTCGCGCTGATCGGTGGTGCGGCGAACGAGGTCGCCAAGGCCGAGGAGAAGCGCAACACCGCAGCGCCGGCCGGATCGGAAGTCCGCGACGGGAAGTTCTCGTTCCTGGTCACGGGTGTGGAAGAACCGGTGACGGTGATCGGCACCAACGACATCCTGAAGGAACAGGCGCAGGGCGAGTTCATCCAGGTACACGTCGACGTGACCAACGTCGGTAACGAGGCGCAGCACTACTTCGGGTCGAATCAGAAGCTGATCGACGATCAGGGGCGCGAGTTCGCCAACGACACTGGCGCCGAGATCAACGTCAACGACCATCTCGCCGAGGAGATCAATCCCGGCAACAAGGTGTCGATCACCCTCGTGTTCGACGTGCCCCAGGGCACCGTGCCCGCCGCGGTCGAGTTCCACGACTCGGCGTTCTCCGGCGGCGCGCGCGTCGCACTGAAGTAGCTGGCTTCGGCGCCGGGACAGGTAGTCCCGGCGCCCTCGAACCGAGGACCCACATGACGAACCCGCCCGGCTATCCCTCTCAACCGCCCTACAACGTGCCGCGCCCATACCCTTTCCGGCCGCCACCCAACAACAATGCGCTGATCCTGTGGATCGCGGGCGGCTGCATCGGCGTGTGCATGCTCGGTGTATTCGCCATTGGCGCAGACACATCGGACTCGTCGAACCGTTCGAGCGCGACCACCACCACCCGCTCGGTCCAGGGCGCAGGCATCCCGACCGGTATTCCAGCGCCGACCACGGTCGCCCCGAAACCGGCCAAGAACCTGCCGGCGCCCGCCGGAACCGCGGTGCGCGACGGCAAGTTCGAGTTCCTGGTGACCGGCATCGACCAGGGCGACACGGTTCTCGGCGGCGGTTTCTGGTCCGAGCGGGCGACCGGCGAGTTCGTCGTGGTCCGGGTCCAGGTCACCAATATCGGCAACGAAGCCCGCACCTTCTACGGCACCAACCAGTACCTCTACGACGAGCACAACCGGAAGTTCGACAGCAGCTTCGGTGCCAACGCGGCACTGTCGGACGATTTCGGCAGCATCGAGCTCAATCCAGGTCTGAGTGTGACCACTGCCATCGTGTTCGATGTGCCGCCGGGGACTGTGCCCGCGGTGCTGCAGTTTCATGACTCGATGTTCTCGGGCGGGGTCAAGGTTCGGGCCGGCTAGCGCGAAATCGTCCGCAGCCCGTAGTTCCCATTCAGCCAGGAGAAGTCCCATTACGAACCCACACGAAACCCGAACCAAGCCGCGAACACTCGCCATTGTCATCGGTTCCCTCGGCGCCTTGCTCCTGATCGGCACTGCAGCCGGCATCATCGCGGCGTCTGTCAGCGAGAGCAGTGCAGTGGGGAAGCCCGCCACCGCCCACACCTCGACGGTCGCGACCACGAAAGCGCCGCCGGTGGCACCGCACTACGACGTGCCGAGCACGGACAATCTCGTGCCGGAGCTGACGGTGACTGAAAAGTCGTGCTATGGCTCAGCCGGTTGCAACTTCAAGTACGAACTGCAGGTGTCGGCCAGTCGCCCGGTGACCTTCGACCCAGCCAAGACCTATCGCGTGACTGTGGTCGTCGATGAAGGTACTTCGTGGGAGCGGATCCACTCCCTCAAGGTGACCGGCGACCAGACATCTGTGCCGAGTGGCAGTCTGAGCAGCGATACGCACGACACGCCGGTGCCTCGGATCCAGGCGATCGCGGTCGCGTGAATCACCACGATGTAGATGGGATATCGCCGCAGGCACGGCGACGCCGCACCGCTACGCGGTTCAACTTTGGAATATCCAGCGGTCGAACATATCTCAGATCCGGCGAGGCGATCACTGCTAACCTCGTTGGGTGTCTGGGGGCCTCGCGGAGGGGTCTACGTTCTCCACTGAGGACTATCCCGCTCTCTACCAATCTGCCGATTCGGCCTCGCTGCGGGGGCAGTTCCAGTTCCTGCGTGCTCATGGCGCGCGGCTGATCCTACCGTCATCGCAGCCGTATTCGCCGCGTTCACCATCCGTGTGGGCTCACACGGCATCGACGCCGCCGCGATCGTCACCACCGTAGCGTTCGTGGTGATGCTGGCACTGAACGTCTGGCAGCTGCGCGACCGTCCCGATCAGGACTGGTACGAGGGGCGGCTCAGCGCACCAGCGTTCTCCTCATCCAACGCACGCGCATCGGTGATGATCTTGGCGGCATCGACTTCCAGTTGCGCCGCGATCCGGATTCCTCCCACCCCCGTCAGTCTCGGGTCCTGATTCGGTTCTTCGTCGGGCCAGGTGAGCTCGACGACGCGGTCGGGTTCTACAAGCGCCTGCAGCAGACCTCCGCGGACATGCGGTTGCCCTATCCGGAAATGAACCTGGCGTTGGCGGCTGTCGGGGCGTTCTCTATCCACCACCGTCCGGCGAAGGACTGACACCCCCGCGCAGGAGTAGCGACCGTGCGGGGAGCTGCCGACGACCACGTCGTCTGCCGCTCAGGCTTTGAACGAGTGCAGAGCCGCGGCCAGCAATGTCTGCTCGGCGTCGAACTGCTCGAAGGTGCTGACCGGGCGGAATCCCAGGCGGACCGCGAGTCCGAGTGAACGCTTGTTCGCTGTCTGGGTGACGATCAGGACCGGCTGGTCGGGGAGTTCGTCTGCGGCTGCTCGCAATACGGCGGCGGCAGCCTCGGACGCCAGTCCCGCGCCCCAAGCGTCGCGCCGCATCAGATAGCCCAATTCCAGCTCCTCGCCGCCCTCGATGACTCGACCGGGCTGGTCCGGCGCGCGGCGTCTGAGCTCGAATGTTCCGATGAGATCACCGGTCGATTTGTCGGCGATGATGAAGGTGCCGGGCGCGTCGGTGGCGTTGGCCGCACCCCCGATCGCGTCGAGGTATCGCTCGATATCCTCCCGGAGACGTGGACCACCGATATAGGCCGCAACCTCCGCGTCGGTTCGTAGCTCGATGAGCCGCTCCCGATCGGCGTCACGCGCCTTGCGCAGCAGGACCCGCTCCGCGACGATCTCCACAGCAGACAGCATCGGCCACTGACTCATACGCCCCCCTTTGCTGATCCCGGAGCCACCGGCACCACCCTCGATACTAGGCATCGCCTGCTGCCCGTCCAGAACGGCGGCTGACGGCTACCGTCGCGCGGTCTGCAACGCAGGTCGCCGGTCCGTCGCTGCCCTTCCAATTGCACAACGACCCGGCCGAGAACATCTCGGCCAGGCCTCACATGTATCGAATCGGGTCGAGCTCCTGGTAGACCACCCGAGGAAACAACCCATCACAAGTAGGGAAACCTCGCCGACGCGGCCCCCCTAGGTAAAGCCGAGACGGCCCCACGACCTGTCGGCGGGGTTGCTTACATCGCCGATGACCGCGGCGCCGAGGCGACGGCGCCTTGGGCATGGGTAGGTGTCGACATGATCGGCGTAGATGGCATGGGACGATCGGTGCCATGCCGGAGATCGCGACGATTGTTCCTGTCGAGGGAGGTTGGCGGGTCCACAGTGGCCATGGGCGAGAGGTGGTCGTCGAGGACATCCGTCAGGCGGCATTCGGCATCGCCAGATTGATCGATCCAGATCGCTGGTACGACGTAGCGCGCAGCCTTGTTCTCGTCGACACGAGCGGCGCACATGTGCACGCTTTCACGGTGTTCTTCGACTGGAACAACGATGAGGCGCGTGTCCGCGCGATTGCCGACGAGGTTCCGCCGGAGGGCTGCCGGTGGTATCTCGAAGGTCCGGGTGTGCATTGCCTGCGCCCTGGTGGGACCCGGCTGGACGCGATAGCCGCGCTCGCTGCGGAACTTCGCGAAAACTATGGATTCACAGTCGACTTCGGATACGACAAGGACGAGTGGGACGGCGAGCCGGACCGCATCGCGCATCTGCTGCTCAATGCCGTCAACCGGGCAGCGCCGAGCGGCGTCGACGAACATCAGTTGATGCGGTTCGTCACCACAGCGCTCGGCGGAACTGTCACCATGACAGAGAGTTCGGACGAAACGTTCGAGAGCTACGTGCTGTAACGAGACCCGCCCCTGCCGTCGTCAAAGCGCCGAACGCTCGATTGCGTGTCCGTAGGCACAACGGCGAGGGCTCGCCGTCGACCGCGGATGTTGTCGCGTCCTGGACGGTTGGGCCGGGCAGTACCAGCGGTCGCCGCAATCAGCCGGGCCACCGCGCGGCCGAGTTCGGTGTCATAGTCGAGAGCGTGGGCGTTGCCGGCGGCCTCCGCCTCGACCTGGCCGAGTCGCTTGCCCTGACCTGTCCAAGGCAGCATGGGCCAGTACTCCCAGGTATTGCCGGGACATCTCAGGCATGGAGCGTCGGCCGGTAGGTGAGCTCTTGGATGTTGCCGTCGAGCGTCCGAGTTTCGATCAGTTCCAGGTCGAAATCCTCCGCACCATGGAAGATCGGGTCCAGACCGGTCTGGCCGGTGATCACCGGGAACAGCGTGACCTGGACTCGGTCTACCAAACCGGCAGCCATCAGTGCCCGGTTCATCGATAGGCTGCCGTGTGAGCGCAGCGGTACGTCGGACTCCTGTTTGAGTCGGGCGACGACGTCGACGGCGTCACCGCTCGCGATGGTCCCGGCCAGCCCGTCGAGGGGTTCTGTCAGTGTTGTCGACACCACCGTTGTCGGCAAGCTGATCATCCGGGTCACCCACGGGTCGCGCACCTCGGACTCGCTGGTGCTCGATGCCAGCATCTGCGCGAAGGCACGATACGTGTTGGCCCCGAAGACCATCCGCTGTTCCTGGCTGTACTGCTCGAGGCGATGGCCGAGCAGTTCAGGGCCTTGTTTGCCCCAGTAACCGGTCCAGTCGCCACCGGCGGCGCCGAAGCCGTCGAGACTCGAAAAGACGTCGAAGGTGTAGGTCGCGGGCATGATGTCCTCCTCGAATACGCCGATCAGGTGTATCGATACAGACGGGACGCAACGCCGAATCTCATCGGCGACGATGCAGGGAGTCACGCATCTCGCTGGTGCGGCCAGCAGGCCAGGTCGGTGGCTCCGTGGGAGCTGAGCGAGATGTGGACGTGGTCCGGCCCGTTGTCTTGGAACGCAAAAGGCCCTCCAGCAATGCTGGAGGGCCTTTCGCAATGATGTTCCGGCGGTGTCCTACTCTCCCACACCCTGTCGAGTGCAGTACCATCGGCGCAGGTGGCCTTAGCTTCCGGG
>NZ_JBSGVQ010000044.1:0-59732 GCF_053608525.1 Nocardia sp. NPDC055029
CGTTCACCTCGAGAGGTGAACGCGCCGTTCGGAAGAGAAGGAGCTAGCGGCCGATCGCCGCGGCCATCACGCGGACGGCGGAGATCAGGCCGTCGATCAGGTTGCCCTGACGGAACGACGCCAGCGCGGCGGTGACGCCCAGCTGGCAGATGCGATCGTTGGCGCGCTCGGCGACGTTCGCACCGGACCGCACCTCGATCGCGCCCTGGTTCGGCGAGACGGCGATGAGTACCGAGTCGGCCGCCTCGGGGGTGTTCGGCAGGACCGCGTCCGCGCCGGCCGCCGGGTCGTTGCCGAGGTCGCCGAGGTAGATGTTGAAGCGGACCTTGGTCGCGCGGGTCGCTTCGGTGAGCGCGTTGTCGAGCATGATGCGTTCACGGTCGGTGAACGGCACCTCGTCGAAGACGGTGCCCGACTCGTGCACGCCCGACACCCGGCCGCTGCTGGTCAGCGCGGACCCGTGCGGCAGGTCGGCCTCGACCACCGCGGGCCACTTAGAACTTGCCACTTGCCCGGCCTCCGATCAGCTCCGCGTTCGCGGCTTCGAGAGCCGCATGGCTGCCATGCGACTCGGCGGTGTGGTGACCCGCCGCAGCGGTCACCTCGTCGGTAGCGCTCCACAGCACCGGCGAGTGGGTCCACTTCTGCCCGAGCGCGAAGTGGGCCGGCTTGTCACCGGGGAATGGCTTACCGAGATAGGACAAACCCGCGATCGCGAAATAGATCGCGGCCGGGATGCCGACGAAGATCAGCACTGTCTCGAGAATGCTCACGGTCCAACGGTAGACGATGCTGTGTAGTAGTTCATCCTCCGGCTATCCCGAACGTCCGCGTGTCCGGCGTGATCAGACCAACCAGGCCGCCGCGTCGGCGGGCAACCGGTCGTCGACGATGGGCGCGCTGGCCAGCAGCACCTCTCCCGGCGGCAGCTGAATCGGCCCGTCGGAAGCGTTGAGCACGCAGACCAGCCCGCCCGGCCTGCGGAAGGCCAGGCAGCCGTCGGGGCTGCCGTACCACTCGATCCGGTCGCCGGCGAACTCCGGCCTTGTCCCGCGCAGATCGATCGCCAGCCGGTACAGCGACAGCGTCGAATGCAGGGTCTCCAGCTGGGCTTCCACGGTGCGGTCGGCCCAGTCCGCTGGGATCGGCAGCCACGCCTGCTCGGCGGCGGTGAACCCGAACGGTGTGCTCGCGCCCTCCCAGGGAATCGGCACCCGGCAGCCGTCACGGCCGCGCTCGGTATGCCCTGACCGCTCCCACACCGGGTCCCGCAGCGCGTCCTCGGGCAGGTCGTCGACATTGGGCAGACCGAGTTCGGCGCCGTTGTAGACGAACACCGCGCCGGGCAGCGCCAGCTCGACCATCATCATCGCCCGCGCCCGCGCCACCCCGGTCTTGCCGCCGCCGTACCGGGTGACCTCACGCTCGATGTCGTGGTTGGACAGCGTCCAGGTCGGTGGCGCGCCGACACCGCTCACCGCGTCGAGGGAGAACGTGATCGCCTCGCGCACGCCCTCGGCGGTGAAGGGGACCTCGGCGAGGCGGAAGTTGAACGCCAGGTGCAGTTCGTCCGGGCGCACGTATTCGCCGAAGCGGGTGTTGTCGTCGACCCACACCTCGCCGATCGACACCGCGTGCGGGTAGTCGCCGAGGATCGTGCGGATGCGGCGATGGATGGCGTGCACACCGGGATTGTTGAAGCGCAGATCGTCGTCGTCGTGGACCAGCATCTTGGTCTCGACCCTGGCCATGTCGGGCAGGCCTTCCGGCTTGGCCATGCCGTGGGCGACATCGATCCGGAAGCCGTCGACCCCGCGGTCGAGCCAGAATCGCAGCGTCTTCTCGAAATCGGCGGCGACCTCGGGGTTTTCCCAGTTCAGGTCGGGCTGTTCCGGCGCGAAGATGTGCAGATACCACTGCCCGGGCGTGCCGTCGGGTTCGGTGACCCTGGTCCAGGCCGGGCCGCCGAAGATGCTCGGCCAGTTGTTGGGCGGCTCGGTGCCGTCCTTCCCGCGACCGTCGCGGAAGATGTAGCGGGCCCGCTCGGGGCTGCCCGGTACCGCATCCAGCGCCGCTGTGAACCACGGGTGCTCGACGCTGGTGTGGTTGGGCACCAGATCCATCGTCACCTTGATCTCGCGGTCGTGCGCCTCGGCGATCAGCTCGTCCAGCGCGGCCAGCCCGCCGAACAGCGGGTCGATGTCGCGCGGATCGGACACGTCGTAGCCGCCGTCGGCCTGCGGCGAGCGCATCACCGGGCAGATCCACAGCGCGTCGACACCCAGTAACTCCAGGTAGCCGAGCTTCTCGCGAACGCCGCCCAGGTCGCCGACACCGTCGCCGTCGGAGTCGGCGAACGAGCGGGGATAGACCTGATAGAACACGGCGGTTGTCCACCACGGAGCGGTGCTGTCTTCCCCCGGCACCGGCGAGGCAGGTGTCTGTGTCACATCGGCAATATTGCCAAAGATTGCCCGTGATATTCCTGTGGCGCGAGACTTTCTTCGAATCCGGCAAATCACCAGCGTTTCGCCACGCCGGGCCGAAACACCGGGGTAAACCTCGGCATCGACCCGAAACCGGCCCGTCACCTGCCGCTCATCAGCGAACGCGCGGCACCCACACCCTCAGCCGGGCGCGTTTTGCAGGGATGCCGCCGCCATCTGGAAGTAGTCCATCAGCGTCTTGCGGTGTTCGTCGTCCAGGATCGATGGCTCGATCTCGCCGACGGCGATCGTCATGCACCGTATCCAGGCGTCGCGCTCGAGCGGGCCGATGACGAACGGGTTGTGCCGCATCCGCAGGCGCGGGTGCCCGCGCTCGTCGGAGTAGGTGCGCGGGCCGCCCCAGTACTGTTCGAGGAACATGCGCATCCGGCGCTCGGCCGGGCCGAGGTCCTCCTCCGGATACAGTGGGCGCAGGATCTCGTCGGCAGCGACCTCGCGATAGAACACGGACACGATGCGCCGGAACGTCTCGGCGCCACCCACCGCTTCGTAGAACGAGGTCGTTGTCTGCTCACCTGAAGTCACGAGGTCCATTGTGCCCCGATGAGCCTGCGGGCGGCCCGGCGGCAGCCTCGGTCACGAACACATGGCCCTTCAACCACAGTTCACCCGAAAGTTTGAAAAATAGCCGTGCAATACCGGCTCAACCATGGTCAACTGGGGGGCAGTATCGGCCCCAGATACCACATGATCCTGCCAATCATGAAATTGAGGTCAAGATGAAGCAGCGACCAGGCGCCCGGTCACACGAGGCGCGCGCGCACCGACAACTCCAGCCCGCCGACGTCCACAACCGTGGCTCGGGGGCCATTCCGCTGCATATCTTGTCCGATCACCATCCGGGCGCACACGGTCATCACGACCTGCCGCATCACCCCGCGCCACTGCATCTCGCCGGAGACCACGACGCCGCCGCGTGGCGCAAACGCCGGGTCCTCCTCCTCAACGCCACCTACGAACCGCTCACCGCGCTGTCCGCGCGCCGCGCTGTCGTGCTGCTGATCTGCGCCAAGGCGGACGCGGTCCACGACAATCCCGAAGCCCCGGTCCTGCATTCGGCTGGCGCCGCGGTGGCGATTCCCTCCGTCATCCGGCTGCGCACCTATGTGCGCGTGCCCTACCGCGCCCGCGTCCCGATGACCCGCGCCGCTCTCATGCACCGCGACCGCTACCGCTGCGGGTACTGCGGCGGCAAAGCCGAGACCATCGACCACGTGATCCCCCGCAGTCGCGGTGGCGAGCACTCGTGGGAGAACTGCGTCGCCAGCTGCGCCCCGTGTAACCACCGCAAAGCAGACAAGATGCTCACCGAGCTCGGCTGGACCTTGCGTCATCCACTGGTTTCCCCCAAGGGCCCGCACTGGCGGCTGCTGTCCACCACCGCCGACCTGGATCCGATCTGGTTGCAGTACCTGGGCGAAGGAGCCGCCTGATCAGGCGCTTTCGATGACCATCGTGGCCCGCGTCCCCGGTTCGAGGGCTTCGAAGATGTGCGGTAGATCGCCCAGGTAGCGGATGTAGTCACCTGGGCGCATCTCCACGGGCTCGTCCGCAGGACCGACCATGGCGTGGCCGGCGGCGAGGACGACGTGCTCGACGACGCCGGGGGTGTGCGGGTCCGAGCGGCGGATGTGGCCGGGTTCGGCCGCGATGCGATAGACGTCACAGCGAGTGTGCGACTGACCCGCTGCGAGCAACGTCACCCGGTAGTCGGCATCGGCCGAGGGGACCGGCGCGCCCTCGTCCGCGCGGATCACCTGGACATTGGGACGAGGCGGGTCAAGCAGTCGGCTGAACGGCATCTCCAGGGCGACGCACAGCGCCCACAGGGTTTCCAGGCTGGGATTGCCGGTGCCCGATTCCAGTTGCGACAGTGTGGATTTCGCGACGCCTGCCCGGCTCGCGACCTCGGTCAGCGACAAGCCTGCGCGCGCGCGTTCGCGGCGCAAGGCCGCCGCGATCACCGCTTGGGGTGGTCCGGCGACCGGGTCCTGCCGGTCCATCGACGCCTCCTGGGGGCTGGCGGTATTCGCGTTGACTTTACCCAGCACTGGCGTTCATTATGAGAAACATGCGTTCGATATGGCGAACACTCGATCGGCGAACCGTCACCGCCGTGGCCGCGGCCTGCCTGGCCGTCGGCCTGTTCGGCGTGTCCTACGGCGCCTCGACGATCGCGGCCGGATTCCCGGTGTGGATGCCGATCGTGATGGCGGTGACGGTGCTGGCCGGCGGGTCGGAGCTGCTGTTCTTCGGCATCGTCGCCGCCGGTGGGAGCCCGCTCGCGGCCGTGGTCGCCGGTCTGCTGCTCAATGCCAGGCACCTGCCGTACGGGCTGTCCGCGCCCGAGGTGTTCGGCAGTGGCTGGAAGCGAGTGCTCGGCATCCACGTCCTCAACGACGAATCGGTGGCCTTCGCCACCGCGCCCGGCGATCACGAGCGCAAACGCGCCGCGTACTGGGCCTGCGGTATCGGTGTCGCCCTGAGCTGGCCGCTCGGCGCGACGCTGGGCGCCGCACTGGGCTCGCTCGTCCCCGACACCTCGGCGCTCGGTCTCGACGCGGTGTTCCCGGTGATCCTGCTCGCGCTGATCCTGCCCGCGCTGCGCGATCGCGCCACCCTGCGCCCGGTGCTGGTCGGCGCCGCGCTCGCGGTGGTCGCAGCGCCGTTCGTGCCCGCCGGCCTGCCGGTGCTGATCGCGCTGCTGGGTCTGGTGTTCGCGCTGCGGCCGCCGGAGAAGCACAGTGAACCTGCGGCACAACCATGCTGACGCTCCACACTCGGGCATCCGCCCGCACCGGTCGCACGCCCGGTTCGGAAGGGAACGTGCCTCGGCGGACACCGCTGTCCGGCGCGTCCGACGCGGACCGGCGGACACCACGGTGGCGGTGCGTATCGTGAATGCGCCGTACCTTCTCCCCGCGATGCTCGCTCTTGCTGTCGGCACCTACGCGCTGCGCTGGGCCGGTCCCGCCCTGCGGCATCGACTTCGCCTGTCGCCCAGGACGATCCATCTCCTGGACACCGGCGCACTGATCCTGCTCGCGGCACTGGTGGCGACCGCCACGCTGCCGACCGGTTCCGGCGAACTCGGGGTCGCGCTGCCCGCCGGGGTCGCGGTCGGCGGGGTCCTCGCGTGGCGGCGCGCGCCACTGCTGGTCACTGTGCTCGCGGCTGCGACGGCGACCGCCTTGCTCCGGCTCGCGGGCATTCACTGATCGCGTCGTCGACATCGGTTGATGTCCGACCGGACTGGCACCATGTCGCCCGTGACGACGAATGAACGGCCGATGCCGCCCTTGAACGCCGACGAGCGCACGACCATGGAGGCGTGGCTCGACTTCTACCGCGCAACGCTGGCGCTCAAGTGTCAGGGGCTCGACGATACCCAGTTGCGTATCGCCGCCGCACCGTCAGCACTGACCCTGCTCGGCCTGCTTCAGCACATGGCCGAGGTCGAACGGAACTGGTTCCGCAGAGTCCTCGCCGGGGAGCCGGCGCCGCCGATCTACGACCCGCACGCCGATACCTCGGGACACGATGGCGGGTTCGAGCTGTCCGACGACTCGTCCTACGACAACGCCCTGACGACCTGGCAGGACGAGATCGCCTATGCCCGCCGCCATTGCGCCGCACGCGAGTTGGACGACACCAGTCCGTTCATGGACAGCCGGGTGAGCCTGCGCTGGATCTACACGCACATGATCGCCGAGTACGCCCGCCACTGCGGCCACGCCGATCTCCTTCGCGAACGCATCGACGGAACCACGGGCGTATGACCCGCGGCGCGCGACGTCAGCTGGGCGACAACGGGATTCCGCCGCCCAGGCGACGGGCGACCGAACCGTAGCGGGCGTCGAGACGCAGCCAGGTACGAGTGGCGCGGACGCGGACCAGTTCCGTGGGCTGGATGCGGCGCGATTCGGTCTTCTCCCCCGCATGCGGGATGAAGTCCATGGCGGTGAGCGCGAAGACGACGCGCATCGGGACTTCGACCGAGATATCACCCGCGCCGGTGACCGTGAGTACCGACTGGTCGAGCAGCGACGCGGGCGGGCCGTGGGCGCCGCCGTGTTCACGGGCCACCTCGGCGCCACGCTCGGCCAGTTCGACCAGCGCGCGGGCCGGGACGTCGTCGATGTGGGTGAAGCCTTCGGTGGGCGGCAGTGCGCCGCGCCACGCCGAGTCCATCGAGTAGCCGAGGTCGACCGGGTGACCGGTGCGCAGTCCGGCCAGCACCATGTCGGCGCCGACGGTGACATCGTCGACGCCGAGCTCGGCGGTCACGGTCCGCACCGCGAGGGTTTCGAAACCTGTTGCGACCCAGGCGGAGACGAGGCTGGAGCCGCGCCGTCGCAGCCGCACGACGGCGGCGGGGTCGAGCCGGATCGCGCGGGTGAGGAAGGTGGCCAGGTTCTCGCGTTCGGCCGGGTCGGGTGCGTGCAGCACCCGCTGTTCGGAATTCACGGACGTCTCAGGCCCGCCATAGTGCGAGATAGTCGCGCTCGGTGTCGCTGAGCCTGCGCAAACGCTGGGTCTCGATGTCGAACGCGGCGAGCTGGGTGGTCGCGGTGACCGCGGGCGACGAGTCCGGCGCGGCGCCGCTGGCACGCACCTCGTAACCGATCGTGAAATCGACCGCCCGCAGCTGCTTGACCCACATGGCGATGTCGAGCGGGGTGTCCTCGTGGCGCAGCTGGCCCCGGTACTTCACGTGCAGGTCGACCAGCACGCAGCCCTGCCTGCCCATCGACGCCGTCGGCTTGTCGTCGTCGAACAGCCACGGAATCCTGGCCTCTTCCAGCAGCGTCACCATCCGCGCGTGGTTGACGTGCTGGAACACGTCCATATCCGACCAGCGGATCTCGACCTTGGCGTGAAAACGCTGCGGCAGAACCAGGTCCGCCGCGGGCGCGGCCGCGTTTCCGTTCGGCGAGCTCGTCACCGTGGTACCTCCGATTGGGCGCCCACCCCGCTCACCATGCTCCGCACCTGTCGCGCGGCGACCGACAGTGTGGCGAGGTCGTGGGTCCCGGACTCGAACAGTTCCGACAGCGCCGCGCGCGCACGGCCGAGCCGGGACTGGTTCTTCGACTCCCAGTATGCAATTTTCTCGTCGGCCGTTTCCTCCGGGTCACCCCCGGACAGCACATCCAGGGTGAGCGAGCGCAGCGAACCGTACATGTCGTCGCGCAGGGCGAGCCGGGCCAGCGCGTGCCAGCGGTCGCCGCGTTCGAGGTGGCTGACTGCCTCGAGCAGCCAGTCGATCTTGAGGTGCTCGTTGAGCGCGTAGTACAGCGCGCCCACCTCGGCGCCGTCGCGGTCGGCGATATCGGCGATGTCGACCACGTCCAGCAGCGGGTACAGGCTGAGCAGGCCGAAGACCTCGGTCGCCAGCTCGGTCGGCGCGCCACGGGCGATCAGCTCGGCCGCGCCCTGGGTGAGCGAGGTGACGTGGTGCCCGCGCAGCCAGCCCGGCACCTGCGGCGCCAGCTCCTGCACCCGGCGGTGGTACCGGTTGATCTCCGCGCCGACCGCGATCGGCTGCGGCCGGTTGCTCAGCAGCCAGCGCGAGGCGCGGTCCAGCGTCCGCTTGGATTCCAGTTCCAGCAGATCACAGACGCCGGCGGGGGCATCGGCGCTGCGGATACGTGCCCACACGTCGCGCAGCTCGAAGATCTCCGAGGCAGCGGCGAACGCGCGGACGGTGTCGGAGGTGCTGGCCCCGACCTCCTCGTTGAGCCGGTGGGCGTAGGTGATGCCGCCGTAGTCGACGACCTCGTTGACGATCATCGTGGTGACGATCTCGCGGCGCAGCCGGTGCCTCTTGATCTCGGCACCGAACCGCTCGCGCAGCGGCGTCGGGAAATACATCGGCAGCCGTCGCGCGAAGTAGACGCTGTCGGGCAGATCGGTCTCGAGCAGATCGGCTTTGAGCCCGAGCTTCACATGCGCGAGCAGGTTCGCCAGTTCCGGCGAGGTGAGGCCGCGGCCCTCCTCCCCGCGCCGCTTCAGATCGACCTCCGAAGGCAGCGCCTCGAGTTCCCGGTCCAGGCCGCGGCGCTGTTCGAGATCGTCGATGACCCGGCCGTGCACGCTGACCATCTGCGGCGCGTCGGTGCGCGCGATGCCGATCAGCGCGTTCTGATCGACGTTGTCCTGCAACACCATCCGCGCGACCTCGTCGGTCATCGAGGCCAGCAGCGGATTGCGGTCGGCGGGTGCGAGCGCGCCCGCGCTCACCACGCCATCGAGCAGCACCTTGATGTTGACCTCGTGGTCGGAGCAGTCCACACCCGCCGAGTTGTCCAGGGCGTCGGTGTTCATCTTGCCGCCCGAGCGGCAGAACTCGATCCGGCCCAGCGCGGTGGCACCGAGGTTGCCGCCCTCGCCGATCACCTTGACCCGCAACTGATTACCGTCGACGCGCACCGCGTCGTTGGACTTGTCACCCACCTCGGCATTGGATTCGGTGCTGGCCTTGACGTAGGTGCCGATGCCACCGTTCCACAGCAACTGCACCGGGGCGAGCAGGATCGCGCGCACCAGTTCCGGCGGCGAGAGCGCCTGCACCGCGTCCGGCAGGCCGAGCGCGGCCCTGGCCTGCGGCGAGATCGGCACCGACTTCACGGTGCGCTCGAACACCCCACCACCCGCGCTGATCAGGCTGCGGTCGTAGTCGGCCCACGAGGAACGAGGCAGCTCGAACAGTCGCTCGCGCTCGGCGTAGGAGGTGGCGGCGGCGGGGTTCGGGTCAAGGAAGATGTGCCGGTGGTCGAACGCGGCGACCAGCCGGATGTGGCGCGAGAGCAGCATGCCGTTGCCGAAGACGTCACCGCTCATGTCGCCGACGCCGACGGCGGTGAAGTCCTGGCTCTGGGTGTCGATGCCCATCTCGCGGAAGTGGCGCTTGACCGCCTCCCACGCGCCCCTGGCGGTGATGCCCATCGCCTTGTGGTCGTAGCCTGCCGAACCCCCGGAGGCGAACGCGTCGCCGAGCCAGAAGCCGTAGCTGGTGGCCACGTCGTTGGCGATGTCGGAGAAGCTGGCGGTGCCCTTGTCGGCGGCGACCACCAGGTAGGTGTCGTCGCCGTCGCGGCGGACCACCCGGGCGGGCGGGAGCACCGCGCCCGTGGCCAGGTCGACATTGTCGGTGACGTCGAGCAGCCCGGAGATGAAGGTGCGATAGCAGGCGATGCCCTCGGCGACGCTCGCCTGCCGGTCGGCGGCCGGGTCGTCGGTGGCGGCGGGCGGGCGCTTCACCACGAAACCGCCCTTCGCGCCGACCGGAACGATCACCGCGTTCTTCACCGCCTGTGCCTTCACCAGGCCCAGGATCTCGGTGCGGAAATCCTCGAGCCGGTCCGACCAGCGCAGGCCGCCGCGAGCCACCGAACCGAAGCGCAGGTGCACGCCCTCGACCCGCGGCGAGTAGACGAAGATCTCGAATTGCGGTCGCGGCTTGGGCAATTCGGCGATCTCGCGCGGTTCCACCTTGAACGAGAGGTACTCGCGCGGCCTGTCCTCGGCGTCGACGACGTAGTAGTTGGTGCGCAGGGTCGCCTTGATCAGACCGAGGATGGCGCGCAGGATGCGGTCGGCGTCCATGCTGACCACTTGGTCGATCCCGGCCCGCACCTTCGTCTCGATCTCGGCGGCTGCCTCGGCCGAGACGGTGGCCGGATCGAAGCGTGCCACGAACAGGTCGACGAAGGCGCGCGAGACCTCGGGATGGGCCAGCAGCACCCGGGCGATGTTGACCTGGCTGTACGGGAAACCGGCCTGCTGCAGGTACTTCGCGTAGGCGCGCAGGATCGCCACCGAACGCCACGGCAGACCGGCCCGCAGCACCAGTTCGTTGAGTCCGTCGGCCTCGGCCCGGTCGTACCAGACCGCCTCGAACGCATCGGTGAACCGGGAATGCAGCTCGTGGCTCGCCTGCTCGAGCAGTTCGGCGTCGAGATCACCGCCGAGCGCGTTGCGCAGCAGCTCGGGCCTGGCCTGCAGGCCGAAATCGTAGATCCAGCGCTCGGCGCCGCCGTCCATCTCCAGCTGATAGGGCCGCTCGTCGACCACCTCGACGCCCAGGCTCTGCAGCACCGGCAGCACCTGGCTCAGCGAGACGGCCGCGCCGGCGATGTAGAGGCTGAAGCGCCATGAGCCCGGCGCGGCCTCGGGCCTGCGATACAGGTGCTGGCCGATGCCGCCCTCGGTGAGCCGTTCCAGCCTGCCGATATCAGCCAGCGCTCGCGCGGGACCGAAGTCCTCCTTGTAGCTTTCCGGGAACGCGTCCGAATACCGTTTCACCACCGCGGGATCCAGCACGGTGGAGGTGGCGACCTCGTCGTCGATCCGATCGTCCCAGGTGTGGCTGGCCGCGTTCAGCAGGCCCTGCAGGCGCAGCCGGTTGTCCTCGGAGGTGTCGGGCGCCGCGGTGGCATCGGCAGGCAGCGTCACCGTGAAATACACACTGGCGAGCTCGCTTTCGCTCACCCGCGCCGAGTAGTCGATGTCGGCGCCGCCGAGCTCGCGGACCAGGATCTCCTGCATCTGCAGGCGCACGGCCGTGGTGTAGCGATCCCGCGGCAGATACACCATGCAGGCGACGAAACGGCCGTATCTGTCGCTGCGCAGGAACAACCGCACCTGCCTGCGCAGACCGACGCCGAGCACCGCGACGGCGGTGCGGCGCATCGCCTCGGTGTCGGCGGAGAACAGTTCGGTGCGCGGGAACGACTCGATCACCTCGAGCATCGCCTGCCCGGAGAAGGAGTCCTTGTCGAATCCCGCCGCCTCGATCGCGGTCCGCACCCGGGTGTTGATGACCGGGATGTCGAGCACGTTCTCGTGCACGGCGCTGACGGTGAACACACCGATGAACAGGTGCACGCCCGCCACGGTGCCGTCGTCGTCCACATCGGCGACACCGATGAAGTACGGGTACACCGAGCGGTGCACGGTCGCGCGGACCAGGCCCTGGGTGAGCATCAGCAGCGGGCGGTCGCCGCCGTTGAGCGGCACCTGGAAGTCGGTGCCGGTGTCGGCGCGCAGCACCCCGAGACTCACGCCGGGCACCGGTGTCGACACGGTATGGCCGTGGTCGATCTGGCGGTGGTAGCGCGCGTAGCCGAGCAGCGTGAAGTTGCCGCGGGCGAGCCAGCGCAGCAGCTGCGCGCACTCGGCCAGGTCGTCGGCCGGGAACGGTCCAGCGCCTGCGGCCGCGGCGCGGTCGAGCTGGTCGGCCAGCGAGCTCTGCACCTGGGTCATCGCCTCGGTGTCGTCGATGACCTGGCGGACGTCGGCGAGCACCGCGGGCACGGTCCGCTCGATGTGGTCGAGCTGGGCCCGGCTGGTCGACGGATGCAGCTGCAGGTGCATCCACGACTCCGGCTTCCCGGTCTCGCCGTTGGCGTCGACCTCGTGCGGTGCCGCGGTGACCAGCACGCCGTGCTCGTCGCGCGTGACCTCGAAGATCGGGTGGATGACCTCGGTGACGCTGACCTGCATCCGGGTCAGCGCCGCGGTGATCGACTCGACCAGCAGCGGCATGTCGTCGGTGACCACCTGCACCGCCGCACCCATGCTCGACCCGTCGTCGGGAT
The DNA here is from genome assembly GCF_053608525.1 of Nocardia sp. NPDC055029. Classification (NCBI taxonomy): domain Bacteria; kingdom Bacillati; phylum Actinomycetota; class Actinomycetes; order Mycobacteriales; family Nocardiaceae; genus Nocardia; species Nocardia sp. NPDC055029. The sequence continues at coordinate 12,110 of NZ_JBSGVQ010000044.1, forward strand.
GGTAGACCCGCACCAGCGCGGTGTCGGCGGGGCGTTCGGCGGCCAGCTCCATGTGCCGGCGGAAGATCTGGTTGATGCCGGTGACCGGGAAGTCGGCGTCACCGGCGTCGACGTGTCGGAAGTACGCTCCCTCGAGTGTCGCGAGTTCACCGCGCAAGCTTTGCGGCATTCCCGCGGCCCACGCCGCGCTCGACATTTCCGACGAGACCGTCATCGTTTTCGCCCACTCCCATGGATTCGGTTCGCTTCGATTCCGCAATTCAGGTGACGCAAATTCGAGACTAGCCGCGGGTACATGGACACGCGGAAGGTTTTTCGCCTTGCCGCGCCGGTAACTTGGCCAACGTTCGGTGAACGCGGGACATGACCCGGCTACCAGTACTTTTCGCGCACCGACGACGACGGCCCGGCAGGGATCGATCGTTCACCGATCGACCCCGCCGGGCCGTTGTGCGCGCCGCGAATCAGTCGCGGGTCAGCTTGCGGTGGGTCACCCGGTGCGGGCGGGCCGCTTCCGCGCCGAGGCGCTCGACCTTGTTCGCCTCGTAGGCCTCGAAGTTGCCCTCGAACCAGAACCACTTGGCGTCGTTGTCGTCGTCGCCCTCCCACGCGAGGATGTGGGTGCAGGTCCGGTCGAGGAACCAGCGGTCGTGGGAGATCACGACGGCGCAGCCGGGGAACTGATCGAGCGCGTTCTCCAGCGAGCTGAGGGTTTCCACGTCGAGGTCGTTGGTCGGCTCGTCGAGCAGGATCAGGTTGCCACCCTGCTTGAGGGTCAGCGCGAGGTTCAGGCGGTTGCGCTCACCACCGGAGAGCACCCCGGCCGGCTTCTGCTGATCCGGGCCCTTGAAGCCGAACGCGCTGACGTAGGCGCGCGACGGCATCTCCTGGTTGCCGACCTCGATGAAGTCGAGCCCCTCGGAGACGACCTGCCAGACGTTCTTCTTCGGGTCGATGCCCGCGCGGTTCTGGTCGACGTAGCTGAGCTTGACCGTCTCGCCGACCTTCACCTCGCCGCTGTCGGCCGATTCCAGGCCGACGATGGTCTTGAACAGCGTGGTCTTACCGACGCCGTTGGGGCCGATCACACCGACGATGCCGTTGCGCGGCAACGTGAACGACAGATCCTTGATCAGTTGACGATCGCCGAAGCCCTTGTCCAGGTTCGACACGTTGACCACGATGTCGCCCAGGCGCGGACCCGCCGGGATCTGGATCTCCTCGAAGTCCAGCTTCCTGTGCTTGTCGGCCTCGGCGGCCATCTCCTCGTAGCGACCCAGACGTGCCTTGTTCTTGGCCTGGCGGGCCTTGGCGCCGGAGCGCACCCACGCCAGCTCGTCCTTGAGGCGCTTCTGCAGCTTCTGGTCCTTCTTGCCCTGGACCTCGAGACGTTGGGCCTTCTTCTCCAGGTAGGTGGAGTAGTTGCCCTCGTACGGGTAGGCACGACCACGGTCGAGCTCGAGAATCCACTGCGCGACATTGTCGAGGAAGTACCGGTCGTGGGTGACGGCCAGCACGGCGCCCTGGTAGGAAGCCAGGTGCTGCTCGAGCCACAGCACACTCTCGGCGTCGAGGTGGTTGGTCGGCTCGTCGAGCAGCAGCAGATCGGGCTTGCTCAGCAGCAGCTTGCACAGCGCGACACGGCGACGCTCACCACCGGAGAGGTTGGTGACCGGCTCGTCCGGCGGCGGGCAGCGCAGCGCGTCCATGGCCTGCTCGAGCTGGGAGTCGACATCCCACGCGTCGGCGTGGTCGAGGAACTCCTGCAGCTTGCCCATCTCGTCCATGAGCTCGTCGGAGTAGTCGGTGGCCATCAGCTCGGCGATCTCGTTGAAGCGATCCAGCTTCACCTTGACCTCGCCGAGGCCCTCCTCCACGTTGCCGCGGACGGTCTTCTCCTCGTTCAGGTGCGGCTCCTGCATGAGGATGCCGACCGTCGCGCCCGGCGCGAGGAACGCCTCGCCGTTGTTCGGCCGGTCCAGTCCCGCCATGATCTTCAGCACGCTGGACTTACCGGCGCCGTTCGGGCCGACCACACCGATCTTGGCGCCGGGCAGGAAGTTCAGCGTCACGTCGTCGAGAATGACCTTGTCGCCGTGCGCCTTGCGAACCTTGATCATCTGATAAATGAACTCAGCCATATACGGAAGCCTATCGGTGCGGGTAACGGGGGTGAGATGCGGAGCGGGCCGGGGTGCCGCGGAGCGACCTCAGGCGTCGACCTGCTCGGGCATGCCTGAGATCGGCACCGCAACCGGCGATCGCGCCGGGAGGGAATCCGCCGCGGTCGTAGAGGCTACGGCAGTGGGTGCGGTCGACGCATACTCGGCCACGTCCTCGGACGGGACCGGGTGTACAGCGCCGCGGCGATCCGAAATATTCCGCACCGCGTGGGGCGCCGACCGGGCGACGTCGGAGCGGCGAACGATCGACGCGCTGCACCGCCCCAGATCAGGACCAACGGCCACCGCGCGCATCTCCAGATCGCGGCGTTCGGTGCCGTCCTTGCCACGGTACTCGTGCGAGCGCAGCTGACCGTAGGCGATCACCGGATCGCCCCGGTGCAGCGACCGGTCCACCCCGGTCACCAGCCTGCGCCAGCACGACACCGTCAGGTAGAGGGTCCCGTTGTCCACCCATTCCCCCGCCGCGGCGTCGAAGCGGCGGGAATTGCTCGCCATCCGGAATGTCACCACCTGCTCGCCGTTGGCGAGATCACGCCGTACCGGATGGGTGACCACCGTGCCGATCACCGTCGCATGTGCCTCGTACATCGAACCAGCCCCCGCTCGGTCGTTGCTGCTCTGACCATCCAAGGATGGCTCGTCGCCGCCCGGATCGGGAGGCCGTGCCGGTAGCTGGGGACAACTTCGACAGTTGTGGATATCGCCCGTGTCAGAGCACGGGAAGCTCGGTGTTCGCCCCGCACAGGACGACGATCGGCCGCACGCCCTGCTCCGGGCGGTACACGCCGCTCTGCACCGCGGCCAGGGCGGCGGCACCTTCGAGTTCGACGACGACGCGAAACTCACGCCACAGGTATTCGCGGGCCGCGGCGATCGCGTCGTCGGCGACCGACAGCACGGGCATCCGGTTCCTGCGGGCGATCCCGAAGGCGATGTCACCGACCCGCGTCGCGCACAGCAGTTCGGAGCCCGCCTGCGCATCGATATCGACCGGCCCGCCTGCCGCCAGCGCGGCCGACAGCGCCGGGGTGTGCTCGGCTTCGACGCCGACGATGTGCCTGCGCCTGCCCAGTGCGGCGCCGAGGCCGGCGATCAGGCTGCCACCGCCGATCGCGGCCAGCACCGGCGGCCTGCCCCGCACCTGTTCTTCCAGCTCGAGGCCGATGACGCCCGCGCCGGCGACCACCGCGGGCATGTCGTAGGCGTGCAGATGCGCGGCGCCGCGTTCGGCCGCCAAGGCGACGGCCTTGCGCTGGGCCTCGGCATAGCTCGTGCCGTGCCAGAGCACCTCGGCACCGTGCGCCCACATCGCCGCGACCTTGGTGTGCGGTGCCGATTCCGGCACCACCACCGTGCACGCCTTGCCCAGCTGCGACGCGGCCAGCGCGACCGCGATCCCGGCATTGCCGCCGGAGGCGACGACGACATGGTCGGCGCTCGCGTCGGCGGCGAGCAGCGCGTTGAGCGCGCCGCGCACCTTGAACGTGCCGCCGTGCTGCAGGAACTCCAGCTTCAGCGAGACCGGCACCGGCCCGTCCGGCCCGTCCACGCTGGTGTGGAACACCGGCGTCTTGCGCACCCGGCCGGCCAGCCTGCGCCGCGCCGCCCGCACATCCGTGCGGAGCACCCGCGGCGGTTCGGCGCGGTCGGTCGATTCGCTGATCGGCACACCGCATCGACTCACCGGCGCACCTCGCGGTCGCGTCGCGCCAGCTCGGCGTACATGGCGTTGTAGGCGGTCAACTCGGCGTCGTTGTCGCGGTCGGCGGCCCGGTCGGTGCGCTTGGCCAGCCGCTGGTCGCTGCGTGACCACTGGATCAGCAGCGCCAGCATCACCACGACCAGCGGCACCTCGCCACTGGCCCAGGCGAAGCTGCCGCCGTTGCGCTGATCGGCAAGCAGGTCGATGTTCCAGCCGAGGCCGAGGGTGCGGTAGAACCAGCCGCCGAGCACCGTGGTCATGCTCATCAGCGCGATGCCGAAGAAGGCGTGGAACGGCAAAGTGCCGAACACCATCCCCAGCTTGGTCAGCGGCGCCACCTCGCGCGGCTTGGGATCGATGCCGATCACCACCCAGTAGAACAGGTAGCCGCTGAGCAGGAAGTGCGCGTTCATCATCAGGTGCGCGGCGTGCGAGTCGACCGAGGCGTCGAAGATCCCGCCCAGGTACAGCGCGTAGAACCCGGCGACGAAGATGATCGAGGCGACGACCGGCTGGGTCAGGAACCGCGAGACCGGGTTGTGCACCGCGGCCAGAATCCACTCGCGCGGACCGGGCACGCCCTCGCGTCCGGCGGGCGGCAGCGCCCGCAGCGCGAGCGTCACCGCGCCGCCGAGTGCCAGCAGAATCGGTGCCAGCATCGACAGCGCCATGTGCGCACCCATGTGCACGCTGAACATCGCAGGCGCGTAGCGGCCGACACCCGAGGACGTGGCCAGCAGCAGCACCAGGCAGCCGCTGCACCAGGCGATGGTCCGCCCGACCGGCCAGGCGTCCCCGCGCTTGCGCAGGCGGTAGACCCCGAGCAGGTACAGCGCGGCCAGCACGATGGCCAGGGTTCCGAAGATCAGGTCGAACCGCCAGTCGAACAGCAGCCTGCTCACGGTCGGCGGCCCGGCGAGGGTGTAGCCGAGTTCCACTTCGACCGGCGTCGGAATCGACGTGGGCGGCGGTGGCGGGGTGCGGCCGAGGCCGACAGCCAGACCGATGGTGGCAGCGAAGATCAGCATCTCCACCCCGGCGAACCGGATCAGCGCCCTGCGATCACCCGGGTCGGCGGTCAGGGCGGGCAGCGCGGCCCTGCGCTGCAGATAGCCGATCACGCCGAGGACCAGCAGCGCCGCCGCCTTGGCGAGCACCAGCTTGCCGTAGGTGGTGCTGAACAGGTCCGATGCGGGCAGCCGCACCCAGGCGTTGATCACGCCGCTGAGGCCGATGACGACGAAGGAGATGGTCGCGGCGAGCGAGAACCGCCGCGCCGCCACATCGATGCCGGGACCGCCTCGCAGGGCGTAGGCCAGCACCGCGACCAGGCCGCCGACCCACACCGACGCCGACACCATGTGCAGGATCAGCGAATTGGTCGCCACATCGTGGGCGCCACCCGAGGACGAATGCCCGGTCAGCGCCAGCGGCATCATGGTGATCAGCGAGCCTGCCAGCAGCAGGGGCGTCCAGCCCCAGCGCAGCGCCAACCGGCAGCCGATGGCGACGATCAACGCGAACAGTGTCGTCGTCCGCCAGGCGCCCGCCACCTCGACCTGCGCGATCACCGGCCACAGCACCTCCGGCCGCCAGATGTCACCGACCGGCTGACCGGTCGTGTCCGACACCGTCAGCGGCACGAGCAGCGCCGCACACGCGGCCCAGACCAGCGCGGCGTCCGAGGCCCGGCGCACCGCGCGGTAGCCGCCCGCCTCGAGCAGTCCGCTGTCGCGCGGGGGCAGCAGGAACGCGGCGAACAGCAGCGAGCCGACGGTCACCGCGGCGGCCAGATCGGCCACCGCACGCAGCGCGGGCAAGCCATATGTTGTCAACGGCCCCGGATCGGGTATACCCAGCAGGCTCAACGCTTGCGCCGCGGACAATCCGACCACGACGGCCGCGACGAAGGCGGCCATCGCACCCGCGACGACACTGAGCACCCGGAAGGACATGGCGTTCCCTGTCGGCGCCGCCCGACCCGCTTCCACCGGTGGCGCGCCGTCCTCGGCGAGTCCGGCGGCGGGGTCCTGCGATAACGACATGACAACGAGGGTAGTTCGGCATGCCCGGAGCCGCCCCGATGGGGCGTCGCTCCCGACCACGGATCTCGATCTGGTCGGTCGCTATACTTTTCGCGCTGGACACCGGGGCCGAGTTCGGCCAAGGTGGATGCCACTGCCTCCGTAGCTCAGTTGGATAGAGCAAGGGCCTTCTAATCCCTAGGTCGCAGGTTCGATTCCTGCCGGGGGCGCAAAGCGGCCCTGACCTGTGAGAACATCAGGTCAGGGCCGCACAAAGCTCGCAGCACAATGCTCCACCAGATAGGAACTTTCGTAGGACTGGGCGAATGGCCCAGGATTTCGACGATCTCGAAGAGCTGTTGGAGGACTTTGTCGGCGAGCTCCGGCAGACAAACAGGTCCAAGGGCACCATCGACACCTACAGCCGCGACATCCAGTACTTCCGCAAGTACCTCGTGGCACAGGGCCTGCCGACAAACACCGCGTCGCTGACCAAAGAAGCGATCGGTGGCTACACAGAGCACACCCTCAACCGGCCTAACCAGCGGACCGGCAAGCCAGTTACACCCGAGTTCGCGCATCGGAAGTATCGCAGCCTGCAGCAGCTCTGCAAGTATCTCCTCCGCGAGGAGCTGCTCGACGCCAAACCCGTTCACACGGATGAGCCCACCTACCGTCCCAGACAAGCCGGTGCCAGTACCCGCCATCGATGCTCTGAAGAAGCTGCTGACCGCCTGCGATGGAACCGAGTTCGAGGATCGTCGCGACGCCGCCATAATCCGGCTCCTCGCTGACACCGGTCCACGCATCGGCGAAATCGCTCCGCTCAAAGTCGACGCCATCGACTTCTCAGAGAACACCATTCTGGTCCTCGTCCTGTGGCTGTCCGCGCTGGTCGGCGTCGGCCTAGCGGGGGTCTATATGGGCGTGTACCTCCAGGAACTGATCGCCGCACGCCTGCCCGATGCCGCCGCTTCGCAGATGCGCAAGAGCACCATCATTTACGACCTCTGCGCCTTGCCGCTGGCCGTCCTCGTCTACGTCTACATATCGCGTGATCAGCTTGCGGTTCTTCGCGGCTTGCGCAAGGGCAGACGCTACGGCGAGGCAAGGCTCGCGCGGGTGCGGTCGCGAACACTGTTCTGGGGCGAGCTGTGTGCGATGAACACCCTTCTGTTCGCGGTCTTCGGAACCGTGATAGGGATGGTGCTGCTTATTCGGCCAACCGACCTCCCGGCGCGGCTGATGGTCCATGCGGCAACGACTGGTCTGATGACGGGCGCCAGCTCGGTCGCCTACACCTTCTTCCTTTCCACGTTCTACCTCGTCCGTTGCGTCTATCCCAGCTACCTGCGCCACGGACGCACGACCGAGCGCGACTCCGCCGACCTGCGCTGGCTGCGCCGGAGAACCACGGTCTATCTCGCGGTGACGGCGTCGGTGCCGCTGATCGGGGTGCTGACCGGATTCAGCTTTCTCGAACCCGAGGAGCTTGCGGACGTGCGCGATTCGGTCCTGGGGTTCTGTGCGGCCTCCGGGCTCGCGTTCATCGCCGTTTATTGGCTGTACAGGAAGCTCGATGCAGACCTGCGCGCGCTCGAGCGGGTGGTCTAGCAAATCAGCCGCGACCTGCCCGCTGATACCTGCGCCGGCTCCTCCGCACTCCCTCGGCAGGAACGTTGCGCTATCCAGTACTCACCTCACACGTCATGCTCGTCGAGCCAATGCGAATCTCGGTCCCTACCCGCAGCACCTCATCACGGTTCACCCGCAGTCCGTTGAGAAAAACGCCGTTGGTCGATTCCAGATCCCGCAGCACCAGTCCGTTGGGACTGGGTGCAATCTCGGCGTGGTAGCGGCTCACCTTCGGGTCGTTGAGCAACAGGTCGTTGTCCGACATGCGGCCGATCCGGATGCCGGCAAGTGGCACATCCAGAACCCGACCGTCGTATAGGCGCAGCCGGCAGCGCTTCATCTTTGCGGGAAACTCGGCCTTCGTCGTAGCCATCTCGAGAGCGTCCTTTTCGCGTTCTCTACCCTGTCCGATCGTCTCCTGGCGCAGCACCTGTTGTTCGAGCTGAGTCAGCTCCGGGCTCGGATCGATGCCGAGTTGCTCGGAGAGAATGGCCCGTACCTTGCGACACTCCTCAAGCGCGTCGGTCTGCCGCCCTGACAGGTACAACGCGGTGATCAGCTGACCCCACAGCGGCTCGCGTAGCGGCTGCTCGTTGATGAGCGACCGCAGCTCGCCGATAACAGCCGATGCTTTACCGCAGCCGATGTCGGCCTCGATCCGCGCCGACGCAGCCTGCCACCGGTCCTCGTCGAGGGCGGTCGCGAACTCGTCGGCGAAGGACAAGCCGCGCAGATCCGCCAGGGCTTCGCCCTTCCACTCGCTGAGCGCCGACCGGTAGAGGCCCGCCGCGGCGGCCGGACTGGTCGCGCGGGCGGCCGCAGCCCGCGCCATCTCGAACCGCCCGACATCGCACTGCTCCTCGGTGATGTCGAGCAGATACCCCGGAGCAACGGTCCGCAGAATCCGCTCGGCCTCGATCTTTTCCGCCCGCAGCGCCTTGCGAAGATTCGATACCGAAACCTGCAGGCTCGCCCCGTACGTCGTCGGTGGGTTCCCGTCCCACACGGCATCGGCCAAAGCAGTCGACGAGAACACCCGGCGTCGGTGCACGACCAGTGCCGCAAGGACCGCGCGCGACTTACGCCCCCCGATCGGTAACGATCGGTTGTTGACTAGCAGCTGCACCGGGCCGAGCACGCGCACGTCCACGATCGAGACACTACTCCACACGAACGGGCCGATCGACCAAGCACTCGAAGCGGCCTTCACCACTACTACGCGGGAGCGAAGGCCTCTATCGACTGGTCTCGCTCCAGTATTTCGAATTGAGCGCGGCCATACGCTGTTGCTCGAATTATCTAGAACAACGCTCCGCGATCACCCGAATTGAGTGCGTTGCCGCCTCAGCCGCCCAGGGCCAATTGTGTTGGCCCTACCGTTTCCGCCGGGCGCCGGTGCGGGCCCAGGGTTTGGCGCACGAGCCGGACCGGGCTTCCGGTCCGGCTTTGGATCGCCCCGGTGCGGCGTTCCCCCTATTTGCCGGTGCCGGTGCCGTTGCCCGGTGTTCCCTTGTCCGGCGTATCCGTGCCCGGCTTATCCGGCGTACCCGGTGCCGGCTGCGGCGCGGGCTGCGGCGCGGGCTGCGGTGCGGGCTGCGGCGCGGGCTGCGGCGCCGGCTGCGGCGCGGGCGCGGGCACCGGGACGGGCCTCGGAATCGGTGCTGGAGCCGTGATCACCGCGCGATTGAACTCGAGCCGTTGCAGATCCTGAGGGAAAATACTGAATCGTCCGATGTCGTTCTGCCCGAACAGATCACAGTTCGAAGGCATGCTGTCCTGGAACGATGTTCCGTTCACCAGAGTGATCTTGAGTGACGCCACGCCATTCTCGACGAACTTGTCGTCGGAGCCGAGAACATCGATGCTCTGCACCTTTTCGAGCAGCAGCTCCTGGCCGCTGAACAACGGAATCGACAAGCCTGCAATGCTGCAGTACCGAACGGAGTCGGGCTGGACTGACGTTGTTGCGCCGTTGCGATTGATAAATTCTGCGGCGGCACCGGTCGAGGGTTGGATCGGCTGGGCGAATGCGTTGCCGATGCCGGACGCAGTAAGGACCGCGGCGATACCGGTGGCACAGGCCGCGCGCCGAACTGTCTTGATTCTTAACTTGGTCATGGGGTTCCCTTCTTCGACTGCCTCTATCGGCATGTCAAAAAAGGTCCCAAGCTCCGCTAATCGACCCCTTACCGCTGACCAACGAGTTTGTGCAGTCGAGGCGACACGTCCGGAAGTCCAGCCACCGCGGAGTGAGCCGCGCTTGGGGGCAGGTTCGAGTGTTTTCGCCACCCCGAACCCTCGTTTTCACCAGCTAGGGATTTTACGATTTCGCTCGCCCGCGACCTGCATTGGTCCAGCTCAGCACAGTGTTCGCGGGTCAGGAACTTCTAATCCCTAGGTCGCAGGTTCGATTCCTGCCGGGGACGCACATGCTCCGCAGCATTTCGCTCCACCAGATAGGGACTCAGCTGTGGTGCCGCGCGCGGGCCGCGGCCGCCGGTCGAGATCGCGCAGCGCTGGCCGTCGGCCTTGATTGCGCCGCATTGCAGGTCGGTCGCGTGCACGGGCACCGGTTGTGGCCGGCGAGCAACTCGATACCGAACGAGGGCTTTCACGCGGCCTGGACCTCTTCTGCGCTCTGGGGACTCCAACATCACAACTCCGACTGAGTGATCCAAGTCACAGACCAGCTCGTCGAAATCCTCACATAGCCCCACGGAGGGTTGAACCGCACCCGAGCCCGCAAGCTGCGGCCGTTCAGGTTCTGCGCGAGATGACCATGATGTATTCGCAGGGAGCGTCCGTTCGGTTGGCGAAGCCGTGGTCCGCGTCGGCCTGGAAGAACAGAGAGTCGCCTGCATTCAGGATCTCGCTGATCCCGCCGATCGCGACGGTGAGGGTGCCCTCGAGCACCACGAGTTGCTTCTCCGTACCCGGCGGATACGCGGGCAGCAGCCCGGTAGAGACCTGTGCGGGAAGGTAGTGGACAACCATCTCGCCGCCTCCCGCGCCCGGGGCCGCCGACACCATGTGCCGTTCGAAGCCAGTTTCCGGGTCACGGAAAACGGGGCGATCGTTCTTGCGCAGGACAACGGCCACACCGGACGCAGCAGCAGCCGCTCCACCGATCAGGTCCGAGAGCGACGCGTCGAGCGCGTGGGCGATCCTGGACGCGACGCCGATCGTCGGGCTCTTCTCACCGCGTTCGACCTTGGACAGCATCGCCCGGCTGACCGACGACTGCGTGGACAGCTGTTCCAGCGTCAGGCCCGCCTCCTCGCGGCGTCGCCGTACGTTGCGGCCGAACGCGCCTGCCAGGTCATCACGGTGCTGTGGTTCGGCCACGTTTCCGTCTTGCTCGACCACCGTGCTCCTCGATCGATGGATACCTCGCTGCAGTGTAGACTTTCTCCTAAAGAAGATTTAGTCTTCCATCGGAGAGGCGCAATACGCGCCCAACACGATGGAGGTTCCATGCGTTTGATCTCGAGTGGCCGGCACCATGCCACGTTCGAATTCGGCGGTCTGCAGGTGATCTCGTTGCGAGACGGGTACATCGACATGCCACCGACACGGCTCCGCGACGAGGACGGGCGCCCGCTCCCCGCGCTGCCGGCCGCCGTGCCGCTGGCCGGCGACAACTTGCGGCTGTCGGTCAACGCCTTCTTCGTCAGCGACGGCACGCGGTCGGTTCTGATCGACACCGGCGCGTCCAACGTCTGGCACGACCCCACCATGGGATTGATCTACGACGCACTCGACGAAGCGGGAATCGACCGCGCGCATATCACCGATGTGGCCATCACCCACAACCATGAAGACCACGTGAGCGGCCTGATCGCGCCGGACGGTTCAGAGGCGTTCACCAAACTCGAGCGCGTGTGGATCGGCGCGGGCGATACCTCGGTGTTCACAGGGCGGCTCGAGCCGATCCGCGACCGGGTCGTATCCGTGTCGGAGAAGGTCGCGATCAATGACTGGGTCACCGCGATCCCGACACCGGGCCACACACCTGGTCACACCGTCTACGACGTCAGGAGCGGCACCGACCACCTTCTTGTCTGGGGCGACACCGTTCACGTTCCCACGCTCCAATTCGATCAGCCGAACGTGTCCTGGGAGTTCGACGGCGACCAGTCCCAGGCCCGGGCCGCGCGAGCGGCGCTGCTCGAACAGCTGACCCAACCGGACCACTTCGTAGCCGGCGCCCACCTCGACTCACCCGGCATCGCCCGCGTAACCCCCTCCGGCGATGGTTATGCGCTGGAATACCTCGCACCACCGATCGGCTGATCGAGCCCGTCGGTATGGAGGTGGCCCGCATAGGTACTCGTCGCCCCTGGATTGCCGGGGCGACGTGGCCTGCGTATTCGTTACCTCAGTGCGAGTAGTCCCGGAACGTCATGACGCCGCCGACCAGGACGACCATCACCGTGAGGATGTAGACCGTGACGCGGAACCAGGTCGGCCCGTAGAAACTGACCGCCATCGACGCACCGAGCGCCGCGATAATCAGCACCACACCGTAGAAGGGTGTGCGTTGCTCCCTGTCAACCATTCCTCCAGTGTCCGCCGACGACGCGGCGGTGCCAATGCCCCGACGAACCAGGGCCGCGAGGTACTCAGCGCAGCGCGCCGAGCTCTGACCGCCGAAACTACCGTGACCTGCGGCGACGTTCCAGCACAGCAGTGCGATGACGGCGACACGCCCGGGTACGGGTACCCTTCCCCTCATGTGGACTATTCTCGCCATTTCCGTGGTCAGCTCCGTGATCATTGCGATCCTGTTCGCCACCGGATTCCCGGAGCACTGACGACATTCCGGTAGCTGTCGCATAGCTATCAGGCCCCGATACCGGGGTCAGGTGAGAAGATCGCTGGGTGCCGACCAATAGCCAGCCCAGTGCGCGGTCCGACGACGGCCGCTCGTTCGTAGTCACCGATGCCACCGGCAGTGCGCTCGTCGCCGGTTCCCTGGCCGTGATCGTCGCGGCCGATCGCCGTCAGCTCGTCCTCGTCGAGGAACGGTCGGAGACCTCACCGGTCCGCCTGCGCGGCCGGTTGATCGGCGAGCTGGGCGATAACGGCATCGACGTGCGGGTCGGCTATCCGTTCACCGACGGCGCCGTCGAGATGGTCGACGCGGAAACCGTCCAAACCCTGCACGAGACGACCGGCGCCCTGCTCGACGTCGGGGTGAATCTCACTCCGCCCGGCGGACCGGCCCGGCTGCTGCCCAAGCGGTTCAATCGGCACACCTTCTGGTGTGGTCAGAGCGGTTCCGGCAAGACCTACGCGCTCGGTGTCGTGCTCGAGCAGGTGATCGCGCACACCGCGCTGCCCGTGGTGATCTTCGACCCCAATTCCGATTTCGTCCGGCTCGGCGAGACCGCCACGGACGCGAGTGGCCCCACCGCCGCCGCGCTGCGCGCCCGCGACATCCGGGTGCTGCGCCCACACTCCGAGCAGCCGTTGCGGGCCAGGTTCACCGCGCTGCCGCTGACCTCCAAAGCCGCGATCCTGCAGGTCGATCCGATCGCCGACCGGGAGGAGTTCAACGAGCTGCTCCATCTCGCCGACCAGCTCGCCGCCGCCGAACTCGACGACGCCCTGCCCGATCTGCGAGGCTCGGGGTCCGCGGCACAGCGGCGGCTGGCCATGCGGATCGAGAACCTGGGCCTGCTCGACTGGGAGGTGTGGGCGCGCCAGGATCGGGCGGTGACCGAGGTCGTCGACGAGCGACCCGATGCCACCGTTCTGGATCTGGGCGGATTCTCCACGGCCGCACAGCAACTCGTCGTCGCGCTGGCCCTGCTCGACGACCTGTGGGCGCGGCGCGAGGAACGGCGTCCCGTCCTGCTCGTCATCGACGAGGCGCACAATCTGGCCTCGCCCCGGCTGGATTCGCCGATCGCCGTCGCGGTGCGGGAGCGGTTGATCCAGATCGCCGCCGAGGGCCGCAAATACGGTCTCTGGCTGCTGCTCTCGACACAGCGGCCGTCGAAGGTGCACCCCGGCATCATCTCCCAGTGCGACAACCTCGCCCTGATGAAGATGACCTCGCCCGTCGACCTCGCCGAACTCGGCACCTACTTCGGCTACGCGCCGTCGGCCCTGCTCGGCCGCTCCCCCTGGTTCCGCCAGGGTGAGGCCCTGTTCGCCGGTGGTTTCGTCCCCGCGCCCGCCCTGGTGAAGGTGAATACGCGGATCACGCCGGAGGGCGGCAGCGACGTCGGGGTGCCACTGCGCTGAGCAGTCGCGATCGTGCCGTTTTCGTCCGGATCACGATGGGGCCGCCTAGAGTTGACTGATTGTGCGGGGCGATGCGGAGGGGGACGGCCGACTAGCCATCGCGGTGCGTCACTGCCCGTTCCGTCGTCGCAGGCCGAGCGCTGCCGGGGTGTACTGGAAGCTCGCGCGGGCAGGGTTCAAACGGCAGGCGCAGTACAAGCTGGCGATGTTCGCCGGGCTGTTCACCAACTGTGTGTTCGGTTTCGTCCGCGCGGCAGTGATGGTGGCCGCGGTGCGCGCGGCCGGCGATTTCGGCGGCTACGACGAGGGAACCATCGGCGCCTACGTGTGGCTGTCGCAGGCGCTGCTCGGCGCGACGCAGTTCATGGGGCCGCCGATCGACCTGGTCGAGCGGATCAAGACCGGTGACGTCGCCATCGATTTCCTGCGCCCGGTCGACGTCCAGCTCGGCTACCTCGCCACCGACATGGGCAGGGCCGCCTGCACCTTCCTGCCGCGCGGCGTGCCGAGCATCGTCATCGGCGCTGCCACCTTCGGCCTGTCGATGCCGACGACGCCGGTGGCCTACCTGCTCGGGCTGATCAGCGTGCTGCTGGCGGTGGCGCTGTCGTTCCTGTGCCTGTTCGCGGTGGCGCTGATCGGGTTCTGGGTGGTGGAGATACGCGGGATCCGGGTGCTGTACCAGATCGTCGGCACCTTCCTCGCAGGCCTTTTCGTCCCGGTGCACATGTTTCCCGACGTGCTGCGGACCGTCGCCATGACAACCCCGTTTCCCTCCATCCTGCAAGCCCCGATCGATACGCTGTCAGGGCGGGTAGCGGGGATGGATGCCGTGATCACCGTTGCGGCGCAAGGCTTCTGGGTCCTGCTGATCGGACTGCTCGGCAGAGCGCTGCTGCGAGCGGGACAACGCAGGCTGGAGGTACAGGGTGGCTGAACCGGATTCCGCGCGCATCGTGTCCGGGACCTGGTTCACCCCCTATCTCGCAGTATTGCGTTCGCGTGTGAAAGCACAGCAGGTGTACCGGCTCTCGTTCGCCACCGAGGTGTTCAGCGCCTTCCTCATCGGCCTGGTCGAGTTCGCCGAGGTGTGGGTGATCTTCCACAATGTGGGCACGCTCGGCGGCCTCGACACCAATGCCGCTCTGTTGCTGTTCGGGCTGTCCAACACCTCGTTCGCGCTGGCCCAGGTGCTGGTCGGGCACCTCGACTCGCTGCCGGCGATGATCAGGATGGGCACACTCGACGCCTACCATCTGCGCCCGCAACCGCTGCTGCTTCAGCTGATCACCAGCGACATCTCGTTGCGCAGGCTCGCACGCGCCGCCGTCGCGGTGATCGTGCTCGCCGTCGGGTTGTGGCGCAACGAAATCGACTGGGGCATCGCACCGGTTACCTTGATCGTGATCACCCTGCTGAGTGGAATCGCGCTGTTCTGTGGCCTTTTCGTATGCGCGGCAGGACTACAGTTCTTCCTTATCGACGGTGCCGAGCTCACCAACAGCTTCACCTACGGCGGGTCGTTCGCCGCGATGCAGCCTGCCTCGGTGTTCCCCGCGCCGCTGAAGCTGTTGTTCGGGTTCGCGATTCCCGTCGCGTTCACCGCCTACGTGCCGACGATAGCGCTGCTCGGTCTCCCCGGACCGCCGCTGTTGCCCGCGTGGTCGGCCTGGCTGACACCGGTCGCGGCGGCGTGGGTGTGGTTGCTGGCATTCGCAGCATGGCGGATAGGGACGAGGCACTATCAGGGAGGAGGGGGATAACGATGGACGAGAACAACACGTCGGAGCCGATCATCGACATCGGCGACCTCACCCGGCAGTTCACGGTCTACCGCAAGAACGGCAGCCGCTGGCGCAGACACCGGGACACGATCACCGCCGTCGACCGGATGAGTTTCCGGATCGAACGTGGGTCGGCGGTCGGCTATATCGGCGCCAACGGCGCAGGCAAGTCGACGACGATCAAGATGCTCACCGGCATCCTGGTGCCGACCACCGGCACCGTCCGCACCTGCGGCCTGGAACCGGTGCGCCAGCGCAAGGAACTGGCCTCGCGGATCGGCGTCGTGTTCGGGCAGCGCTCCCAGCTGTGGTGGGATCTGCCGCTGCACGAATCGTTTTCGATCCTGGCGGCGATCCACCGCCTCGATCCCGACATCGCCGACAAGCGCACGCACGAGCTGGTCGAACAGCTCGAGATGGCCGATACCCTCGACACCCCGGTGCGCCAGCTCTCGCTCGGTCAGCGGATGCGCGCCGAAGTGGCTGCCGCGCTGCTGCATTCGCCGGAACTGGTGATCCTGGACGAGCCGACGATCGGCCTCGACGTGCTGTCCAAGCAGCGGCTGCGCGAATTCCTGCGGGCCGAGCGGATCGAACGCGGGACGACACTGCTGCTCACCACCCACGACATGGGCGATATCGAGCGACTCTGCGATCGGGTCCTCGTCGTCGATCACGGCAGACTGGTGTACGACGGTTCACTGACCGGACTCGGCGCCACCGTCGGCGCCCGCCGGGTACTCGTGGTGGATCTGGCCGCACCGACACCGGATCTCGACGATCTGCCGTGCGGCGCGCAACTGCTGTCCAGCGAGGCGGGCGGCATGCGTCAGCGCCTGGCGTTCGATGCCGAGCACACCACGGCGGCGGCGCTGCTGGCATCGGTGTCGGATCGGGCGCAGGTGCGCGACCTGTCGATCGAGGAACCCGGCATCGAGGACGTGGTGCGCCGGATCTACGAATCGGCGCGCTGATTCAGCTCGGCGCGTTCGGGTTTCCGGAGTACAGGCTGATCTCGCCGCTCTCGCCGAGGAAGGCGTTGACCAGCATGATCCGCTGCGCCTGGAGGTCGGAATCCTCCGGTGCGCTGGTGGTGATCGAGATCTGCGGGATGGCAGCCCAGTTCACGACGTAGCGCTCGGGCGGGCCGTCGTCGTCGGACAGCCGCGCGATCCGGAACACCGAGACCGCGCGGCGCTCCATGAGGTCGCCGACGACGTCGGCGATTCGCTGCGGGTCTTCCAGGGCGAACAGGAACCCGAAGGTCAGCTCGGGTGAGGACACATAGGCGGGCACATTTGTCGAGGTTAGTGCATGCGGTAGCGTCCGCGGCGGGCCGCGGTGATCCGATTGCCGGAAATGCGCCGATGGGTAACACGGGGGACGTCTCGTGGTGACCCCGTTGTAACGGTCGATAACAATTCTCGCCGACCCCGGAATTCGTACACCATACTATTGCGCGGCCGCGCCGAATCGCGCTTTCCTGAGAGGGTCCCGATTTTTCCCCGGGCCGTCTTCCTCACCGCAGCGTCGCGGATATTCGTCGACGCCCGGGCGGGGCTACGCCGGCGCCGGGGAGTGGACCTCCCCCGAATCCTCCCCGGCTCTGGCGTATCCAAGCTCGAATTCAGCGTGTTCAGGGGCGTGCACCATGCCGATCAATCCCGGCCATCGTGTGGATGCCGCGCAACTCCCGCCACCCTCGGCGCTGTTGCGGGCTTTTCTGGAATCCAGTGATCCCGACCCGCTGCGGCACCGGGTACTCGACGCGGCAGGCAGGCTGGCCCGCTGCCATGAGCGCAGGCGCTCGGCGATCGCGGCGGCGCGCGCACCGGAGGCGCCGAGCAGCCGGGTCGCGGCCTGCGGCAGGCTCATCGACGACATCGACCACGATCGCGCCGCCCTCATCACCCGCATCGACGACTGGGTCGCCGCCAATGTGGCGCACCGGGAAGGCGCTTCCCTGCACACCGAGACCCTCGGCGCGGTGATCGACCGGATGGCAGCGAAATGGATCGCCGCCCAGCAGGCGCTGGGCGGCGATCCGATCGAGCCGACGACACCGCGGCAGTGGGAGGCCCGGATCCATCTGCATTGGTCCCGGCTGGCCGAATTGACCGACGGCTACCGGGATCTGATCACCGATGTCACCGAGCACCGCAGGCGGTTGCCGGTGTGGTGACGCTCAGTTCTTGTCGGTGACCTCGGCCTCGACGAACACGGTGTCGATACCGGCGTCCTCGCCGACCGGGACGTCCTCGGTCTCGGCCTCGACGAACGCGTCGGCGGCACGCTCGTCGTCGAGCTGCTGCTCGGCATCACGGCGGGCGGCCGCGGCGGCCTCGTTCATCTCGATCGCGTCGGTGACGAACTCGCCGATCTCCCGCGCGACCTCGGCCACCACGCCGGTGATCAATGTCGCAATATTGCCGACATGCCGGGCACCGGAGGACGTCAATTCCTGGACAAGATCTTTATTGCTTTCGAATTTCCCGATCATTTACACGCCCACTTCGGTTGCCTTCCGATTACGCACAACGATAACACCGGGCGTCGGCGCCCTCTTGACGAAGCGATCCGGCACCGACAGCAGGAAGATCTTGGCCCAGACCGAGCCGATCTGCTTGGCGAAACGGCCGGTGTTGTAGGGCAGGCCGTACTTCTCGGCCAGCGCCTTCACCTCGGGCGCCATCTCCGGGTACCGGTTGGCCGGGATATCCGGGAACAGGTGGTGCTCGATCTGGTGCGACAGGTTGCCCGACATGATGTGGAACAGCTTGGAGCCCTTGATATTGGCCGAGCCGAGCATCTGCCGGACGTACCACTCACCGCGGGTCTCGACCTCGGTCTCCTCCTTGGTGAACGTCTGTACACCAGCCGGGAAGTGGCCGCAGAAAATGATCGAGAAGGTCCACAGGTTGCGCACCAGGTTGGCGGCGGCGTTGCCCGCCAAGGTGTGCAGGAACAGCGGGCCGGTCAGCGCGGGGAAGACGACGTAGTCCTTGAGGACCTGCTTGCCCGCCTTCTTACCCTGACCCTTGAGCAGCGGCTTGAGGTCGGACCACTTGCGCTTGCCCTTGATGATGTTGTCGGCCTCGAGGTCGTGCACCATCACGCCCCACTCGAACAGCACCATCAGCAGGAAGGCGTAGATCGGGTTGCCCAGGTAGTAGGGGTTCCACTTCTGGCCCTCGTCGATGCGCAGGATGCCGTAACCGATGTCGCGGTCCATGTCGTGGACGTTGGTGTAGGTGTGGTGCATGTAGTTGTGCGAGTGCTTCCACTGGTCGGCCGGGCAGACTGTGTCCCAGTCGAACTCGCGGGAGTTGATGCCGCGCTCGCGCATCCAGTCGTACTGACCGTGCATGACGTTGTGGCCGATCTCCATGTTGTCGAGGATCTTCGACACACCGAGCGCCGCCACGCCGGCCAGCCAGAACGGCGGCAGGAAGCCCAGGTACATCAGACCGCGGCCGGCGATCTCGAAGCCACGCTGGGTCTTGATGATCTTGTAGATGTAGTCGCGGTCGCGTTCGCCCAGATCGGCTTCGACGCGGGCGCGCAGGTCGTCGAGCGCCTGGCCGAGCTCCTCGACCTGCTCCGGGGTCAGGATGACCGGGCCGTCTTTGCCTTCGGTGAGGATCGTCATAGCTGTATCTCCCCTTGGTTGGTTGATCGGTTGTCTAGAGGGCGATGTCGACGTCGCCGACGGCGGTGTTCACGCAGATCTGGATCTGCTTGTCCGGGTCGGCGTCGAGTTCGCCGGTGCGCAGGTTGCGGGTGCAGCCGGAGACCTTGGTCGCGGTGCAGGAGAAACAGATCCCCATGCGGCAGCCGTATTCCGGGGTCAGGCCCGCCGATTCGGCCTGTTCGAGCAGCGATGCTCCGCTGTTGTCGGCGGCGACGTCGCTGCCGGAGAAGGTGATGGTGCCGGTGGCCTCGGCCGGGTCGGCCGGGACGGTGGTGAGGGTGAACTCCTCGCTGTGCACCCGATCCGCGAGACCCTCGGCCTCGAAGATGGTCCGCACGGCCCGCATCAGCGGCGGCGGCCCGCAGACGAAGGTCTGCGCTTCGGCGAACCACGGGGCGACCCGCTCGAGCTCGTCGTAGTCGAAGAACCCACTGCCGGTGGAGGTTTCGCCGTTCACCACGGCACCCGGCTCGACCGGGTACCGGTACTCCACCCGGAAGTTGGGGCGGCGGTTGGCGATCGCGGTCAGCTCGGCCCGGTGCGGCACCATCTCGGACTGACGCGCGTAGTGCAGGAAGGTGACTTCACCGGTGAAGCCCTCCGCGTCGAGGGTACGCACCATCGACAGCACCGGGGTGATGCCGCTGCCACCGCTGATCAGCAGCACCCGGTCCGGGCGCTGCCCTGGTAGCGCGAAGACGCCGGCGGCGGGCGCCAGGTCGACGACCATGCCCGGCTTGGCGTTGTCGTGCAGGTAGTTCGACACCAGCCCGCCCGGATGCGCCTTCACCGTCAGCTGGATGAACCGGTCGCCCCGGCTCTCCGGATCGATCGGCGAGTAGCAGCGGGTGTGCCGGACGCCGTTGATCGAGACGCCGATCTGCACGTACTGGCCCGCGGTGTGGCCGCGCCACTGCCGGGACGCGCGCAGGGTCAGCGTCACCGAGCCGGGCACCGCGTGCGAGACATGGGTGACCTCGGCGCGCAGCTCCCGCGCGGTGAGCGCGGGGCTGACCAGCTCCAGGTACCGGTCCAGCGGATGCGGCGTCGTCAACGTCTGCACCAGGTCGATCAGTCCCACCATGCGTCTTGCCCCTCTGCGGAAGTCCTTCGGCATGCGATTCACATTTCAGTGCACGCCTGTACACTCACCAGTGTGCCGGATGGACCCATCCCGCTGTCAACCGGCAAAGATGTGAGGCGGGCAACATATCCAGGGAAGCGACTATGGTGAACGGATGTATGCTCACCGATGTGACTGAGCAGGCAGGAACCCGCAACGAGCGCAAGGCGCACACCCGTGCGGCCCTCCTCGAAGGCACCCTGACGCTGGCCGCCGACCGCGGATTCGCGGCGCTGAGCCTGCGGGAGATCGCCCGCTCGGCCGGCATCGTGCCCACGGCGTTCTATCGCCATTTCGCCTCGCTCGACGATCTCGGCGCCACGCTGGTCGACGAGGGCGTGACGGCGCTGCGGCTGGCATTGCGCGAGGTCAGGCGCAAGCCGGACGCGCATCTGGCCGATACCGTGCGCTTCGTGTTCGAGCAGGTCCGGGCCAAGCGCGCGCTGTTCGGTTTCCTCATCCGCGAACGCCACGGCGGGCCAGCCCCGCTGCGCCAGGCCATCGCGATGGAGATGCAGCTGATCGTGCGCGAGATCGTGGCCGATCTGTCCCGGGTGCGCGCACTCGACAACTGGAGCACGACCGAGCTCGAGATCGCGGCCGACCTACTGGTCACCACGGTCACCGACGGCATCGCCGCCTACGTCGCGGCCTCGCCGCGCGAGGAGGCCGCGGTGGTCGCGCGCACCGTCATGCAGATGCGCCTGATCGCTCTCGGCATCGGCGGCTGGGTTCCCAAAGCCGCTGACTGAGAGGTATTTCCACTGCTGTCGCCGCATGCGGTCCATGGTGTAACACACCGCACATCCGGCACAGCGGGTATTTCAGAGTACGGGCGTACACACAATGCGGGGCGCGGGTACCTGGTGAAGTACCACTAGGCCGCGACGGTCGCGGGCGCGCGCACCGGCAGCAGCACGAGCAACCCCGCGAGCAGGACGACGAGCAACCCGGCGATCCCGGCCCGGTCGCTGTGGAAGATCGAGACGAACACCCCGAACAGCGCGGGCGCAAGGAACGACACCGCCCGCCCGGTCGTGGTGTACAGCCCGAACATCTGTCCCTCGCGTCCCGGCGGCGCCAGGCGCGCCAGGAACGAGCGCGCCGAGGCCTGCGCGGGCCCGACGAACACGGTGAGCGCGAGCCCGAAGATCCAGAACATCACCGTGCCGGACACCACCAGCAGCACCAGTCCGCACAGGATCATCCCGACCAGCGACGCCACGATCACCCGCTTGGGCCCGAGCCGGTCGTCGAAGCGGCCCGCCGTGATCGCCGCCGCACCCGCCACGACATTGGCGGCGATGCCGAACAGCAGCACATCGGCGTCGGCGAAGCCGTACACCTGCACCGCGAGCACCGCGCCGAAGGTGAACACCCCGGCCAGCCCGTCGCGGAACACCGCGCTGGCCAGCAGGAACCACACCGTGTGCCGGTCCTGCGCCCACAATTCCTTCACATCACGCCACAGCACGCGGTACGAGCCGAGGAGACCGGCCCGCGCCGCGCCGGGATCGGCCGTTGTGCGCGGCAGTTCGGGCACCGCGAACAGCACCGGCAGCGCGAACGCGGTGAACCAGACCGCGGCGAGCACGATGGCCAGCCGGACATTGAGGCCTTGGTCGGTGGGTATCCCGAACACGCCGCGGGTATCGCCGTCTCCGGCCAGGAAGCCCACGTAGCAGATCAGCAGCAGCACGATGCCGCCGAAATAGCCCATCGCCCAGCCGAATCCGGAGACCCTCCCGACGGTGGCCGGTGTCGACACCTGCCGCATCATGGCGTTGTAGGGCACCCCGGCCAGCTCGAACACCGCCGAGCCGAAGGCCAGCAGGGCAAGGCCGAGCCACAGGTCGTGATAGTCGTCGCGGACGAAGAACATCAGCGACATCGCGCCGACGGTGAGCGCCGTCAAGGTCGCCAGTGCCCGTTTCCTGGAGCCGACGGCGTCGAAGTACTGCCCGCAGACCGGCGCCGTGAAGGCGACGACCAGGCCGGCGGCGGCCAGCGCCCAGCCCAGCCAGGCGCTGGCCGGAGTATCGCCCGGCAGGTCGTCGCCGACCTTGTCGGTGAGATACACCGAGAACACGAAGGTCAGGGTGACGGCCTGGAACGCCGACGACCCCCAATCCCACAGCCCCCACGCCAGCACCTGCCCGCGTCCGGCCGCCTCGCCGACGGTCTCGGACGCGTTCACCTCGGTCATGCCCGAAGCGTAGAGGGGATCGCGGCTCCCGGCAGGACACATCGGCGTTTCGGCACGCCGTCAATTCATATGAACCTGGTTGCATAGTACCGCGCGTTCCGGATACCCTCGTCCCATGGCACTGGAGCACGCGCTGCTGGTCTCGCTCAGCGAACGGGCCGGCTCGGGCTATGAACTCGCTCGCCGATTCGACAAGTCGATCGGCTACTTCTGGAGTGCCACCCACCAGCAGATCTACCGGGTACTCAAGCGTATGGAGGATTCCGGCTGGGTGACCGTGGAATCGGTGGCTCAGCAGGGAAAACCCGACAAGAAGGTGTACTCGGTCGCGCCGGAGGGCCATACCGAACTGGCCCGCTGGATCGCGGAACCCACCGAGTCCAGCCCGTCCCACGACGAGCTCGGCGTGAAGATCCGTGGCGCCGCGTACGGCGACATCGACGCCGTCTGCGCCGAAGTGACCCGCCATCGCGCCCAGCACGCGCAGCGACTCGACGAGTACCTGCTCAGCGAAAAGAAATTCTTCCCGGCACCGGACCAGCTCTCCGGCGCCGCTCTGCACCAGTATCTGGTGCTCCGCGCGGGCATCCGTGCGGAGTCCGGCTATGTCGAATGGTGCGACGAAGTACTGCAGGCCCTGCGACCGCGAAAAGGTGACAACCGCCCATGACGTCCTACCCCCACCTGTTCGAGCCACTCGACCTCGGCCACACCACCCTGCGCAACCGGGTGGTCATGGGCTCCATGCACACCGGTCTGGAAGACCGCGCCTGGGACACCAACAAGCTGGCGGCCTATTTCGCCGAGCGCGCCCGCGGCGGTGTCGGCCTGATCATCACCGGTGGTTACGCCCCCAACCGCACCGGCTGGCTGCTCCCGTTCGGCGGCAAGCTGACCACCAGGACCGAGGCCTACCGCCACCGCAGGATCACCAAGGCGGTGCACGCCGAGGGCGGCAAGATCGCCATCCAGATCCTGCACGCCGGTCGCTATTCCTATATGCCGACCAGTGTCTCGGCCTCGGCGATCAAGTCGGCGATCAACCCGTTCAAGCCGCGCGCGCTGTCGAGCAAGGGTGTCGAGAACACCATCGACGACTACGCCCGCTGTGCCGAGCTGGCCAAGTTCGCCGGCTACGACGGCTGCGAGATCATGGGCGGTGAGGGCTATTTCATCAACCAGTTCCTCGCGCCGCGGGTGAACAAGCGCACCGACAAGTGGGGTGGCACGCCGGAGAACCGGCGCAGGCTGCCCGTCGAGATCGCCAAGCGCATTCGCGCCAAGGTCGGCCCCGATTTCATCATCGTGTTCCGGCTGTCGATGGCCGAACTGGTGGAGAAGGGACAGACCTTCGAGGAGATCATCGCCCTTGCCCAGGAATTGGAGGCCGCGGGCGTCGACATCCTCAACACCGACATCGGCTGGCACGAGGCGCGGGTGCCCACCATCGTCACCTCGGTGCCGCGCGCGGCGTTCGTCGAGTTCACCGCCAAGATCGCCCGCAAGGTGACCATCCCGGTGTGCGCGTCGAACCGGATCAACATGCCCGAGATCGCCGAGGAGATCCTCACCCGCGGCGACGCGGCGCTGATCTCGCTGGCCCGCCCACTGCTGGCCGACCCGGAATGGGCCAACAAGGCCGAGGGTGACCGCACCGACGAGATCAACACCTGCATCGCCTGCAACCAGGCCTGCCTCGATCACGCCTTCGGCAACAAGAAGGTGTCGTGCCTGGTCAACCCGAGGGCGGGCAGCGAGACCACGCTGCAGCTGCTGCCGACGCGCCGGGCCAAGCGCTTCGCGGTGGTCGGTGCCGGTCCGGCCGGGCTCTCGGCCGCGGTCAGCCTCGCCGAGCGCGGCCATCACGTCGACCTGTTCGAGGCCGACGACAAGATCGGCGGCCAGTTCGACATCGCGCGCCGCATCCCCGGCAAGGAGGAGTTCGACGAGTCGATCCGCTACTTCCGCCGCAAGATCGAGCTGACCGGTGTCACCCTGCACCTCGAAAAGCGCGTCGACGCGGACGAATTGATCGCCGGCAAGTACGACTCGGTGGTGCTGGCGACCGGTGTTCGCCCGCGCATCCCCAACATCCCCGGCATCGACCATCCGATGGTGCTGTCCTACGCCGAGCTGGTGAAGGAGGAGAAGCCGGTCGGCAAGAAGGTCGCGGTGATCGGCGCCGGTGGCATCGGCTACGACGTGAGCGAATACCTCACCGTCGAGGGGCATCCCACGCTCAAGCTCGACGAGTGGAAGGAAGAGTGGGGCGTGGACTCCGAGGACGAGCAGGCCCGCGGCCAGCTCAAGGAGCCCAAGCCCTCCCCCGCCGCCCGCGACGTGGTGCTGCTGCAGCGCAAGTCGACCCCGTTCGGCAAGGACCTCGGCAAGACCTCCGGCTGGGTGCATCGCGCCGCGATCAAGGCCAAGGGCGTCGAGCAGGTCGGCGGCGTGAACTACGAGCGCATCGACGACGCCGGCCTGCACATCAGCTTCGGTGAGAAGCACGAGAAGCCGCGTGTCATCGAGGTCGACAATGTGATCGTCTGCGCCGGACAGGAATCGGTGCGCGAACTCGAGGAGCCGCTGCGCGCGGCCGGCGTCGACCTGCATCTGATCGGCGGCGCCGACCTGGCCGCCGAACTCGACGCGAAGCGGGCCATCGACCAGGGCACCCGCCTGGCGGCGCGCCTGTAATCCCCGAACCCGGTCGTCCGACGCGACGGACGATCGTCGCACCGCCCCGCCCACCGAACTCGCATCCGGTGCGCGGGGCGGTGTTCTGTTCCGGGCTCGATGGCGCCTGCGTGCGGTGGCGGGACCGCGGATCAACACCGACGGCTGCGCCGCGCTCGACTATTCGGCGGCCACATCGCGAACGAGGGCGCGCAGCTCATGTCCGGCCGGTGTCCGGAACCAGGACAGGTGGCCGAGTAGCCAATCCTGGTAAGCGATCTCGGCATTGCGTGGCTCGGCGGCGACGGTCAGGAAGTAGTCGATCTCGGAGAGCTCGTAGCCGATGTGCACGAGTGGGAGCAGGTCGGCCAGCAGGGTTTGTTCGGCGCCGGAGAGCGGGCGCACCGATCGGTACCCCTGGATCAGGGCGCGCACCTGGTCCTCGCGGACGTGCGCCGATCCGCCGTCACGGAGCGAAACCCAGTCCACCGCAGCGCGTTCGATGGCGGTGGCGAGGTCGAAGACAGCGGTCGTGCGGTTGGCGAGGCCGAAGTCGAACACCGAGGTCACCTCGTCGGATTCCCACAGCAGGTTGGTCGGGTGCCAGTCACCGTGCGTCCACAACGGCGCGACGGCGGTGAGATCGACGCGCAGATCAGGGATTTCGGCACGCCACTCGCGGTCGGCGAGGAACCGGGCGACGGCAGGTCGGTGGGCGATGTGCCATTCGAAGGCGCCTACGACGCTGTCGCCGTGCAGACTGGCCACCAGGGGACGCGCGGGGCGGACAGGCGCTTCGAAACCTGTTGCGGCCAGGTGCAATCGGGCCAGCATCGTCCCGGCCGCAGTGGCGTCACCCGGGTCGCGGTACGGCGTCCAGGAGAAGTCGGCACGATACCGGTCCTCCCCCAGACCCGCACGGTGCACTTCGTAGACGAAGCCGTCGGACACTCGATCAGCCGGTGTGGCCCAATTGCCAACGGCGGACCGCACTTCGGGCACCGGAATGCCCGCGTTGCGCAGATGGTCCATGAACTGGTGTTCCTCGGCGAGCGCCACCTGGTCACGCAGCCGCAGCGGCAGGCGCTTCACGATGACCCGCGCGCCGTCGCTCAATCGCACGCCCACCGTCGAGGACAGCGGACGCGCGCTGCGCCATTCGATCTCGGCGGGCTCGGGTCCGCCCCAGGTCGCGGCGACAGCCCTGGCGATCTCGTCCTCGGTCGGCGAAGGCCAAGAGGGCGCGGCCGTCGGCTCATCGCCCATCCCGAACACCGGCGGGTCGGTCACGACAGGCACGCGCGGGTCGGTCGAGGTCCGCCGATGCCAGAGGCCGTGGTCCAGAAGGCGGGCTGGTCGGCGAACCCGAAGGTGCGCGGCGGCTCGGTGGTGGGCGGCAGCGGCGTCTCCCGGTCGGCCCGGCTGGTTGGTGCGTCGGTCGTCATGACAGCTCTCAGCCTATGGGCCCGGCGACCGGATCTCGCGACCACCGCGGACGAGCCGCCCCGCTCACGTCGCACCGACCGCCCGACGTGGCCACCGCCCGGTCGACGCCGATCCCCTAAGCTCCCCGTGTGAGCTTGCCCTCCCCCACTGCAGACAATCGTGCCGTCGTCACCGGCGCGTCCTCCGGCATCGGCACCGCGCTGGCCGCCGAACTGGCGGGGCGCGGTTACTCGCTGATCCTGGTCGCCCGGCGCGGTGAGATCCTCACCGAACTGGCCCAGCGGCTGACGCTCGCGCACGGCATCACCGCCGAGGTGCGTGCGGTCGACCTCGCCGACCGCACGCAGCGGGCCAGCCTCGTCGACGAACTCGCGGTGCGCGATATCGCGATCCTGTGCAACAACGCGGGCATCGCCACCTTCGGACCGGTGGCCGAGCTGGACTTCGCCTACGAGCGGGCGCAGATGGAACTCAACGCCACCGCCGTGCACGACCTGACCCTGGCCGTGCTGCCCGGCATGATCGAGCGCAAGGCGGGCGGCATCCTGATCAGCGGCTCGGCCGCGGGCAACATGCCGATCCCGAACAACGCCACCTACGCGGCGTCGAAGGCGTTCGCCAACACCTTCTCCGAGTCGCTGCGTGGCGAACTCAAGGGCAGCGGCGTCAATGTCACCCTGCTGGCGCCCGGTCCGGTGCGCACCGAGACCCCGGCGCCCGAGGACGAGTCGATCGTCGACAAGATGGTCCCCGACTTCCTCTGGGTCTCCTCGGAGTACACCGCCAAGGTCTCCATCGACGCGCTGGCCCGCAACAAGATGCGCATCGTGCCCGGCCTGATCAGCAAGGGCATGAGCGTCGCGGGCAACTACGGCCCGCGCGCGATGACCGCCCCGATCGCGGGCGCGTTCTACAAGAAGCTGGGCAACTGACACTCGCCTGGCGGGTTGCTACGTCAGCAACCCGTCAGGAACATCGCCCAGGTGGTCAAGGACCCGTAAACAGCGAGTTCAGCGGCCCGCCGGCGGCGTAGTCCTGGAATCGGCCCCGCCGTTCGGAGCGCGGGGGCGTCCCCAGGAGACCACCGTGACGTTGCTCGACATCTTCCCGTCGTTGCGCGCGACCACCGTGCCGCGGCTCGACCCCGCGGTCTGGCCGGCCGACACCCACTACGACGCCGACGGCCGGATCACCCTCGGCGCGGTGGCACTCGCCGATCTCGCCGACCAGTTCGGAACTCCGGTCCACGTGGTCGACGAAGCCGAGGTGCGCGAACGCTGCCGCGCCTACCGCAAGTACTTCCCCGACGCCGAGATCGTCTACGCGGGCACCGCGTTGATGGTCGGCGCGGTGGCGCGCTGGGTTGCCGAGGAGGGCCTGTCCGTGCAGGTCGGGTCGGCGGGCGAACTGTCGGTGGCGCTGGCCGCCTGCATCGATCCGCGCCGGATCGTGCTGCACGGCAACGGCAAGACCTTCGACGAACTGCAGTCCGCCGTGGCCTGCGGCGTCGGCCGCATCGTGGTCGGCTCGCTCACCGAGATCACCCTGCTCGCCGCGCTGGCGACCACACCGCAGCAGGTGCTGTTGCGCGTCGCGCCCGGCATCGAGGTGCCCGGCAGCCCCCAGTTCGGCTTCCCGCTCGGCGGCGATTCGTTCGAGACCGCCGTCGCCAGGATCGCCACCCAGCCGAACCTGCAGCTCATCGGACTGCACTGCCATCTCGGCGCGCAGATCCACAATCCCGACCACTACGGCGAGGCGATCCGCAGGATGATCGGCGAGATGGCCTGGATCGACAACGAATACGGCATGCTGCTCACCCATCTCGACATCGGCGGCGGGCACGCGGTGGCCTACCGCAGCGGTGACGCCGAGCTCAATCTGCACGAGCTCGCCGACATCCTCGACGACGCGCTGGACGCGGGCTGCGCGCGGCACCGCTTCCCCCGCCCCGCGCTCACCATGGAACCCGGGCGGGCGATCGTCGCCAGAGCCGGTGTCACCCTGTACCGGGTGCTGGCCGTCACCGAGACCACCGACGGTGGGACCAGGGTGATCGTCGACGGCTGTGGCGGCGGGAACGGCAGTGCGGTCGTGGTCAACCGGCACCCGACCGGCGCGCAGCTGACCGCGTCCATCGCGGGCAGGCACAGCGAATCCGGGCAGCTCATCGCCACGGGTGTGCGCCTGCCCGCCGATCTGCGCCCTGGCGAAGTACTCGCCGTGCCGTGCACCGGCGCCTACCACCACGGGCTGGCCTCGACCTACCGCACCGTCGGCAGGCCGCCGATCGTCGCCGTCGCCGACGGCCGCGCCACACAGTTGCTGCGCCGGGAAACGACCACCGATCTGCTGAGGCGCGAACTCCCCGAATAAAGCCGGTATTTCCGCCGCCACCGGTCTGGTGGCGGCACGGTCGCGCGCCTACTATCAGATAAGTCGGGGAATATCAACCAACTCGACAGACGGCGCGCAGAGCCGAGGACGAGCGCGCCGGAAAAGGCAGCCATGAAGATCTACGGAACACGCGAGGTCGGCGTACGCCGGCTACTTATGAGTATGGCAGTGGTTGGTGCGGCCGTCACCTTCCCACTGACAATGGCGACCCCAGCGCTCGCCCTGCCCGCCGCCGTCCCAGACCTGGTACAGACCGACCGCGGACGGTGCAACGACTGGAACCGCGGCTACGGCTACGACCGCTGCGACCGCGGCCACCGCTGTGACTACAACTGCGACCGCAACTACCGCTGTGACAACGACTGGTACGGCCGTGGTTACGACCGCTGCGACCGCGGCCACGGCGGCGGCTACGGCTGGAACAACTGGTTCCCCTGGGGCTGGTTCGGCAGCAGCTGAGCCGAACTCCGCTAGCGCCGCCGGGTGCCGAAGATACTGCGACTGATCTCGCGACCGGCGGCGCTCGCTGCTGAGCGCAGGAAGCTCTTCACCGCCGGGTTTTTCATGATCCGCTCGGCCGCCGAGTCCTCTTCCTGCGGTGCCTGCGCGCGCCCCGGCGCCTGCGGCGTCTCGGGCGTCGGAGCGGCGGCGGCCACACTGGCCAGCAGCATCTCGTAGGCCGACTCCCGGTCGACGCTCTGCCCGTACTTGCCCTGCAGGGCGCTCGACAGCGCCTTGGACTTGATCCGGTCGTCGCCGATGGTGTCCATCAGCGAACGCGGCGGCGCGATCTTGGTCCAGGCGACCGGTGTCGGCGCGCCCTTCTCCGAGAGCACGGTGACGATCGCCTCACCGGTCCCCAGCGAGGTCAGCGCCTCCTCCAGGTCGTAGACCGTCGACTTCGGATAGGTCCGCACCGTCTTCGCCAGCGCCTTCTGATCGTCGGGGGTGAAGGCGCGCAGAGCGTGCTGGATCCGGGCGCCCAGCTGCGACAGCACCGGATTCGGGATGTCGGTGGGCAACTGGGTGCAGAAGAACACACCGACGCCCTTGGACCGGATCAGCTTCACCGTCTGCTCGACCTGCTGCAGGAACGCCTTGGACGCGTCGGCGAACAGCAGGTGTGCCTCGTCGAAGATGAAGATCAGCTTCGGCTTGTCGACGTCACCGACCTCGGGCAGCGTCTGGAACAGATCGGCGAGTACCCACATCAGGAAGGTGGAGAACAGCACCGGCCGCGCCGCCTGCTGGCCGAGCTCGAACAGCGTGATCACGCCCTGCCCGCCCGCGGTGCGCAGCAGATCGGCCGGGTCGAGTTCGGGTTCGCCGAAGAACGTGTCGCCGCCCTCGGCTTCCAGATTCACCAGGGCGCGCAGGATCACGCCCGCCGTCTGCGCCGAGACACCGCCGATGCCCTTGAGATCTTCCTTGCCCTCGGGGCTGGTGAGATGGGTGATCACCGCGCGCAGATCCTTCAGGTCCAGCAGTGCGAGGCCACGCTGGTCGGCCCAGTGGAAGATCAGCCCGAGGGTGGATTCCTGGGTGTCGTTGAGGCCGAGCACCTTGCTGAGCAGGATCGGGCCGAACGAGGTGATCGTCGCCCGGATCGGCACGCCGATGCCGCCGGTGCCGAGCGAGACGAACTCGGTGGGGAAACCGCTCGGCGCCCAGCCGCTCGCGCCGGTCTCGGTGGCGCGGCCGCGGATCTTCTCGTTGTCCTCACCCAGTTCGCTCAGCCCCGACAGGTCGCCCTTCACGTCGGCCATCACCACGGGAACGCCAGCGCGGGACAGCTGTTCGGCGATGCCCTGCAAAGTCTTGGTCTTGCCGGTGCCGGTGGCGCCGGCGACGAGTCCGTGCCGGTTCATCATCCGCAGCGGAATGCGCACGCGCGCCGCGGGATCCGCCGCACCGTCGATCATCACCGTGCCGAGCTCGAGCGCCGGTCCGTCGAACGCGTAACCCGCCGCGATCTCGCCGGCCTCGCCGGATGCGATAGCTGATCCGGTGCCCGCGGCGGCGGCTTCCTTTTCGGCGGCCTCCGCTGCCGCGGCCGCTTCGGCGGCGACCCGCGCGGCCTCCTCGGCCGCCTCGCGTGCCGCTGCCGCTTTCTCCTGGGGGGTGGTCATTCGCGCGTCCTCCGTCTGGTCATGACTGCCGTACGCAAGAAATGCTCGAAACGTCTGCGGGGAATTCCAAGCAAACTGTATCGCCCGTTAGGGTGGCTCAGGTGTCCGACAAACTCTTGGTCTGGATGGATTGCGAGATGACGGGGCTCCGTCTCGACAGCGACAAGCTGATCGAGATCGCCGCGCTCGTGACCGACAGCGACCTGAATATCCTCGGTGACGGTGTCGACATCGTCATCCACGCCGACGACGCCGCACTCGCCTGCATGCCACCGGTCGTCGCCGATATGCACGCGAAATCCGGTCTCACCGAAGAGGTTCGGCGTTCCACCGTGACCCTCGAGCAGGCCCAGGCCGAAGTGCTCGACTACATCCGCCAGTACGCGCCCACCGCGCGCACCGTGCCGCTGTGCGGTAACTCGATCGCCACCGACCGCGGTTTCATCGCCCGCGACATGCCCGAACTCGACGAGCACCTGCACTACCGGATGGTCGACGTGAGCTCGATCAAGGAGCTGTGCCGCCGCTGGTATCCGCGGATCTACTTCGGTCAGCCGGAAAAGGGCCTCGCGCACCGTGCCCTGGCCGACATCAAGGAATCCATCCGCGAGCTCGAGTACTACCGCCGCACCGCGTTCGTGCCGCTGCCCGGACCCTCCACCACGGAGATCGCGGCGGTCGCCGAAGCCGTCACCGAGGCCATCGATGTCACCGGATCAAGCCCCCGACCAGCGGATTAGGGCTTGGAGGCTGAGACAAGCTAGTATTTACCGCGCCGGTGAATAACCGGTGATGGTGACTGTAGTTCAGTTGGTAGAGCACCAGGTTGTGATCCTGGCTGTCGCGGGTTCGAGTCCCGTCAGTCACCCCGAACAGAAGGGCCGGTCCTCGCGGACCGGCCCTTCTGCGTTTCACCGGGACTGGCGAGGATGTCACAGTCGCCGGTCCTCTGTCGTCGACTCGGTAGACAACCGAGAGAAATGAGGATTCGGCCATGGGTATCGACGAACTGCGCGGCGCCGTCCGCGGGACGGTGTTCCTGCCGGGCGACGAGGGCTTCGACCAGGCGGCCCGGCCGTGGAACGTGGCGGTGACGCAGTCGGTCGCCGCCGTCGTCGAGGTCGCCGACGCCGACGACATCGCCGGCGTCGTGCGCTACGCCCGCCGCGCGGGCCGCACGGTGGTGACACAGCCGACCGGCCACGGCGCGACCGGCGATATCGAGGACACGATCCTCGTCCGCACCGGCAAGCTCGACAGCATCGCGGTCGACCCCGATCGGCGCCTGGCCCGCGTCGGTTCCGGCGCGCAGTGGGGACGTGTGCAATCCGCGGCCGCCGCGCACGGACTGTCCGGCCTGGCGGGCAGCAACCCCGTCGTCGGTGTGACCGGATACACCCTGGGCGGTGGGTTCGGCTGGCTGGCCCGCGCGCACGGCTGGGCGGCGAACGCGGTCCGCGCGGTCGACCTCGTCGACGCCGCGGGCGAACAGACCAGGGTGACCGCCGACTCCGACCCCGAGCTGTTCTGGGCCCTGCGTGGCGGCGGCGGCGACTTCGGGATCGTCACCGCGCTCGAGTTCGACCTCGTCGAGCTGCCCCAGCTCTACGGCGGCCGGGTGAGCTGGCCCGCCGAGCAGACCCGCGCGGTGTTCGAGATGTTCACCGCGCTCACCACCGACGCGCCCGCCGAGCTGTCGGTGTGGTTGCAGCGCTACCAGATCCCCGGCGCGGCGCCGACGGTCGCCATCGACTTCGCCTACCTCGGCGACCCGGCGCAGGGACGTGCGCTGACCAGCGTTCTCGACACCCTGCCCGGCCGCCTCGCCGACACCCGTGGGGCCATGACGCCGGACCAGATCGGCACCATCACGGCCGAACCCACCGATCCGAGCCCGTCGCTGTCGCGCGGCGAACTGCTCACCGATCTCGGTGACGCGGTCGTGAAGACAATCATCGACGCACCGGTGGCCCCGCTGCTCAACATCCAGATCCGCGGCCTCGGCGGCGCACTGGCCCAGAGCGGCCCTGACGACGGCGCGCGCGGAAAGGTCACCGAGCCCTATGCCCTCTACCTGCTCGGCCTCGGCCTGCCGCACCTG
This sequence comes from Nocardia sp. NPDC055029, assembly GCF_053608525.1. Taxonomy (NCBI): domain Bacteria; kingdom Bacillati; phylum Actinomycetota; class Actinomycetes; order Mycobacteriales; family Nocardiaceae; genus Nocardia; species Nocardia sp. NPDC055029. Next base: position 45,462 of record NZ_JBSGVQ010000044.1, read on the forward strand.
ATCGACGACGTCACCGCCGGTTTCGCCACGATCCTGGACGGACTCGGCCCGCACATCACCGGCGCCAAGCCCTACACCTTCCTCGCGCCGGGCGAGTCGGCGAGCGCGGCCTTCGACGCGGCGACGCTGACCCGGCTCCGCCAGATCAAGCGGGCCCGCGACCCGCACAGCGTCCTGCGCGCCAACTTCCCCGTGCTGGAGTGACCGTCACCCGGCGACGCGGCCGGCCCGGTGCCTGCGCACCGCCGACCGGTTCGCACACGCCGGGCTGCAGAAACGCTGTCTGCCGTTGCGTGATGTATCGGCGTACACCCGCGCGCACCCCTCGGCCGCGCACTCACCGAGCCGGTCCATCCCCAGACCGGTCAGGTGCAGTGCGGTGCCGACGGTGATCAGTGCGGCGACCTGGCGATCGGTCGGAACCCCTTGGTCGCGGAAATGCAGGTGCCAGCCGTCGCCCGCGTGGTCGGTCAGCCGGGGCGCCGACGCGTACTCGGCGAGCAGCACGTTGAGCAGCGCCGCGCGTTCGGTCCGGTCCGCGCACGCCACCACCCGCCGCCAGCGCGACAGAAACGCCGTCACCGACGCCAGATCGTCGTCCGTCGGCGGCTGGGACAAGACAAGCCCCGCCGCCGCACAGCGCCGACCCAGCTCCGCGGCACTCCCACACGGTTCGTTGAGCAGGTCGACGCCGAGCTGCACCGGCTCTCGCCCGTAATGGTTGTAATGCACAATGCCATTACAACAGACTCGAAGCATGAACAGCCACACCACGCACACCTGGCGGATCGAGTCCTGCCACCGGACCAGCGAGGGCCTCATCGCCTACCAGCGGTGCCGCTGCGGGGCCCGACGGGTCGTCGTCGGCGACCCCGGCGTCAGCATCTCGGCCGAACTCCACGGCGCCGACCACGGGCTCGCCGCCACGGCGTAGCTCGCAGGTGGCCGGTGCCATGACGAACGTCACGTTTGACCGCTACACTCTGGACCACTGCCCAGATGTGGGGCATATCTCGTCAGCGTTCGACCGGAAAGACCCCTTGATGAAGCGTTCCACCGTCGTCGCCGCCTTCGCGGCCGCCACCGCGCTCGGCCCGATCGCGGGGACCGCGGCGGCCGAGTCGCCCGGCCTGCCCCTGTCCCCGTACGTCGCCGCCGCGCCGACGGCCACCGGCGAATTCGGCCTGCCCACCGAGCAGCCCGAGTCCGGCTCGGCACAGAGCGGCTCCACCACCGGCGTCGAGACCACCGGCTCCTCCGGCACCGGCTCGGCCGGCCTGCCCAACCTGGACCGGCTGCTGTTCGGCGGGCGCATCCTGTGCGGCGCGCTCGGCAGCGCTCTGGCTGTCGCGGGCGAGGCGATGATGGACTGCAGCGACCTGCCGACCCCCGCCTGAACCACCCGTTCACCAACCTTCAAAAACAAAGGGCCGCCGGAAACTTCCGGTGGCCCTTTGTTTTTCGCGGATCAGGCGGCGTCGGCGTTGCCCGCCTTCCATTCCGGCCACGGAATGTTCCAGTCGCCCAGACCGTCGACACCGGACAGGGTGCCGCCGACGGTGTTCTTGATGATCGTGATGTCACCACGCTTGGCGTTCTCGTACACCCAGCGCGCGTTCGCCGGGCTCAGGTTCAGGCAGCCGTGGCTGGCGTTGGAGTAGCCCTGCTGCCCGATCGACCACGGGGCCGAGTGGAAGAAGATGCCGCTGTAGGAGATTCGCGTCGCGTAGTCGACCGGGGTGCGGTAGCCGTCCGGCGAGTTCACCGAGACGCCGTAGGTCGAGGAGTCCATGATGATCTTCTCGTGCCGGTCGCTGACGATGTAGATGCCGTTGTCGGTGGGCGTGCTGTCCTTGCCCATCGAGGTCGGCATGGTCATGATCACCTGACCGTTGCGCTCCACCGTCACCTGGTGGGTGTTGTCGTCGGCGGTGAAGACCTGCGCGTCACCGATGGTGAAGAACGAGTGGATGTTGTCCTGGCCGTAGAGCCCCTTGCCGAGGTCCTTGCCGTAGACGTTCACGTCGATGGTCACCTTGGTGCCCGGAGCCCAGAAATGCTCTGGCCGCCACCGCACTTCGCGATTGTTCACCCAGTAGAAGGCACCCTCCACCGCGGGCTCGGTGGTGATCTTGATGGCGTCCTGCGCGGCCCGCCGATCGGGGATGTTCTCGTCGAACTGGATGGCCACCGGCTGACCGATGCCGACCACCTCGCCCTCGCCGGGAAGCAGGTAGGGCTTGGTCTGGCTGTTCGGCGAACTGGTGGTGAAGCTCAGGGTCGTCGAGTTCACCCCGCCGAGGCCGATCGCCGACGCCGTCAGGTTGTAGGTCTTGCCGTAGCCGAGCACCTCGGTGGTCGCCCAGGAGCGGCCGTCGCCCGCCAGCTGCCCGGAGACCGGGCGGCCTTCCTTGTTCGCGAGCGTGACCTCGGTGAACTTGCCGTCCTCGACCTGGAAGGCCAGCGGCATGCCGGGTGAGACACCGACCTGCCCGTCCTTGATCGTCGACACCAGCTTCGGCTTGATCAGCTCGGTGATCGGGTTGCGGTCGATCGCGACCTCGACCCCAGCCCCCTCCGCCGCCGAGCACGCCGACGCCCCCAGCGCGAACACCGCCAGCAGTGCCACCGGAACGATCGTCCGCAGCGACCGATGTCGCCCCCGCTTCATACCCATGTCAACCCCGTTTCCGTACCGACGCAATAACGTGTGTGCGCCGCAGATCCCATCGACGCCTATCACTCGTGCCATCCGCGTCGACGGGGGCGACCGAGATCGTCGTCCCGCCATTCTGCCAGCCCGCCCGGTCGTGACCAACGGGAAAGCCCCCGCGACACGACCAAGTCACAATCGTTAGATACGTGCCGGGACCTGGATCGTTAACACTTCGAAGAGGTCCGCATTGTCGCTGGTCAGAGCCCGATTTCACTTTCCGGCCCCTAGCCTGTTAATGTTTGTTCCGCACCGGAGAGCGGGGCGAACGGAGAAGCCGAGAGGTTCTCTCCTAGAGTCGCGATCCGAGCAAACCAAGCGCCATTAGCTCAATTGGCAGAGCAGCTGACTCTTAATCAGCGGGTTCGGGGTTCGAGTCCCTGATGGCGCACAACAGACCGCATCCCGGCAGTTACCGAAACTGCCGGGATGCGGTCTTTCTGCGTCAGGTCTCCGCGTTCGACAACGGTCACGAGGTCGTTATCAAATCGGTCTGGACACGGGCGCTCGAAGCCACTGCAGCCCCGATCCGGACACGCTGGAGCTGCGCAAATGATCGTGAAACCCGATTTGGGCAAACTTTTTCTGTGACGCGCGGCACATCGGAAGCAGCAGTAAACCCCCTGCGTAGATAACGATTCCGCAACTGCCCGGTGGAGCAACCAAGATCGTCAGCGTTTGCCGTTCAGGTTTCGTTCACCTTGCGTTAACCCGTCGTGACCATTCTGCAATCAGGTCACAAACAGACCTGCGGTTTGGTTAGCCCCGAGGTATCCAACTTCCGGAGCACGAGAACCGAACAGCGCGTGGTCTCCCCGCAGCCAGCTGTGGAGCACCGTGCGACGCGCGGACCGCCGACGAGCGAGTCCGACCCCGACAGCGTCGCACATTCCCATACAGACAGAAACAACACATCGCCTGACCGGCGTGCGCCGCTGCGCGCGCTGCGCGATCCACCGAGCCCCTACCAGGGCCTGCGTCGCCAGACAGAGATGAAGGAACAGAAAAGCAATGCTCAACAAAGACAAGCTCAGCACCGTTATCGGCCGTCGTTCGCGCCGTGAGGCGTTCACCGTGGCCGTCGCCGCGGTCGGTCTGGTCGCCGTAGCCGCGTCCTCCGCCGTCTCCTTCGCCGACGACAGCGTGCCCGAGCGTGCAGCCATGGTCGTCGAGCAGGCGGAGAGCATCCCCGCCGTCGGCGCCGCCCCCGCCATCGAGGCGATCCCCGCCCCGGCCCCCGCGCCGGAGGCCGCTCCCGCCCCCGCCCCCGCGCCTGCTCCGGAGGCCGCCCCGGCCCCGATGCCCGAGCCCGCCCCTGCCCCGCCGGTGTACGCGGACAACCTGGACGGCTGGATCCGCGAGGCCCTCGACATCATGGCCGCCAAGGGCATCCCCGGCAGCTACGACGGCATCCACCGCAACATCATGCGCGAGTCGACCGGTAACCCCCAGGCGATCAACCTGTGGGACTCCAACGCCGCGATGGGCATCCCCTCCAAGGGCCTGCTCCAGGTGATCGACCCGACCTTCGCCGCGTACCACGTCGAGGGCACCCCGTTCGACGTCTGGAACCCGGTCTCCAACATCGTCGCGGCCTGCAACTACGCCGCGCACCGCTACGGCTCGATGGACAACGTCAACAGCGCCTACTGAGCCACCTGACGGGTCAACGCCCGCGCCCCGGTCATCGCCGACCGGAGCGCGGGCGTTCGTCGTAGGATGACCCTGTGCCAGACAGCGCCGATCAGGCACCCGATCACGCGCATTCCGACGCGGCCACCGCGAGCCGCGCCACCAAGGCCCGCCGTCTGGCCGGCTACGCCTGGTCCCGCGACATCCGCGGTGCCGAACTCCTCGACCTGCCCGCGTCCACCCTGCGCAAACTGGCCAGGGCCGCCGACACCAATCCACCCAGCACCGGCGAGACCTGGCAGGTGGTCGCGGACCTGCTCGACCAGAAGGACGCGTGGGCCGCGCGCAACCCCGGCCACGCCGCCGCGGTGCGCACGCACGCGGACGAGAAGCTGCTCTGGGTGAAACCACCCGTCAAGCCGTGGGCGGCCGAGTCCTAGGCCTGCGCTGTCAGGAGACGACGAGGCCGACCGCCAGCGCGAACATGATCACCGCGATCAGCGAATCGAGAACGCGCCACGCGGCAGGCCGCTCGAACAGCGGTCCGAGGCGGCGCGCGCCGTAACCCAGCGCCAGGAACCAGACGACGCTGGCGACCATCGCGCCCGCGGCCAGGAACCAGCGATCCGGACTCGCGTAGGTGCTCGCGAAGGAACCGAGCAGCACGACCGTGTCCAGGTAGACGTGCGGATTGAGCCAGGTCAGCGCCAGGCAGGTGAGCACCGAGGCGCCGACGGCCACCGAGGCGCCCGCGGCTTCGGCGATCAGCGCCGACGAACTCATCGCCCGCCGCACCGCCAGCACCGCGTACCCGATCAGGAAGGCCGCGCCCGCGTACCGGGCCACGGTCACGATGGCGGGCACCGCCTCGACGACGGTGCCGAAGCCCGCGACTCCCGCCGCGATCAGCACGATGTCGGAGACGGCGCAGACGGCGATCACCGGCAGCACATGCTGACCGCGCACACCTTGTCGCAGCACGAACGCGTTCTGCGCGCCGATCGCCACGATGAGCGAGAGACCGAAACCCAATCCGGAGAGGGCGGCCAGTGCCGCGGAAGATGTCGTCACGTCTTTCGACGTTAAGAGACCATCAATTTTCAGGCCAGCTAATGATTCTTCACTACCATTAGAATCGCTGATGTGGATCTGCAGCTGGACCAGTTGCGCGCGCTCGACGCGGTGCTCACCGAGGGCACCTTCGAGGCGGCGGCGCGGCGGTTGAACGTCACCCCGTCGGCGATCAGCCAGCGGATCAAAGCGCTGGAAGAGGCGGCGGGGCGCATCCTGGTGCAGCGCTCGAAACCGGTGCGCGCCACCGAATCCGGGCTCGCCGTACTGCGGCTCGCGCGTCAGGTCGAGTTGCTCACCGGTGACACCGCCCGCGAACTCGGCGATACCGATCGGCCCGCGGGCCGCCCCGCCAGGATTCCGATCGCCGTCAACGCCGATTCGCTGGAGACCTGGGTGATGCCCGCCCTGGCGGGGGTGCGCGGCCGGATCTACTTCGAACTGCACCGCGAGGACGAGGAACACACCACCCGGCTGCTCCGCGACGGCACGGTGATGGCGGCGATCACCGCGACCGCGACTCCGGTCCAGGGCTGCAAGGTCGAACCGCTCGGCGCCATGCGGTACCAGCCCCTCGCGACCCCTGATTTCGCGCAGTACTGGTTCCCCGACGGCGCGCGGCCCGGTGCGTACGCGGACGTGCCGATGATCCAGTTCGACCGCAAGGACGACCTGCAGTTCCGGCACGTCCGCGGCCAGTCGTCCCGGCCGATCGATCCCCCGACGCATTTCGTACCGTCCTCCAACGCCTTCGGCGATGCGGTGCGACTCGGCATGGGCTGGGGCATGCTGCCGGATCTGCAAACCGAACAGGACAGGTCCGCGGGAACTCTCGTCAACCTCGACGGCCGGTCCCACATCGATGTGCCGCTGTACTGGCAGCAGTGGAAGCTCGACTCCCCCGCGCTGAGCGCCGCGGCGCAAGCCATCGCGGCAGCCGCGGCGACCAAGCTGATCCAGCCGTCGTGAACCGGAGTCAGGCTGCCCGATCCGGGTGGGTGATCAAGCGGCGGAGAGGAATTCGACGAGCACGCGATTGACCTCGTCGGGCTGTTCGAGATAGCCGTAGTGCCCGCAGCGCTCGATCTCGGCGTAGCGGGCGCCGGGGATCACCTCGGCGACCTCGCGGCCGAACCGCGGCGGCACCATCTGGTCGTCGGCGAACCCGACGACCAGGCTGGGCACGGTGATCCGCCGATACGCCTCGCGCCGGTCCTGCGACCGATCCATTCCCAGCTGCGCCCGGGTGCCCGGAGTGCCCTTGCCCGAAGTGAATTCGAAGATGTCGAGCCATTCCTGCGCCTTGCCCGGGTCGGCCAGGGTGTGCGGGGACAGATTGAGCATCGCTTTGACCGCGGCCGCATACTCGGGCGGCAGCTGGATCCCCTTGTCGAACAACGCCTGCTCACCCCGGTTGAGCGTGCTCGACGGCGGGTGCGGACGCGCCGTGGCAGCGAACATGACGGCCTTACCAAGCAACTCGGGCCGAGCAAGCGCGAGCTCGGCCACCACCCGCGACCCCATCGACGTACCGACCACATGGGCGGGCGCCCCCAGGTGCTCGATCAGTGCCGCGGTGTCACCGACCAGGTCGGCCATGGTGATCCCCGCCGCCGATTCCGACGACGGCGCGATCCCCCGATTGTCGACCGTGGCGACCCGGAACCCGGCCTTGACCAGGGCAGGCACCTGATAGGTACGCCAGACGCGGCCAGGACTGCCACTGCCCATCACGAGCAGGACCAGCGGTCCCGATCCGGTGACGTCGTAGTTGAGCTGGATGCCGTTGAGCGAGACGAGGGGCATGCCGGGACCCTACCGGCACGGTGCCGCCTGCTCGCTACGCATCCCCGAGAACGACGATCACGGGCGGAATCCGGCGAGCGAGCGCGAGCCGATGGTCGGCCCCGGTCTTTCCGGCGGATACGCCGATACCGGCGGATCACGCGCGTCGGGTGCGGAACTGTCTGCGGTAGGCGGTCGGGGTGAGACCGGTCGCGGCGCCCAGGTGAGTGCGCAGGTTCACCGCGGTGCCGAGGCCGCTCGCGGTCGCGACCTGCTCCACGGAGAGGTCGCTTGCTTCGAGGAGCCTGCGGGCGTGGTCGAGGCGGCGGGCGGTGAGCCAGGCCAGCGGCGTGCAACCGAGTTCGGCGCGGAAGCGGCGATGCAGAGTTGCCACGCTCACGCAGGCGGTGGCCGCGATATCGGCGACGGTAATCGGTTCGGTGGCATGGTGTTCGGCCCACTCGACCGTCGACGCGAGCGACGGACCGGGGTCGCGGGACACCGGACGCTCGATGAACTGGCGCTGCCCGCCCCGGCGGTGCGCGGCGAAGACGAGACGGCGCGCGACCGCCGTGGCGATCTGCGCACCGTGGTCGCGGCCGACCAGGTGCAGGGCCAGGTCGAGGGCCGCCGCGCTGCCTGCCGAGGTGAGGATGTCCTCGTCATCGATAAAGAGCACGGCATCATCGACCTCCGTATCGGGGAATCTGCGCCGGAATTCGGCCGCCCACTGCCAATGCATCGTGACGGTGCGGCCGGTCAGCACCCCCGCTTCGGCCAGCGTGAACGCCCCGCTGCACATGCCGACCAGCCGCGCTCCGCGCGCATGCGCCCGCGCGATCGCCGCGAGCACGGCCGGATGCCGTGGCGTCTCGGTGTCCGGGCGATTCGGCACGATCACGGTGTCGGCGGAGTCGAGCAGGGCCAGGTCTGCCAGGCCGGTCATCGTGAAGAAGTTCTGCCGCATCGGCACCTCGCGCCGGTGCGCGCAGAGCCGGAAGTCGTAGAGCAGCCCGCCGATCTCGGGCCGGTCGATGCCGAACACCTCGGTCATACAGGCCAGTTCGAACGGGTTGGACCCCTCGTCGACGAGCGCTACTACCCGGTGCAAACCAGGCTGCGAGAAATCTTTCGACATGCGCTATTCATCGCACTGGTCAGGCACCGACCGCAACCGCGACCATGGGGCATGACCGATCGACCGAAGAATATCGACGCCGCGCTCGCCACCTTCGACGCGCTCTGGAGCCCCCGCATTCTCACGCGCGTCAACGACTGGGACGTACGACTGGCCAAGGTGCGCGGCGAGCATCTGTGGCACGCGCACCACGACACCGACGAGTTCTTCCTCGTCCTCGACGGCACACTCGACATCGACCTGCGCGAGCCGGATGCCCCGCAACGACGAATCACCCTGCATCGCAACGACACCTACGTCGTGCCGCGCGGTGTCGACCACCGCCCGACCTCCGCCGACGGTGCGACGCTGCTCTTGTTCGAACCGTCCGGCACCCTGACCACGGGCGACTACGCGGGCGAGGTCCCCGACCACGTCACCGCGACAACGGGCACGGCGCTCGCCTGAACCACCGTCTGGTCGGGGTTGCCCGGATACGCGAAACCGTCAACCGGGCAACGATGTTCGGTCGTCGCTCACCGCGATCACCTTCTCCGACAGTGTCCGCAGCGCGGTGCTCTCCCGCTGGGTCAACCGGTCGACGAACAGGTCACGCACCAGCTCGACATGCTCGGGCGCGGCCCGGCCGAGCACCGCGCGGCCCTCCTCGGTCAGCGAGACCACGATCCCTCGGGCGTCGTCCTCGGCGGGCCTGCGGTCGACGAGTCCGCGCGCCGCCATCCTGGCGAGCTGCTTGGAGAGCCGGGACTTGTCCCAGCACACCTCGCCCGCCAGTTCCTTGGCCCGCATGCACCCGTTCGGCGTCGCCGACAGCGGCACCATCAGCTCGTAGTCGGCCATCGACAGGCCGTGCTCGGCCAGGCCCGCCGCGATCGCCGCGTCCAGACGCTGGCGCATGCGGATATAGGCCTGCCAGGTCTGCTGCTCTTCCTCGGACAACCATCGGGTCACGGGAATGATCCTAGAACCCATTTGGTTGACATGGAAACAAAGTGACCGCAGAGCCCTCGAGGAGGCGCATCCCATGCCCGCAATCACCGTCGACGACATCATGGTGCTGCCCCGGCTGCCCCGCCCCGATGTCACCGAGACCCAGCGACCCGTCCGCCAGATCGTCACCGCGTCGCGCCAGCAGGAAGGCGCGGGCTTCGAGGTGACCCGGCCGTTCCCGAGCGTCGATCTACGCTCGGCCGACCCCTTCATCCTGCTCGACCAGATGGGCCCCGTCGCCTACGAGCCCTACGAGGCCAAGGGCGCGCCCTGGCATCCGCACCGCGGCTTCGAGACCGTCACCTACATGCTCGACGGCACCATGGTCCACCACGACTCGCAGGGCGGCGGTGGCGTCATCAGCGAGGGCGACACACAGTGGATGACCGCGGGCTCCGGCATGCTGCACGACGAACTGCCCGAGGAGAAGCTCGTCATCTCCGGCGGCACCTTCCACGGCATCCAGCTGTGGGTCAACCTGCCGCGCGCGAACAAGTTCGCCACCCCGTCCTACCAGGACCTGCGCGCCGGTGAACTGACCCTGGTCAGCTCGCACGACGGCGGCGCGCTCGTGCGCGTCATCGCCGGTGAGCTCGGCGGTTTCGCGGGCCCCGGCTCCACCTACACCCCGATCGCCTACGCCCACGCCTCGCTCGTGCCCGGCGCGCAGCTCGAGACTCCGTGGCCCAAGGACTACACCGCGATGGCCTACGTGCTGTCGGGCAGCGGCACCGTCGGCGTCGATCGCAGGCCGATCGGCACCGGGCAGCTGGTGGTCTTCGGCAAGGGCGACGCGATCACGCTGACCGCCGACACCGCCCAGCACAGCACCACCGGCGATCTCGAGGTGCTGCTGCTCGGCGGAATGCCGTTGCGCGAACCGGTGATCCAGTACGGGCCGTTCGTCATGAACACCCGCGAGGAAATCATCGAGGCCATGGAGGATTTCCAGGCGGGCCGGATGGGCACCATCCCGGCCGAACACCGCACCGGCCGACGCCTGGGCGAATAACCGACCGCCGGTCGCGGCGATCTGGTAGGGCTCGCGCGGTTGACAACCGGACGCCCGCTCACGAAGGTGGACGGGGCCGCCCGGCCACCAAGTGTCCGGGCCCACAACCGAACCGCCGCAGACATAGAGGAATCCATGAACGTTCGCCGGCTAACCGTCAGCCTCGCCGTCGCAGGGCTGTCCCTGCTCGCCGCCCCCGCCGCCCACGCCGATCAGGTGACCGGGTCCTCGGGCACCGGCTCTTCCAGCTTCGATTCCATCCTCAACGCGACCGGCTCGGCCAATCTGGTCCAGACCGGTTCGGCGGGCGGTGCCTTCCGCAACTGCGACGAGGCCATCGCCGCGGGCCGCGCTCCCCTGTTCCGCGGCGAGGCGGGCTACTCCCCGCACCTCGACCCCGACGGTGACGGCTTCGCCTGCCCGACAGTCTGAGGTAGTACCGAAAAAGAACACCCGATGTGGCAGCTGCCACATCGGGTGTTCTTTTTGTGTCGCCGGAATTCAGCGACGGAAGATCTTCACCAGGACCAGGCCCGCCACCAGGGCGCCCGCGCCGATCAGTGTGTATTTGACCTTCGGCTCGTTCAACTTGGCGACCACGATCGCCTTGGTGTCGTCTGCGATCCGCTGCGGATCGGCGCGCACCGCCAGTTCGTCGAGTGTCGTCGCCAACCGGGCGCGCGCGATTTCGATCTCGCGCTCGATCCGGTCGGTGTCGTCCTTGGCCACCGTCACCTCCAGTATGTGTCTGCTCGCCGACGAGTCTATCCATGCCTTCGCCGGACCCGGTCGGTTACCGTGCGGTGGTGACCGACAACCATCGCCTCTCCCCCGGAGACACCGCACCCGATTTCACGCTGCCCGACGCCGACGGCAAGGATGTGTCGCTGTCGGACTACCGCGGACGCAAGGTGATCGTCTACTTCTACCCGGCCGCGAGTACCCCCGGCTGCACCAAACAGGCCTGCGATTTCCGCGACAATCTGGCCGAACTCGGCGGCGCGGGCCTCGACGTCATCGGCATCTCGCCGGACAAGCCGGCCAAGCTGGCCAAGTTCCGTGACGCCGAGGGCCTGAACTTCCCGCTGCTGTCGGACCCCGAGCGCGACGTGCTGAAGGAGTGGGGCGCGTTCGGCGAGAAGATGATGTACGGCAAGACCGTCACCGGCGTGATCCGCTCGACCTTCCTGGTCGACGAGCAGGGCAAGATCGAACTGGCCCAGTACAACGTCCGCGCCACCGGCCACGTCGCCAAGCTGCGTCGCGACCTGTCGGTGTAGCGAGTCAGCCGAAGGTGCGGATGAAGACCTCGTAGCCGTCGAGCAGCCGCGCCAGACCGAATTCGAAATCGGCTTTCTCCCAGTCGATCTCGTCGTCGTGGAAGGCGGAGGCGGACAGCGCGGCCGACACCGAGGGATAGCGCTGCGGGTCGAGTACCCTGGCCATCACCGAGGCGAAGTCGCCGTCCTCCTCCGCCTGCAGGTCCCGCACGACCCGGCGCTTGCCCACCACGAACATCGACAGGTTCATCACGAGCTGGAGCTTGACCGGCTCGGGGACCGCCGTCGCGCCGAGTAGCCGTAGCGCGGCGTCGAGCCAGGCCATGTTGTTGGGCCCCATCGGCGGCCGGTTCAGCGGGATGTCCACCCACCATGGGTGGCGGCCGATCCGCTCGAACTCCGCCCTCGCCCACTGCTCGAGGCCCGGCCGCCACGGCGTGCCCGCCGCGATCGCGGGCGGCTCGCCGACCACCCGGTCCATCAGCAGGTCGATCAGCGTGTTCTTGCTGTCGACATAGCGATACAGCGACATGGCGGTGAAGCCGAGCTGCTTGGCGACCCGGTTCATCGACAGCGCCGCGTACCCCTCCGCGTCGGCCACCGCGACGGCGGCGTCCAGGATCTGGTCGAGGGTGAGTCCGCGCCGGGGCCCGCGCGCGCCGGGCTGCTCGAGCCCCCACATCAGCTCGACCGCTTTCGGTAACGCCGTGTCGCCGGACGTCGTCATCTGCTCCCAGCCTCCTCCGCTCGCCTCGACTCTAGCGGTGCCGTCTCTTGCGCCCATGAACTGCTTACTCTATAAACTATGTTTATTCCATAAACAGTTTCTCGATCGGAGAACTCATGACGCTCGAAGCAACGCCCGCGCTCTCTGTGCACCAGCTGCGCAAGGCCTTCGGCGCGCGGGTCGTGCTCGACGACCTCGACCTCGAGGTCGAATCCGGCACCGTCTTCGCCCTGCTCGGACCGAACGGCGCGGGCAAGACCACGCTGGTCCGCATCCTGGCCACCCTCATCCGGCCCGATCACGGCGACGTGCGCGTCTTCGGGCACGACGCCGTGCGCGAGGCCGACACCGTGCGCGGACTGATCGGCGTCACCGGGCAGTACGCGGCCGTCGACGGCGTGCTCACCGGCGCCGAGAACCTGCGGCTCACCGGCAGGCTGCTGCACCTCGGCGCCGCCGAGACCCGGCGTCGCGGCGTCGACCTGCTCGACCGCTTCGAGCTCACCGACGCCGCCGAGCGGCCGGTCTCCGCCTATTCCGGCGGCATGCGCCGCCGACTCGACCTCGCCATGAGCCTGATGGGCAGGCCACGCCTGGTCTTCCTGGACGAACCGACCACCGGCCTCGACCCGCGCAGCCGCCGCGACCTCTGGGCCGCGATCCGCGAGCTCGCGGCCGAGGGCACCACCGTCTTCCTCACCACGCAATACCTCGAGGAGGCCGACCAGCTGGCCGACCGGATCGCCGTGCTCGACGGCGGGCACATCGTCGCCGACGGCACGCCGGAGGAGCTCAAACGCCTCGTCCCCGGCGGCCACATCCGGTTCCGTTTCGCCGATCAGCGCCTGCTCACCGCCGCCGCGCACGCCGTCGGCGACCACGGCCACCCCGACCCGGAGCAGCTGACCCTGCAGGTGCCCTCGGACGGCAGCGCGGTCGAGATCAAGCGGCTGCTCGACCGTTTCGCCGAGCTCGACATCGCCATCGACCAGCTCAGCGTGCACACCCCCGACCTCGACGACGTCTTCTTCGCCCTGACCGGCCGGGCCGACCAGGCCGCGTCGGCCGCCTGAGCCCCCACCGAAACGAGACCGACCATGACCACCCAGTCCCCCACCCTGCGGGCCCTGCGCACCGCCAAGGACTCGATCACCATGCTGGACCGCAATATCCGGCACACCGTGCGCAGTCCCGACACGATGATCATGACCATCGCGCTGCCGGTGATGATCCTGCTGATGTTCGTCTACGTCTTCGGCGGCGCGATGGACGCCGGGCCAGGGCCCTACATCGACTACGTGGTACCCGGAATCATCCTGCTGTGCGCGGGTTTCGGCGCCTCGACCACCGCGGTCGCGCTCTCGACCGACCTGGCCGAGGGCATCATCGACCGGTTCCGCACCATGGCCATCGCCCGGTCGGCGGTGCTCACCGGGCATGTCGCCGAGAGCGTGCTGCGCAATCTGCTCACCTCCGCCGTCGTGATCGGGGTGGCGGTGGTGCTCGGCTTCCGCCCGACCACCGACCCGCTGCGCTGGCTGGGTGTCCTCGCGGTGCTCGCCATGTTCGTCTTCGCGCTGTCCTGGCTCGCCGCGGCCCTCGGCCTGCTCGCCCGAAACCCGGAGGCGGCCAACGGCTTCACCTTCTTCTTCATGTTCCTGCCGTACGTGAGCAGCGCGTTCGTGCCGACCGAGACGATGCCGACCTGGTTGCATGCCTTCGCCGAGCACCAGCCGGTGACCCCGGTGATCGAGACGATGCGCGGCCTGCTGATGGGCACGCCGATCGGCGACAGCGCGCTGCTCGCCGTGCTGTGGTGCGCCGGCATCGCCGTCGCGGGCTATCTCGCCGCCGGTGTGTTGTTCCGACGCCGAACCAGCGTCTGACGACGGAACGAGCGAGGGGCCGCGCGGTGTATCGCGC
>NZ_JBSGVQ010000045.1:0-59677 GCF_053608525.1 Nocardia sp. NPDC055029
GGGGTGGTCCGATCTGATCGGACCACCCCGTCGTCGTCGTTCAGGCCGCGAAGCCGCCGAACCCGCCCCGATAGAACAGCAGCGGCCTGCCGTCCTCGGCCGCCCGCAGGTCACCGATCCGGGCCAGCACCACCGTGTGATCGCCCGCGTCGTGCTCGAGCTCCACGCTCACCTCGATATGGGCCAGCGCCCCGGCGAGCGCGGGCGCGCCGTTGCCCGCGCGATCCCACTCGACACCGGCGAACTTGTCGGCGCCGCTCACCGCGAACTGACGGCACAGCGCGCTCTGCTCCTCGGCCAGGATGTTGATGCACAGGGCGCCCGCCTCGCGCAGCAGCGGCCAGCTGGTGGAACTCTTGGCCGGGCAGAACGACACATACGGCGGGTCCAGCGACACCGACACCACCGACTGACAGGTGAAACCGAGCGGTCGCGTCCCGTCGTGGGCGGCGATCACCGCGACGCCGGTCGCGAAGTGACCGAGCACTCTGCGCAGCTCTGCGGGTGCTGGGATACCTGCGTCGAGGGCGACGTTGTCTGCATTCATAGGGGTCCTCCCGAACGGAACTCGATGCCCCCACGATCCGGGGTCAGCGGTGCGCGGCTCAAGACGTTCTCCCGGTCAGCGGTTGTCGGCGGGTAAATGGTGGTACGCGCGGTTGCTAACATTCAGCGATGGCTACCCCCGACCCCGATCCCGGCGTGCCCAATCTGCCGCCGACCAGCTGGGCGGTGCTCGCCATGCTCTCCTACGAGGAGGAAGTCTCCGGCTACGACCTGAAGAAGTGGGCCGACTGGAGTCTGCGCTACTTCTACTGGACCCCGTCCTACAGCCAGATCTACGCCGAACTGAAGAAGCTCGAGAACCACGGGTTCGCGAGCTCGCGGCTCGACCACGACAACGCCATGCGGGGCAAACGGCTGTACCAGATCACCGATTCCGGGCGCGCGGCCGTCACCGCGTGGTGGAACAAGGCGCCGGTCGACGCCTCGGTGCTCAAACACCATGTGCTGCTGCGCGTCATGTTCGGCCATCTCGGCTCCCCGGACCGGATCAAGCAGATCCTGCGCGACCACATCGCCGACGTCGAGGAACTCGAGCAGCGGGCCGCGATCGACGCCGAGGCGGCGAAGTCCGAACCGGGCTGGGCCTATTCGCAGCTCGTGCTGCAGTGGGCGCAGCGCCACTACACGGCCGAACGTGAACTCGCCCAGCAGTTGATCGACGACATCGACAACGCGGCCACCGTCCTGGCAGGCGCCGAACACGACGACCGCGCCGACTACCCCCATCCGACGCCGGGGCGCTGGCGCGAGATCGAACAGCGCGTGCGCGAAGAAGAGGGCATGCAGCACGACCCGGCCGACCACTGAGCCGGCCGGGCCGTCGCGGCGATCACGCCATGACGCGCCCGCTGACGCCCATGCCTCCGTCCGGGCGGCGTAGCGGGTCGCGACCATAGCCCTCGGCTACGCGAAGTTGTCGTTCGAGGAACGTCCGCTACGCCGGACCGAGCACGTCGCGCACCATCGCCCAGACCTCGGTGCGGGCGGTCTGGGTGGCGGCCAGGGACGGAATGGTGAGGAAGCCGTGGAACAGCCCGTTGTAGCGGCGATGTCGCACCGCGACGCCGTCACCGGCCAGCCGTTGCGCGTAGGCGTCCCCGGCCGAGCAGGGCGGGTCGAGTTCGGCGGTGACCACCACCGCGGGCGGTAGGCCGGCCAGCGAGGATGCCTTGGTCGGCACGAGGCGCACGTCGTCGGTGCCGTGCGGTGCGTAGTTCTGCCAGTACCACCGCATGGCGCTGGTCGTGTTGTAGTGCCCGGTGCCGAACCGCTGATAGGACTCGGTCTCGAAATCGTCGTCGATCACCGGATAGATCAGAATCTGCGCCGCGATCTCGGGACCACCACCGTCCCTGATCGCGATGGCCACGGTGGCCGCGAGATTGCCGCCCGCACTGTCGCCGGCCAGCGCGATCCTGGCCGGATCACCGCCGTACGCGCCCGCGTTCTCAGCGGCCCAGCGCAGCGCGGCAAGCATGTCGTCGTGAGCGGCAGGGGCAGGATGCTCCGGTGCGAGCCGGTAATCGACCGAGATCACCACCGCACCGACTCCCACCGCCATCGAACGGCAGAACTCGTCATGACTGTCGAGATCACAGAACACGAATCCGCCACCATGCGCGAACACGATCACCGGCAGCGCGGCGCCCTCGTGATGCGGCCGGAACACGCGCAGCGGCAAGGGCCCGCCGGGCCCGTCGATGGTGAGGTCGCGCGCCTCCCGCATATCGGGAAGACGTTGCAGCGGAGCACGTCTGGCGCGGATCGCGGCCCGCACCTCGGCGGCCTCCATCGTGGCGACATCAGGGAACCCGGCGTCGAGCGCGGCAAGCATCGCCGCAACTTCCGGATCGCGAACGGCGCCGGGGCCTGTGGTCGGGAAAACTCGTGCAGTCATGCAGGTCACGGTAAGTTCGGGCCGCGTGGCCGGAACCGCGTTCTCCCGCTGGGCGGAAACACCTGGCTGGTGTCAACCGCAGCAACTCGCGCCGGAGGCGACGGCTTTCTGCTTGGCGTCGGTGCCGCAGCAGGCGCCCTCGGCCTCGGCTTCGGCACTGGTGCCGCAGCACACGTCGACCGCTTCGGCGTCGGTGGGGCCGAGTTCGGCTGCGGTGCCGAAGGTTTCGCTGTCGGCCAGCACCGTGTAGACCTCCCACCGTTCGGCGCCGGGGCCGGTCACCCACACCTTGTCCTGGGTGGCGAAGCAACACGTGGTCGCGATCTGCTCCTCGGTGAACAGGCCCGCTTCGGAGAGCCGGGCGATCTCGCCGTGGACCTGTTCGGAGGTTTCGACCTCGACGCCGAGGTGGTTGATGGATCCGCCCTGGCCCGCGTTCTCGATCAGGACGAGCTTGAGCGGGGGCTCGGTGATCGCGAAGTTGGCGTAGCCGGGCTTGCGCTTGGCGGGTTCGGCGTTGAACAGGGTCGAGTAGAACCGCACGGCGGTGTCGAGGTCGTCGACGTTGAGGGCGAGCTGGATGCGAGACATGATCGAACCTCCACTTGTGTGACATATATCGAAGAACTTCTGATGCTGAGTCTGCTCACCTTTTCGACATATGTCAATACCGCGGGTAGTCTCGATTTCATGCCCAAGGCGCTACCTGTGATCGATATGTCCGCCCCGGTCTGTTGCGCGCCCGTCGCGGCGGGACCGGTCGACGACGCCGCTGCCCTCGAGGTGGCGTTGCGGCTCAAGGCGATCGCCGACCCGGTCCGGGTCAAGCTGCTGTCGCTGCTGCTGACCACCCCGCTCGGCGAACGCAACGGCGGCGACCTGGCCGCCGCGGTAGGCCTCGGCGAGTCCACGGTGTCGCATCACCTCGGCCAGCTCCGCAAGGCCGGGCTCGTCGAGTCCGAGCGGCGCGGGATGAACACCTTCCACCGCGCCCGCCGCGACGCTCTGTCCGCGTTGTGCACTGTCCTCGATCCCAACTGCTGCAGCTGACCATGATTTCCCCAGCTCAGGGCGATTGGGTGCCGGACGCGTGCACCCTGCCGACCGTGGAACAACCGATCCGGGTCGCCGAGTTCGACCGATTCTTCGCCGAGTCGGTGCACGGGATGGGCCGGGCGGGCTGATGGCCGAACTGGCACATCGGGTCGTGGGCACCCCACCCAGAACCGCGTTCTCCCGCTAGGCGGAAATACCAGGTCGAGACCCGTCGATGGGTGCCTACCGTCGGCGCATGAACACTGCGAAGGTCTTTGTGATCGATACCGTGGTGACGAAACCTGGTCGGGCCAGGGATTTCGTCGACGCCTATCTGCGGGAGTACGCGCCGGGGGCGCGTGAGCGGGGGATGACACTCGAGCGGATTGTGGTGAGTCCGCCGGTGTGGTTTCCCGACGAGTCGAACACCGTCATCGCGACGTGGGTGCTCGACGGGGCCGCGGGGTGGTGGGAGATGACGTGGCGGGGGCGGTCGGATCCGGCGGTGCGGCAGTGGTGGGCTGGGGTGGACGAGCTGGTCGTTCATCGCACGCGGTCGACCGGGGCCGAGGCCACCGATATCGAGAGGCTCGGCAATGTTTGATGTTGTTCGGCTGGTGCATCTTTCAGCTGCGGGCGGTTCGGACACCGAGCAGCTGATGATCGAACTGCGCGCGGCGGCGGCCGGGGTGGCGCGGCGGGTGCTGGTCCAGCCCACTCTGCCGGGGGTGCGCAATGGCGGAGACGTGTTGGTGCACCTGCGATTCGACGAGGCGGCCGACTGGTCCGGCTGTGCGCCGCGGGTGGACGCGGTGCTCGCGGACCCGCTCGTGACCCACGTCGACGGTGCCGAATATGAGGGCGGTGTCGGTGGTTTCGCCGAGCCGCGCGCACCGGGATCGGTGTATCGGGTCCTGCTGCTGAGGGTCGCGCCGGGGACCGCGCCCGCGACGGTCGACCGCTTCGAGGCCGACCTGTTGCGGATGCCCGGCTACATCCCGACGATGCGGTCCTGGCAGCTGAGCCGGGTGATCCGCGGGATCGGGTCCGCGCCGTGGACGCATGTCTGGGAGCAGGAGTTCACCGATCTCGACGGGCTCGACGGGCCCTATCTGATGCACCCGGTGCACTGGGCGCACGTCGACCGGTGGTTCGATCCCGAATGCCCGGACGTGATCGTGCACGACCGCATCTGCCACAGCTTCTGCGCGAACAAGCTCGCCTGATGCCGGTCGCCGCCCGCTTCCCGCCGGGCGGCGTACCGAGGTCACGCGTAGCGGGGCGCGCGGTGGTCGGTGGCGACCCGGGGGCCGACGCCCAGCGGGCGCGGATGCTGCTGCAGGGTCGGGCGGACCCGCACCCGGCCGTCGTCGACGTGGCGCCAGATATTGAGCGCTGTCGTGCGGATCGGTGCCGAGAGGCGGTGGTCGAACACCATGCGATCCACCGGCCCGCACACCGACACCGCGGCCACGGCGGACTCGCCGAGATCGCCGATCGGGGCGGCGATGCAGCCGAAGCCGGCCAGCGATTCCTCCCGCTCGACCGCGATGCCGTGCGCTCGCACCTTGTTCAGCTCGGCGTCGAGCTGGGCCCGGCTGGTCAGCGAGTACTTGGTGCGGGCAGCGGCCTGGCCGGTGACGACCTCGGCGAGGCGGCGCTCGTCGGAGTAGGCCAGGATCGCCTTGCCGACCGCCGTACAGTGCGCGGGCCGCCTGCCGCCGACCCGGGTCGGGACCGCGGCGGACAGATCGCCGCCGACCTTGTCCAGGTACACGACGTCGGGACCGTCGAGGACGGCCAGGTGCACGACGAACCCGGTCACCCGGTGCAGCTCGTGCAGGAACGGCATCGCCGCGCGATGCAGCCGGTCCTGGTGCACGGCCAGCGACCCGAGCTCCATCAGCCGGATGCCCAGCTCGTAGTCGCGGCCCTCGCGGCGCAGCCAGCGCAGCTGCACGAGCCGCTCCAGCATGCGATGCGCCGAGGACCGGGGTAGGCCGGTCCGGCGCACGATCTGGGCGAGGGTGAGCCTGCCCGGGCCGTCGAAGGCGTCGAGCAGCAGGGACGCGCGATCGAGGATCGCGCTGGGGGTGGTGGCTTCGGTCTGGATGACCATGGAGCGCTCCATTTCGGATCTACGAGCTGATGCCCACTCGCATATTTCGATTAGGCATATACCTATTGATACCATCCCGTGTGTTGGTTGTCACATGAATCTTGAATATGCGTGCAACGACGACGGCCCCCGTGCCGAGCGGAGTGCTCGGCACGGGGGCCGTCGAAGGGCTGTGCGCGGTTACATGGCAGCCAGCGGCTCGCTGCCGGACCAGTCGTGGCCCCAGTAGCTGTCGGCGGTGATTTCCTCAGCGGTGTAGTAGGTCTCGTCGACCTTCATGCCTTCGGTGCCGAACTCGATGTCCCAGCCGCCGGGCGCGCGGACGTAGAACGACACCATCTTGTCGTTGGTGTGCCTGCCCAGCGTCGAGGACACCGAGAAACCGTCCTTGGTGACGCGGTCCAGCGCCTGGCCGACGGCGTCGAGGGTGTCGACCTCCACCATGATGTGCACCAGACCCGGCGCGCCACCGTGCGGCGCGGGGCACAGCGCGAGGCTGTGGTGGCGCTCGTTGACGCCGAGGAATCGCACCCGCATCGGCCCGAACTCCGGCGGCGCCGGGATACGGAACGCGCCACGCGGCAGGAACCCGAGCACGTCGGTGTAGAAGCCGAACGCGCCGTTGGGGTCCATGGTCGGCAGGACCACATGGCCGAGGCCCTGGGCGCCGGTGACGAACTTCGCGCCGAACGGCGTCACGACCGGGCTGTGGTCGAGCACCGCGCCGTGGAAGATCTCGAGCGTCGCGCCGGTCGGGTCCTGGAAGGTGATGACCTCCTCGACCCGGCGCGCGTCGGCCTCCTCGACCGAGAGCGGCTTGACGGCGATGCCGGCGGCCGTCACGGCCTCCTGCACGCGGACCAGGGCCGCGTGGTCGCGCACCTCCCAGCCGATGGTCACGACGGCGTCGGTGTCACCGGGCACGACCGTGATGCGTGCCGCGCGCTCGTCCATCCGCAGGTACAGCGCGTTCTCGTCCGGCCCGCTGCCCTCGGCGAAGCCGAGCACGTCGAACGCGAAGGTGCGCCACCGGTCCATGTCGGCGGTCTGGATCTTGACGTAGCCGAGGCCTTTGATGTCTGTCATTTCCGTTGTCCTTCTTGGTATTCGGGTCAGATCATCGAGCGGAGGTTGTCCGCGGGCTCGAGACCGAGGGAGCTGATGGCCGAGGCGTGGTAGACCGTGCTCGGCACGTGGATGGCGTGGGCGAGGCCGACGTGCGCGTCGCGCCAGTAGCGCTGCAGCGGCTTGTCGGTCCGCATGGCATTGCCGCCGGAGCGGGCGAAGATCTGGTCGACGGCCGACACCGCGCGCCAGGCCGCGCGGACCTGGGTGCGCCGGACCGCGGCCCGCTCGGCGAAGGTGATCTCCTTGCCCGCGTCGACCGCGTCGAAGATCTTGTCGGCGTTGGCCAGCAGTTCCTGGCGGGCGGCATTGATGTCGGCGGCGGCCTCGCCGATGGCGAACAGCACGTACGGGTCGTCCTTGACCGCGGTGCCCTGGGCGCCGACCCGGTCGCGCTGGTAGTCCAGGTGCGCGGCCAGCGCGCCCTCGGCGATGCCGACCACCGCGGAGCTGATGCCCAGCGGGAACATCGTCGACCACGGCATCTTGTAGAGCGTCTCGGTGACGCCGTACTCCTTCTGCGCGGTGCCGTCGATGACGTGGTCGCCGTTCATCACCCGGTAGTCGGGCACGAAGGCGTCCTTGACGATGATGTCCTTGGACCCGGTGCCCTTGAGGCCCACCACATTCCAGGAGTCCTCGACGATGGTGTAGTCCTGGCGCGGCAGGATCATGTGCAGCATGGTCGGCGGCAGCGCCATCGAGCCGTCGGGGTTGCCGAGCATGGCGCCGAGGAAGATCCAGTCGCAGTGGTCGGTGCCGGAGCTGAACTGCCAGCGGCCGTTGAAGATGTAGCCGCCGTCGACCGGGCGGGCGATGCCGGTCGGCGCGTAGGGCGAGGCCATCCAGGTGTCGTGGTCGTCGGCCCACACCTCGTCCTGCACCTTCGGATCGGCGAAGGCCAGCTGCCACGGGTGCACGCCGACGATGCCGGCGATCCAGCCACTGGCCGGATCCAGCGCCGCGGTGGCCATCACCGTCTCGGCGAACTCGCGCGGATGCGCCTCGTACCCGCTGTACTTCTTGGGCTGCAGCAGGCGGATCGGGCCCGCCGACTTCAGCAGCTGCGCCGTGGCGTCGGGCAGCTGCCCGAGCCGCTCGGCCTCCGGGGCCTGATCGCGCAGCTGGTCCGCGATCGCGGCGATGTTGTCGAGAACCTTGGTCATCGCAGGTGGTGCTTTCTGTTCGGGGTGGTGTCGGTCAGGACATGGTGTTGATGACGGCGCCGCGGGCGATGTTGTCGGCCACCTCGGCCTCCCAGCTGGTCACCGCGCGCTCGGTGTCGATCTCGAACTCGAACCGCGTGGTCATGTCGTCGGTGACGTCCTCGACGTCGACGTAGAACTGCTTGTACCAGCGTCGCAGCTGATAGACCGGTCCGTCTTCCTCCGAGAGCAGCGGGTTGTCGATCGGCGCCTTGTTCTTCCAGATCGCGACGTCCTGCTCGAAGCCGTACTCGACGCCCTGCGCGAACTGGGCGGCCATCGCGTTTGCGTCCTCGTCGGACATGCCCTGCGGCTTCTTGACCATCGCGCCGTACTGCAACACG
Source organism: Nocardia sp. NPDC055029 (assembly GCF_053608525.1). Lineage (NCBI taxonomy): Bacteria > Bacillati > Actinomycetota > Actinomycetes > Mycobacteriales > Nocardiaceae > Nocardia > Nocardia sp. NPDC055029. The sequence goes on from NZ_JBSGVQ010000045.1 coordinate 8,293, forward strand.
AACGAGTTCTCGCTGACGGGGTAGTGGCAGTTGATCAGCACCGTCTCGATCGTCATGCCGTTGGCCTCGCTCCAGAGCCAGTCGATCATGTACGACGGGCCGAAATACGAGGCGTCCGACCGCAGGGTGGAGTTCGGGTCGTCGTAGCTGGTGCCGACCTCGATGTCGTGACGCGGCGTCGAGCGCATGTACTGGGTGGCGACCTGACCCTCGAAGACGTTCTTGAAGTAGCGCGGGAAGGCGTAGTGCACGTAGAAGAAGTGCGCCATGTCCACGACGTTGTCGACGATCTCGCGGCAGTGCGAGCCCTCGATCAGCATCGAGTTCCAGGTCCAGTCGGTCCACTCGTCGGTGCCGTAGCCCTCGATCTCGGGGATGGTCACCTCGTCGGTGGGCTTGCTGCCCTGCGGGTCGTGCCAGACATAGAGCTGGCCGTTGCGCTCGAGGGTCGGCCACGAGCGGGTCTTGGCCAGCGGGGGCACCCGGCGGGCGTAGGGGATGGCGGTGCACTTGCCGTTGCCACCCCAGCGCCAGTCGTGGAACGGGCAGGCGATCGAGTCGCCCTTGATGGTGCCCTGCGCCAGGTTGCCGCCCATATGGCGGCAGAATCCGTCGAGCACGTGCAACGCGCCGTCGGATTCGGACTGGAACACCACCAGGGTGGTGCCGAAGGCCTTCACCTCGTGCGGCTTGCCATCGCGGAACGACGAGAGCAGGCCGAGGCAGTGCCAGCCGCGCGCGAAGCGGGTCGGCGCGGCAGCGGCCTCGATCTGACGGTAGTCGGCGGTGGCGTCCAGTGATCGGCCGTTCGGCGAGTTCTCCGGCATCGAAACCTCCATGTATCGGACGGAGTGGGGATGAGCTGTGCTGATGGTCACGCCGCGAGGGGGTCGCCGGGCTGACGTGTTCCCGGTCAGCGGACATGTTTTCGGCGCGGGCGGCCGGTCTCCCGATCAGCGGGAGAGGAACCGATCACAGCCCGCGGGCCGCCATAGCGTGGCGGCACCTGCAGGACGAGAGGAATGATGATGGGTAACGTCGCGGTGGTTCTGGAGACCGATGCCATCCGGTTGTTCGCCGAGGCGGCGCGCTCCCACAATCCGGCCTACCGGCTCGCCGACCGGCCGGTGGTCCCGCCGACCTTCCTGCCCGCCGACGGATTCGGCGCCGCGGCCGGCGAACGGGCGGAGACCGATCACCGGTTCTTCGGCCCGCCGCCGCGGGCGGGAGACCAGCTGACCGCGATCCGCTCGATCGCGGGCGACCCGGTGGACAAGCCCGCTGTCACGGCCGCGGAGTCGCTGACCCGCTACTTCGACCGCACCGGCGGCCTGGTCGCCGAATCCTGGGCCGCCGCCGGGCCCGTGGCAGGCGAACCGGCCTCGCCGCAGGCGGCCGCGCTGCTGGCCACCTATGCCACCGACTGGCTCGGCGCGGAGAACATCCGCCGTTTTCGCACCAGGGTGGTGCGGCCGCTGCCGCCCGGCGACGTCATGACCTGCTCGGGGCATGTCACGCAAAGCTATGTGCAGGACGGTGAATCGCGCGTCGACGTCACCCTGTCCGGGGCCGACGCCGCGGGCGAGGTCGTCGTCCGGGCGTGGGCGACCTTCGCCGGCGACTGACCTACCCGCTCCTCCGGTAAATCCGCTGATTCCGCACCGCGAGCCGCCCGGCAATGGTGTGGTGTTCATAGTGCACATCGACGTTCGGAGGTAGTAGGACATGACGCGACGCTACGAGGGCAAGGTCGCCTTCATCACCGGCGCGGCCCGCGGTCAGGGCAGGGCCGAGGCGGTTCGCTTCGCGGAGGAAGGCGCCGACATCATCGCGATCGACGCCTGCGCGGACTTCGCCAGCACCAGCTACGCGGGCGCCACGGAAGCGGACCTGGCCGAGACCGTTCGCCTCGTCGAGGCGGCCGGGGGCAAGATCGCCGCGAGCAAGGTCGACGTCCGTGATTTCGCCGCGCTCTCGGCGGCGCTGGCGGCCGGGATCGAGCAGTTCGGCAGGCTCGACGTCGTCGTCGCGAACGCCGGTATCTGTTCGGCCGCGATGTCCTGGGAGATCACCGCCGAGCAGTGGCAGGAGACGATCGATGTCAATCTGACCGGCGTCTTCCACACCGCGAAAGCCGCGATTCCGCACCTGATCGAGCAGGGTGAGGGTGGCGCGATGGTGTTCATCAGCTCGGTGGCCGGGCTCAAGGGCATTCCGTTCACTGGCCACTACGTCGCCACCAAGCACGCCATCACCGGCCTGGCCAAGACGATGGCCAACGAACTCGGCGAGCACAAGATCCGGGTCAACACCCTGCACCCGGCCGGAGTGGCCACCGGCATGCAGATGGCGGAGATGGGCCCGCTGTTCGAGAAGCACGCGGCCACCCTGTCGCCGATCTTCATGAACGCGCTGCCCACCTACCTCACCGAGCCCGAGGAGATCGCCGCCGCGGTGGCGTGGCTGTGCTCGGACGAGGCCGGGCAGGTCACCGGCGCGCAGATCCCGGTGGACATGGGCAACCTGAACCGCTGACCCCGCCTGGATTGGTATTTTTATACCGGCTCAACTAGGCTGGTATGAAAATACCAACTGGAGGCGTGATGGTGGAGCTGAAGTCACCCGCGGAGATCGAGCGGATGCGGGTGACCGGCCGGTTCGTGGCCGATGTGCTGGCAGGCGTGCACGCGAATGCCGTCGTCGGCGTGAACCTGCTCGAGCTGGAAATGTATGTGCGGGAACGGATCCGCGAGCGCGGCGCGGTGTCGTGCTACTGGGACTATGCGCCCTCGTTCGGTCGCGGGCCGTTCCGCAACACCGTGTGCCTTGCGGTCAACGACGCTGTGCTGCACGGCCTTCCGCACGACTATGCCCTGCGTGACGGCGATGTGCTCACCGCCGACCTGGCTGTCACCATCGACGGCTGGGCCGCCGACTCCGCGGTGACCACCATCGTCGGCACGCCGGACCCGGCCGATGAGCGGCTGGTCCAGGCGACCGAAGAGGCGCTGGCGGCCGGGATCGCGGCCGCCCAGCCCGGCGGCCACATCGGTGACATCTCCGCCGCTATCGCGGCGGTCGCGCACGGCTACGGCTATCCGGTCAACACCGAGTTCGGTGGACACGGCATCGGCCGGACCATGCATGAGGATCCGCACGTCGCCAACGCGGGCAGGGCTGGTCGCGGCTTCCGCTTGCGTCCCGGTCTCACCGTGGCGATCGAGCCCTGGTTCGCGGCGAGCACCGCGAAGGTCGTGACCGATGCCGACGGGTGGACGATTCGCTCCGCCGACGGATCGCGGTGCGCGCACAGCGAGCACACGATCGCGATCACCGCCGACGGGCCGAGCGTTCTCACCCTCCGCGACTGAGCCGAAAACCCCTGCGGGTCAGGCGGATTCGGCGACCTGCTCGGCGCGATAGACCTCGGCGAGCTCGGTCAGCGGGAGCGACAGCGCCTCTGCGAGGCCGACGACGGTGCCGAAGGCGGGGGAGGGCAGGCGGCCGGATTCGATCTTGCGCAGCGTCTCCGGGGAGATACCCGCCGCGTGGGCGACCTCGGTGAGGTCACGCTCGCCGCGCGCGGAACGCAGGCAGCGCCCGAGGCGACGGCCTGCTTCGACCTGGGCCGGGCTGAGAGGGAGGCGCACCATGGATCCGAGCGTAGGTGGGGTATTTAAATACCGCAACCCGCGGACGGGCCGGTGATCACCGACCCGTCCATGGGGTTCAGTGCGCGGTGCCGCCGGTGGCGGGTGTGCGGCCGTGTCGCATGATCACGGCCAGGACCAGGGCCACCGCTGCCGCGGCGCCGCAGACCCAGAAGCCCAGCTCGTAGCCGCGATCGGCGAAGACGTCCGGAATCGGCGCCGGTGGTTGTGCTTGCCCGCCGACGCTGACCAGCGCGGTCATGCCGTTGGCGTGCAGGAACGCCGTGACGATAGCCAGGCCGACGGCCACACCCATCGACTGCATGACGCCGAGCATGCCCAGGCTGACGCCCTGCTGCTCCTGCGGGACGGCCTCCACCATGAGAATCGGCATGGCCGCGTAGTAGAAGCCGAAACCGATGCTGAACACGGCGTTCACGAGCAGGAACACCGTGCTGGTGTGCGGGAGCACGGCGAAGGCCACGGCCGAGCCGACGAAGATCGCCAGGGCGATGACGAGGGGGATCCTGGCGCCGACGCGGCGCGCGATCGCACCGGCGAGGGCGCCGCAGACCATGGTGACCACGGCGCCGAGCAGGGCGATGCGCAGCGCGAACTCCAGCAGGGTGTAGCCGCTGCCGTAGGTGTAGCCGGGGTCGAGGGTCACCTGGACGGCTTCGGCGGGCAGTGGCTGACCGGTCGCGGCCTGCACCTTGGCGAGAATGCCCTGTTGCGCGCCCGCGGTGACGGTCGCCTCGTCGGGAGTCTGTGACATGTAGGCGATGGCGTAGGAGACGACGCCGATCTGCAACGAGGCGAACAGCGCGCCGGCCAGCACCAGCGCGACGCGCGGGTGGAACAGCAGTTTCATGTCCATGATCGGTTGCGCGACACGGGTTTCCACCAGGACGAACAGGATCAGCAGGACGACGCCGGTGATCACCCAGGCCAGGGTCGTCGGCTCGGCCCATCCCCAATCGTGGCCCTTGTCGACGTAGATCAGGATCAGCGCGGCGCCGCCGGAGAGCAGCAGGGCACCGACGATGTCGATCCGCTCGCGCACCCGCAGCTTGGACTCCGGCACCACGAAGTACACCAGCGGCAGCATCACCAGGGTGAACGCGGCCAGGCACCAGAAGATCGCGCGCCAGCTGTAGTTGTCGACGAGGAAGCCGCCGAGCAGCGGGCCCGCGATGGCGGACACGCCGAGGCCGGTCGCGGTGACGCCGAGGCCGAGTGGGACGTACTTGCGCGGCATCAGGTCCCGGATCAGGCCGTAGGCGATGACCGCGGTCGCGATGGCCGTGGCCTGCAGGCAGCGGCCGAGCAGGAAGATGCCCCAGTTCGAGGTGGTCGCGTCGAGGACGCAGCCGATCACGAACAGCACGCCGCAGATGAGGAACATCCGCTTCTTGCCCCAGACATCGCTCATCTTGCCGATGAGTGGGGACGCGGCCGCGCCGATCAGGCCGAAAACGATGATGGCCCAGTTGATGTTCGCGCCGACGCCGGGGAAGGTCGGGGAGATCTTCTGTAGTGCCGCCGAGACGATCGTGTACTGCATCGGGGCGATCTCGGTGAACAGCACGATGACCGCCAGGACGGTGAAGATTCGGGCGCGGGATGCGCCGTCGAGTCGTCCGGTGTCGTTGGCCTTGTCGAGTTCGGGGCCCTCTGACGTGGGTGGATCTTGGGGAATGGTGGACATTGCCACGCTCCGTTGGTCGGGAACTTCGTTCGAAATGGAGTGGAATGCGTGCGCTCCGGTGTGATGTAGATCGCACACCTTCCGCCACGGAGTATGTGACCTAGCGAGCGTTAGGTTGGTGTTATTTCGCGTTTGTCCCGCTCAGTGGGTCGTCAATTCGGCGGGGTGGGTGTGGTGGCGAAACGGGGGAAGACCGATCGGTTTGCCCGGCGGTTGCGAATCCGGCTGTGCTGCAGGATGATCCAGATTCGGTCGATCTGGTGTTATGCGACATAGCCATGGCGCATCATGGGTGGGTATCGCGCTGATCCCGGGGCAGGTCGGGTCGGCAAGTCGGAGGGAAGTCCCATGAAGTTCAAGCAGTTGCTGGCTGCCGGTGTACTCACCGTGGCAGCGACCGGCATCGCAGCGGCCACCGCGCACGGCGCCCCCCTCGCAGGCCCCGGGGTGGCCGGTGTCGACGGCGCCGTCGCCTATACCGCGGCGGTCGCCCCGGACGGGTCGGCGGCGACCGTGGCACTGACGGCGGGCACGTTCGAGCTCACGCCCGACGCCGGGGTCGCCGTGCTGGCGCCCGACGGGAGCCGGGTCGGCTTCATCCCGACGACCGTGCAGACCGTGGCCGGGCCCGCGGTGCAGGTGATTCCCGAGGTCGACGCCGCGGCGACGACGCTCACCCTCACCCCGGTCGGCGCGCCCACACCGAATCCGGTGGCGCTGCAGAACATCGACCAGACCGGCAATATCGTCGCGGGCATCGCGATCGGCTGTGTCGTCGGCGCGCTGATCGGGTTGATCTTCCTGTTCGTCAGCGCCATTCCCGGCTGTGTGATCGGGGCGGTGATCGGCGGGATCATCGGCGCGAACCAGTAGTCACCGGCGTGTGACGGGTGGTGGGGATCCACCCGTCGCTCCGTCCTGACCGGCTCGAATGTTGTTGTTCCGCAGAGTCGGTCAGGACGGCTGCTGGGCCGCGAAAGCGCCGTCGACGAGGACCGCGACGGTGGGATCGGCGTCGAGTTCTGTCGCGAGGGCGACATCGTCGGCGAAGCCGATGGCGGTGAGCTCACGGCCGGACGCGCAGGTGGCGATCAGGGCGGGAACGTCCGACAGCGACGTGAAAGTGGTTGCCGCGGACAGTGCTTCAGGGGAAGGGGCGGTGGCGCCGCGGTCGAGGAGCGCAGCGGCGAGCGCGCCCGCACCGAGCCAATCCTCCAGGGCGGGCCGTGCCACCTCGCTACCCGGCCAGTGCTCGCCCGCCGCGATGATCGCGATCGGCTGGGTGGGTGTGCCCCAGTTCCTGGCGATCAGCCACTCCGCGACGGCGCGGTAGTTACGCAGGCACGCCGCGACCACGGTCGCCTCGGAGACACCGGCCGCGATGGCAGAACCGTTGGGGGAGGGCAGAACCAGGCGCTCGGTGAACGGCGCGCGGCGAATCGCGGCGGGCGACAGCGACCAGGGCTGCGCGGCACTGACCTGACGCCTCCCGACAGCAAGCGCCGCATCGTGCCGGTCGGCGAACTCCCGCGCCGACTCGTCCCGCCACCGATACGGAAACACCGCCGTGCCCGCCCCGACCGCCACCGACACCGAGGTGGTGAACGACAACACGTCGACCACCACCACACACACAGCCCCCACCCCGATCGCGGCGGCCCCCGCCCGCCCCCACTCCACTCTGATCCCGAACCCCCGCTGCTGCGACCACTCCGGCGCCGAGCGCACACGAACCTCGCTCACCGCGGGAGGGGTGGGGTCAGGTCGATGGTGGCGGGTGGGCGGAGGCGGCGGAGAGTGCCGTCGATGCTGGTGACGAAAAGGGCCCAGGTGTCACCGTCGGGGGCGATGCGGGCGGACGTGGGGCCGATCGGGGGGCGTTCCGGGACCAGGCCGCGCGGGGTGGTCCAGCCGGTGGCGATGGCGCACCAGTGGCCGGTGGTGGTGTCTACCTGGTAGACGCTGCCGGAGAAGTCGCCTGCGACGAAGGCCAGGCCGGAGGCGGTGGCGTCGAGGTCGTCGAGGCCGGGGAAGAGGCCGTCGGGCACGGTGGTCACGGTGGTGGGGGTGTGTGGTGCGTCGAGGGGTATGCGCTGGATCTGGGAGGTGGCTATGTCATCGGTGAAGATCGCTCGGCGGTCGGGGGTGAGGGCCAGGCCGTTGGGGCGGGGGACCGGGGACCAGGCGAGGGTGAATTCGCCGGTGGCGGGGCGGTATCGGCTGATGCCGACCGGTGGCCACGGGATCGACAGCTGGGAGATGAGCAGGTCGCCGTCGGGGAGCAGGAGCAGGCCGTTGGGCTGGACAAGGTCGGGCAGCAGGACGGTGACTTCGCCGGTCGGGAGGTGGAGTTGACGGAGGGTGCCGCCGCCCTGGGGTGTGGTGCCGTCGCCGGTGATGAAATAGAGGATGTCGCCGGACAATCGGAGCCCGGCGGGGGCGTCGAGGCCGGTGAGGATCGTGGTGACCTTGCCTGCGTCGTCGACGTGCAGGAGTTCGCCTTCGACGATGCCGGTGACATAGAAGCCGCCCGCGCCGTCGTATTCGAGGTTCTCCAGGCCGCCGAGATCGGCGGCGATGACGTCGGCCTGCCAGCCCTGCGCGCACCCAGCCTCGGCCTGTGCCGGGGCGATCGGGCCGAGGCTGGACAGTGCGACAGCGGCGAGAGTGGTTGCGAGACAGCGGATCACCTGCGGGCCGGAGCGTCGGTGCATGGCTGAAGCCTAACCGCCGCCCGGCTCCGGGGCGCGCTAGCCGGGAGTGGTGGCGCTGAGCCAGGTCGCGAGGACCTCGGAGGCGGCAGCGTCGGTGGATAGGTCGGCGTGCTCTTCCGTGGTGAGCTCGACGGACTCGAGTTCGGCCTTCCAGTGGGCGAGCCGATCGGGGTCCGCTGCCGCGACGGCGAGTTCGGCGAGTGCCGCGTAGGCGCGGACCCGGTCGACAGACGACGCGGTGGCACCGAAACGATGCAGACCCGCTTCCAGGGCGCGGGTCGCCGACCGATCGTCGTTCTTGAAATCGCGCAGGATGCGGGCATTGTCGAGCACCCGCGCCAGACCGTCGAGCTCGCGCGAGCCGCCGTACTCGAGCTCCATCGGCTCGTCGCGCTGAATCACGAGCAGGGTGTTGCCGACCGGATCGACCAGGGAGAACCGGGACTGGCCCGGCCGGAACCGGGTGATCCGCGGACAGCCCTTGGCCGGGATCTTCCCGTAGTGCGCGCGCAACGCCGCCGTGTACTCGGCGTGGCGGGCGGCGACGTCGTCGACCATCACCAGCGCCCCCACATGCTCGGCGGGCAGTTCGATCCCGGGCGGCGCGTCCGCGAAATGCAGCGCGCACCCGTGTCCCTCGACCGCGCCGTAGACATAGGGCCGGGTCTGCTCGTAGGTGACGGTGTAGCCGAGCGCCCGGTAGAAGTCGAGAGTGCTCGGCAGGTCGCCGCTCCACAGCATCGGCACTGCGGTGTCTGTCATCGGTAGCCCTTCCGGAGAGTGAGTCGTCCGGATCCGAGGTTAGGAAGACTTTCGCGAGAACGCCCATACCTCGTTCGGCGGCTAGGCTGCGGGCATGACGAACAGTCTCGGCGAACTGCAGACCGCGAACTTCGTGCTGCTCACCACCTTCCGCAAAGACGGCTCACCGGTCGGCACGCCCGTCTGGGCCGTCGCCAACGACGACAAACTGTTCGTCTGGACGGTCACCGACAGCTGGAAGGTGAAGCGGATCCGCCGCAATCCCGAGGTAACGCTGCAACCCTGCGACGCGCGCGGCAAGGCGCACGGTGCCATCACCGGCGGCACCGCGCGGCTGCTCGACGCCACCGAGACCGAGCAGGTGCGTTCCTGGCTGCGCCGCAAGTACTGGCTGACCGGCCCGCTGGTCATCCTCGCCAGCAACCTGCGCCGCGGGAAGGCGGGCACCATCGGCATCGAGATCACACCGGCCTGACCCCGGGTTACCCCGAACCAATATCCAGTACCGACGGTATCGGATACCGTGGGCCCAGCGGACACTTCCGAAGGGACTCACATGGCCGAGAAACGCACCCGCGCCGTCGTCGTCGGGGGCGCGCGCACCCCGTTCGTGCGCGCGTTCACCGACTTCACCCGCCTCGACAGCATCGCCCTCGCCGGTGCGGCGGTCCGGGGTCTGCTCGAGCGCACCGGTATCGCGCCCGGCGAGATCCAGTCCATCATCTGGGGTGGGGTCATCCTGCCGAGCCATGCGCCGAACATCGCGCGGGAGGTGGCGCTCGACCTGAACCTGGACTTCGGGTGCGAGGGCTACACGGTGACCAGGGCGTGCGCGTCGGGCCTGCAGGCTGTCACCTCGGCGGCGGCGGCGATCGAACGCGGCGAATACGACATCATGATCGCCGGTGGCAGCGATTCCACCAGCAATGCCGAGATCAAACTCCCGCAGCATGTCGTGCACGCGGTGGCGCCGGTGGCCCTGGGCAAACCGAAGCCCAAGGACTACCTCGACGTGGTCCGCCAACTCGCGCCGTTCACCGACATCCTGCCGCGCCAGCCGAAGATCTCCGAGCGCACCACCGGTGAGGTGATGGGCGAGTCGGCGGAGAAGATGGCCAGGATCAACGGCATCAGCCGCGCCGACCAGGACGAGTTCGCCGCCCGCTCGCACCATCGTGCCGCGGCCGCCATCGCGTCGGGCCGTTTCGACGACGAGGTCGTGCCGGTGACGACGCCGTCGGGCACGCGGATCGACACCGACGGGCTGGTCCGCGCGAACACCAGCGTCGACAAGCTCGCCACCCTGAATCCGGTGTTCGCGAAGGGCGGCACGGTCACCGCGGGCAATGCCAGCCCGCTCACCGACGGCGCCTCCGCGGTGCTGCTCATGAGCGAGGAGAAGGCGCGAGCTCTGGGGTTCACGCCGCTGGCGGCGATCCGTTCGTGGAGCTTCGTCAGCGTCGACCCGGCCGACCAGGTTCTCCTCGGCCCCGCCATCTCGATGCCGCGTGCTCTCGACAAGGCGGGCCTGACGCTGGCCGATATCGACCTCGTCGACATCCACGAGGCGTTCGCCGCGCAGACCCTGTCGGTGTTGCGCATGCTGGAGAGCCCGGAATGGGCCAAGACCAGGCTCGACCGGGACGAGGCCGTCGGCTCGGTCGACATCGACAAGCTCAACGTGCACGGCGGGTCGATCTCGCTCGGCCACCCCTTCGGTGCGACTGGCGCCCGGATGGTGACGACCATGGCCAACGAGCTGGCGCGCACCGGAAAAGAGACCGCGCTGCTCGGCATCTGCGCCGCGGGCGGGATCGGCGCCTCGGCGGTGCTCGAGCGCGTGTGAAACGGATAGGTCCGGCCACCGTGCTCCGGTGGCCGGACCTACCTGCGCGAAACGTGACGGCTAGAGACAATCACCCGCAGTGAGTTCGGCTTCAGCTACCGCGGTGAGTTCGATGGTCTCGCCGAAACCCTCGTGCAATTCCGCGAGTGTTTCACCGCTCGCATCGGCAGCCAGGGCGCAGCCGATGAGATCCTCGGTCACTTCGATGGAGACGGCGTCGGCGGCCGGGGCTGCCGGGGCGGCCGGGGCAGCGGGAGCGCCCGGAGCAGCCGGGGCGGGAGCGGCCGGAGCGGCCGGTGCAGCCGGGGCGGCCGGAGCAGCCGGGGCGGGAGCGGCTTGTGCCATTCCCACGCCGAAAACCGATACAGCGGCAAAAGCGACAGCGAATGCACTGGTCTTCATGAATCGCATTTGTGCTCCTCAAATTTGTAGTCGTGTACTACATCTCGGAGACCTGCGTACTTGCAGCAAGTACTTTAAACACGATGCCGAATTCGGTCAACTCCCCTACACAAATTAATTTCCGGGAGTAGGCCGATATATTCACCAATCGACTGGGATTTCGGCAGGCATGATCGCCATTCGGTGTGGATGCCAGGGCACCCGCGCCATCGGCACCGTCAGCCGAATGCCGGGCAGACGGTCGAGCAGGACCCGGAACGCTATGTCGGACTGGCGGCGGACCACCTGCGCGCCGGGACAATAGTGCCGACCGTAACCGAAGCGCAGATGCGGGTTGGGTGTGCGGGCAGGGTCGAAGATCTCGGGATCGGCGAACGCGGCCGGGTCGACGTTGACCGCGTCCAGCGACAGCAACACCAGGTCGCCTTCCGCGACGGTCACCGAACCCAGCTCCGCGTCCCGGGTCACGTAGCGCGGGATCGCATTGCCGAGGACGACGCTGCACCGCAGCAACTCCTCGACGCAGTGCGGCATCGTCTCCGGGCGGGCACGCACCGCGCCGATCACCTCGGGCCGCTGGAGGAGGTTGAGTGCCGCGACGCCGAGGAAGCTCGCGAAATCCTCGTAGCCGCTGACGAACAGGACCGCGACGATGTTCGCCAGCTGATGGTCCGTCAGCCCGTGCTGCCGGGCGTTGAGATCGGCGAGGCGGTCCGCCAGGCCGCGCGGCTCGCCGGGGCGGCGGGCGGCCATGTGCTCCTGCATGTAAGTGCGGATCTCCGCCCAGTTGCGGGCGAGCTCCTCCGGGGAATACGTCACCATCGTCAGGTCGATATCGGCTCGTTCGGCGAGCAGGCGGTGGTCGGCGAAGGGCAGGCCGAGCAGGCGGCACAGGCACTGCGCGGCGACCCATTCCGCGAAGTGCCGCTGCAGATCGCCCGCAGGACCCTGCCGGACCATGGCGTCGAGGCCCTCCCCGGTGATCTCGGCGACCCAATCGGCGGGGAGATCGGGCTGGTCGCGGCCGAGGGCATGGAGCACTTCGTCGCGCAGCCCCGCCTGGTGGAGGTGGTTCATCGCGTCCAGCAGCTCGGGTGCCAGGATCGGGGCGTCCTGCGCCGGACTGTCGGCCTCGGCCAGCACGGAGCGGGCGAACGCGCGGTCGCGCAGCACGCGCTTGGTCAGCTCGTAGCCGGTGACCAGCCACGCCTCGCCGCCGGAGTTGGTGCCGACCCTGGCCACGGGGCATCGGCGCTGCAAGTCGGTGAGTTCGGGGGCGAGGCGATCGCCCTTGGTGCTGAACGGATAGCGGTAATCGACGGTCACGGCGTGCGGACCTCTCTCTCGACGTCGTCGGTGGTTCGTTCGGATCGTCACCAGCGCACGGGAAGCTGTGCGGGGGCGCGCAGTGGGGTCGCCTCGTCCCAGGGAATCGCATCGACCGGGACCGCGAGCTCGATGCCGGGCAGCCGTTCCAGCAGCACCTGGATCGCGGTGGCGAGCTGCAGCCGCGTCAGGTGTCCGCCGGTGCACGCGTGCGGGCCGTGCCCGAACGCGACGTGTGCGTTGGGTGACCGGGTCAGGTCGAGGCGGTCGGGGTCGGCGAACGCCGCGGGATCGCGGTTGGCCGACGCCGGTACCGGGACAACCGCGTCACCGGCGCGAATGTGCTTGCCGTGCAGCGTGAAGTCCTCCTTCGCGACGAGGATGTTGATGGCGTTCATCAGCGGCACGTACCGCAGCAATTCCTCTACCGCCGTGCCGATCCCGGACGGCTCGTCGCGCAGCCGCCGCAGCGCGCCGGGGTGGGTGAGCAGGGCGAGCAGGGCATTGCCCGTGTGCTGGATGGTGGTCTTGTAACCGGCCATCAGCATCGTGACGACGAAGCTGACGACATCGTCGCGGGTCAGATCGCTACCGGGCGAACGGCTCTGGGTGAGGAGTAGCCGGATGTAGTCCTCGCCCGCATCCTCCCGCTCCTTGCGGTCGATGAGCGCGGTCGCGTAGTCCTGCAGCGCGGACAGGGCCGCCAGCACCTCCGTCATCGGCACTCCCGACGCGCCGAGGAGGGTGAGCGTGTGCGGTAGATAGATGTCGCGGTCCTCGTGCGGCAGGCCGGTCGTCTCGCACAGCACTCGCAGCGGCAGCGGGTCGACGTAGGAGGCGACGAGATCCGCTGTGCCGTCCACCGACCCCGCCACCATGGTGTCGATCAGGTCCTCCGCCATCGCCCGGATCCGCGGCCCCATGGGCTCCAGCCGCCGTCGGCCGAACAGCGGCAGGACCGCGCGCCGCACGCGCTCGTGGTGCTCGCCGGTCATTTCCAGAAACGTCGGAAGGCACGGCGGCGGCGCGGTATCACCTTCGCGCAGCGGCCAGGCGGACAGCAGCGGACGCTCGAGCCGGGGATCGGCGAACGCGGCACGCACATCGGCGTACCGGCTGAGCAGCCAGCCCGGCTCACCGTTGGGCAATTGCGTTCGGACAACCGGCTTTTCGCTGCGCAGCCGGGCGTAGGCGCACGGCGGTCCCGCGGTGCCCGGCTCGACGGCAGGGACTCCGGCGAGCGTGTCGACGTCGCTCATCGGCTGGTCACCGACGACTCGGCGGCGGGGCGGGCAAGGTAACCGGAGGTGACCAGGTATTCCAGGTAGCGGTCCAGCAGGACGGAATCGACCGGCGGACAGTGCAGTCCGCTGCCGGACAGCGCCGTCTCGGTGTTGACCCGTCCCAGCACCGGGAACGTGTCCTCGAGGTACATCTCCTTGACGGACATGTCGGCGGTGCGGCTGCGGTCGACGCACAGGGACACGAAAGGGGCTGTCGCGCTGGTCGGATGCTCGGCGACATGGCGTACCAGCTCGTCGACCCACTGCGCGTACGGCAGGGTCCGCAGGACGAAGCCGGCGGCACGCATCCGGGCCAGCACGTCCGACAGCATGGCCGGGCGCGGGTTGGTGAGATGGTGGACGCGGCCCTCGGCCGGGTGGTGGGTGGCGATGTAGACAACGGACTCCGCGAGGTGGTCCACCGGCACGAAGTCCATGGGCAGCTCGATATCGGGGGCGAGCCCGGTCTCGGCGATCGTCTTGAACAGCGAGCAGATGGCTGTGTCGGTGTTGCACACACCGTCCGTCCGGTCGCCCATCACCTCGTACGGCCGGTACACCGCGACCGGCAGACCCTGCTGCGCAGCCTGTCGCAGGACGCCCTCGGCGACCCACTTGCTTTCCGCGTAGCCCATGGTGAGCCCGTCCGCGTGCGCGAGTGGGAGATCTTCGGCGACCGCGCGGACCCCGGCCGCGCCGAACCCGGCGACCACGGCGACCGTCGAGAGGAAATGCACCGGCACCCGCCGCGGTGCCGCGATCCGGACTATCTCCCTGGTACCGCCCACGTTCGCTGCGCGCAACTGCTCATACGGATAGAGGAAGTTGACGTGAGCGCCGTTGTGCACCACCAGATCCAGGGTGCGAGCCAGCCCGTCCGCGTGCGCCTGCGACAGGCCGAGCCGGGGTTCGGTCAGGTCGCCGGGGAAGCACTCCACCCGGCGCCACGCGGCCTCGTCCGGTTGCAGTCCGTAGCGGGCGAGCGCCGTGCGGACCCGCTGTTCGGCGCGCGGCCGGTCGGCCGCCCGCACCGGGCAGTGCACGCGCGCCGTCGTCGAGCGCAGCAGCCGGTCCAGCAGGAAGGCGCCGACGAACCCCGAGGCGCCCGTGAGCAGCACCTCCCGCGGGGCGTGCGGGCGTGGGGGCGGGCTCTGCGCGGGCGGGAGGTCGAAGCCGAGCTCGGTCTCCTTCGCGAAGTCGACGACCTGCTGCGTCGCGGCCATGGCGCCCGCGCGCGCCGCGTCGACGGCAGCCGCGAAGCCCACCAGGGTGGGTGTGGCCAGCAGCGCCCTGATCAGGCCGGAGCCGCAGGCGGCATCGAGGTTCAGGACGGCGAGGGTGCGGATGACCGTCTCGGAGGCGAGCAGGGAGTCGCCGCCGAGCAGGAAGAAGTCGTCACGCGGCGCTGGCCGCACGCGCAGCACTCGGTGCCACACCTGGGTGAGGACGCCGAGCAGGCCGTCGGCCGCGGCCTGGTCCGCCGTCCCCGCACCGGCGACAGCCTGCAGGCTCGCGCGATCCACCTTGCCGCCGCTCGTCACCGGCACCTGGTCGAGGGGCACCAGCACCGGGACCGCCTGCGGCGGAAGCCATTGAGCGCAGTACGAGCGCAGCTCCGGCAGGGGCAGCGGGTGGCCCGCTCTGGTGGCGGTGACGTAGGCGGTCAGCGCCCCGTCCGCGGCGTCGACGATGGCCTCGCCGACCGCCGGGTGCGCTCGCAGCCGGGCCTCCACCTCGTCGAGTTCGATGCGCGCGCCGCGCAGCTTCACCTGGCGATCCAGCCGCCCACGAAACTCCAGGAGCCCGCGGTTCCACACGGCCCGATCGCCGGTCCGGTACAGCAGTCCGCCCGGTTCCACTGCGGGCAGCCGCACGAACCGCTCGGCGGTCAGGTGCGGGTCGCCGAGGTAGCCCAGGGCCAGCCCGTCCCCGCCGACGTAGAGTTCGCCCTCTTCGCCGGGAGCCGCGACCGAGCCGTCGGCCCGCACGACGTGGCAGGTGGATGCGCCGAAGGGAAGGCCGAGGGGGACGTGCGTGGCCTCCGCGGGCAGCGGGCTCAGGACGTGGGCGGTGGAGACCACCGAATTCTCGGTCGGACCATAGAAGTTGACCACGGTGGTGCCGGGACAGGCCGCCAGTACGGCATTGGCCAGGAGCGGGTCCATCGCCTCGCCGCCGGCCGAGACGAGCCGCAGCCCGGCCGGCGCTTCAGGGTGGGTGCGGGCGAGGAGATGGAAGACACTCGTTGTCAGGTAGGCGATCGTCACGTCCTGCGCGCGGAACAGCGCCGCCAGGGCGGTGGGCGAGAGCAGTTCCTCCCGGTCCGCGATGACCAGGCACGCGCCGGTGAGCAGTGCGCCCCAGATCTCGATCGTCGAGGCGTCGGAGGACAAGCCGTAGGCGTGCAGGACCCGGTCGCCCGGTCCGGGCGCGGGCAGCCGGTCATCGGACAGGACGAGCCGGACCACTCCCCGGTGCGGGATAGCCACCGGCTTGGGGCGACCGGTCGTGCCGGAGGTGAACACGACGTAGGCGCAGTCGGTGGCGCAGGCGTGGCGCGGCTGCGGGGAGTCCGTCGTGTCGCCGGTCAATCCGATGCGCACGCGCAGCCCACGCACCTGGCGAGTGCTGCCGGGGAGGATGACGGCGGCCCGGAGCCCGGTGTCCTCGGCCATGGCCCGCAACCGCGCCGGCGGCAGGTCCTCGTCGAGCGGTACGTACGCGCAGCCCGCCTCGAGGATGCCGAGCAGCGCGACCAGCGCGTCCAGCGAGCGTCGCCCGCACACGCCGACCAGCTCGCCCGGCTCGACGCCCCTGGCGCGCAACCGTGCCGCCAGGGCCTTGGCCTGGGTGGCGAGCTGCCCGTAGGTCAGGCTGCGCTCGCCGTGCCGGGCAGCGGGCGCGTCCGGCCGGGCGGCGGCCTGCGCCTCGAACAACTCCGGTATGAGTGCGTCGCGGGGATAGACCGTCAGGGCAGGCGCCGTGGATGCGGTGCGCGGGCGTGCCGAACCGTCGAGGTAGGTCACCAAGTCCTTCTCCGTTCCTACGGCTTCGGTTGCTCGGTGCGTGCGGTGTGCGGTGTCAGACGGTGTGGGCGTCGCGACCCACGTCGGCGCCGACTTCGGCGAATCCGGCCGCGAAGGCGGCGAAGTCGGCGGTGCGCCAGCGCTGGGGGCGCATGCGGACGGTGATGTCGTGCGCGAGCTGGTCCGCGGTGGCCGCCAGATACGCGCGCGCCTCGTCGGGGTCCAGGTAGCGCTCGGCCAAACTCGCCCGGACAGCCGGATCGATCGGGTCCTCGACGGCGGTGACGGGTCCCTCGACGCTGACGTACCGGTACGGCCGCCGTTCGTCCTGCACGCACAGGCTGAATCGCCCGGCAGCACGCAGCAACTGGGCCTTGATCGTCTCCCGCCCCGTCTCGACGACGATCTCACCCCCGGGCTCGTAGCCGTACCAGACCGGGACGACCAGTGGGCCACGGTCGCCATTTCTGGGATCGGAGACACTCAGAACGCCGACTCGGGGGGCGGCGAGGAATTGTTCGCGATCGTCACGGGACATTGCGAGCAGCATTCGGCCACGCTCCTGTGATGAGGTGTTCCGGGGCATCATCTGCAATTCCGACACGAAAACGCCGAATTCCTGAACCCGCCAGAATGGTCACATTGCTGAAACTACTGAATTCGCTTCATGTGGCGACGATTACAGTACCAGCGTGGCCGGTCGCATCCAATACATTCCGACCAATCGGGCGAAACCCGAATCAGGATAAATGACCTAGGTAGCGGCCGAGGTGGGCGGCCGCGTCGAGCATGGCGAGGCCCCGGGTGGTGAGGCGTTCGCGCCAGTCGTCCAGTGCTCGGGTCACCGCATCGGTGCCACCCGCGTCGCGGATCTGGGTGACGACGAGGGCGATGCGGTGCAGGGGATAGCCGCCGCGGCGGAGCAGGTGGGCGAGTTCGGCGTCGCGGATGTCGTCGGGGCCGTAGCGGCGGTATCCGGTGGCGGGATCGCGTGGGGGCGTGAGGATTCGAGCGGCTTCCCACTTGCGCAGGGTCGCTGGGGTGACCTCGAGGAGGTGGGCGAGTTCGCCGATGGTTCGGGACTCGCTCGCCTGGGGAGTGATGGTGGTCAGATGGGTGATCGCCTTGCGGACCGTGTCGAGGGTGGCGCGGTCGCGCAGTAGCTGGTGGTGACCGGCGTCGATGACGGCCAGCGCGTCGTCGAGTTCGCCGTGATGGACGGCCTGCATGATGCGGCCGCTCGCGGCATGGCCGTAGGCGGGGATCAGGGCGAGATAGGCGCGCAGTGCCGCCGCGTGTACCTCGGTGTAGATCCGGTAGCCGCTCGGTGTGCGCTCGGCGCCGGGGAGGTACCCCGCCTGCTCGTAGTTGCGGACCGCTTGCGTCGAGAGCCCGTGTTCGCGTGCCAGGTCCGAAGGTCGCATCTCTCCCACGGCTTGGAGACTTTACGCCCCTGATCGACTGGTGACCTGGCAGAAGCCTCAACCGAATGTTCAACGATACGATTGAGACACATGAGCCAGGACATTCGAGACTTCGTTCCGCCCACGTGTGAGCTCCTCGCGTTCGGTGAGCCGACGCATCAGGAACCCGCCTTCCCCCTTCTCCGCAATGCGCTGTTCGCCCGACTCGTCGAGCTCGGCTTCCGGTCCTTCGCCCTCGAATCCGATCGGGTCGCCGCTCTCACCGTCGACGACTACGTCCGGCACGGCATCGGCAGCCTCGACGAGGTGATGCGCACCGGCTTCTCGCACTTCGGCGACCTGGCCGCGAACCGGGAACTGGTCGCCTGGATGCGTGACTACAACGCGAGCAGGCCACCGGCCGAGCGTGTCGCCTTCTACGGCTTCGACGCGCCGCTCGACAACACCAGCGCCCCCAGCCCCCGCCGCTATCTCGAATTCGCCCGCGACTACCTGCGGCTCGAGACGGATATCGCCGATCTGGCAGGCGAGGACGAACGCTGGCATCGCGACGAAGCGATCCTCGACCCGGCGATGTCGCCCGGCGACACCGAGGAAGCGCGGCGATTGCAGGCGCTCGCCGACGACCTGCTCAACACGCTCCATGCCCGCGCACCCGAGCTGATCGCCGCGACCTCGGCGGCCGAATGGCGCAGGGCGGCAGTCCATCTCACCGCAGCACTCGGCCTGCTGCGCTACCACCGCCAGTCCGCGCGCCGCGTCGACGAGACCACCCGGATCTCCGGCCTGCTCGCCACCCGCGACGTCCTGATGACCGAGAACATCCGCGACATCCGTGACATCGAAGCCCAGCGCGGCCCCACCCTGCTCTACGGACACAATGTGCACCTGCAGCGCAACCTCAGCACCATGCCGATGGCAGGCATGATCCTGCGGTGGTACGGCGCCGGCGCCATCCTCAGCGCACTGTTCGGCAACCGCTTCACCTTCCTCGCAGGCAGCCTCGGGGCCGGCCCATCCGGTCTTGCCGGCAACGAGCCGACCGGGGCCGGACTCCAGCACGACTCCATCACGTGGGGCCTGTTCCCTGCCGCCGGCCTGACCGCCACTCCTACCGGACCGACCTCGGACCGGAGCTATTTCCCGCTCGAGCAGGAGACCATCGACGGCGCCGACGCGGTCCTGCACATCGCGCAGAGTGGCGCACTCGTCGTTGGGGACGCGTAAGCGCTGAGCCAAGACCCGAGCGGGCACGTCAGCGGCGTGCCCGCTCGAGCACCTCGTCCTCGGTGAGCGCGCTGTTCGGATGGTGGCTCAGGCACATCGGCACCTGGATCTTCCCGAACCCGGTGCCCTCGGTGGCGGCGTAGAACCGCCCGGCGGGCAGGCGCGAGATATCCTCCACGCGACCACCTTTCGCGCGGGCGAGCTCGGTGGCCGCCTGGATCTGGATCGACGCGTTGAGCAGCCCGATCAGCTGCGTCGCGGCATTGCCGGTGACCAGGTTGTGCAAGGCCTTGGGCGCCTGCGTCGCGTACACCATGCCGAGCCCGTACTTGCGCGCCTGGGTGGCCAGTTTCAGCGTGCTCTCCGACGACGCGGTCGTGCCGCGGGACGGGACGAAGGTCTGCGCTTCGTCGAGGACGAGCAGCCCGCCCAGCGGGCGGTCCCCGGCCGGATTGCGCTTGATCCACGCGAACAGGGCCAGCTGCAGCTGGTTGACGAAAGTCTGGCGCTGCGCGTCGGTGGGCAGGCCGATGCAGCTGATCACCGACACCCTGGCACGTTGTCCGTTCGCCGGGGTGAACAGCAGGCTCGGATCGAGATGTTCACCGGCGCCGCCGAACAGGGGGTCGTTGATCATCGCCGCTTTGAGTTCTTCGGCCATGCTCTGGGCCAGTGTCAGGGCGTTCCTGATGGTGCTCACCCCGTCGGGCAGTGTCGCCAGCAGGGTGACGAATTCGCCGAGGTCGTTGCCGCCGCCGCGGGCGAAGTGGGTCATCGCCTCGGTCAGCACCGCCCGGCCGGTCGCCTCCTTGCGCGGGGTGAGCCCGGTGCGTGGGACGAGACCGGCGACCGAGGCGTCGATGGAGGTACGGAATTCGTCCGGATCCTCGCGCACCACGCTGAAGTCGGGGAGCGGGTTCAAGGCGAGGGGCCTGCCCGCTTCGCGGCGTGGCGTCCAGATCACGACATCGGTGTCGTCGAGGTAGCGCTGTGCCCGGTCGCGATCGCCTGTGCCCCAGGTGCCCGGCGGCGACGGCCAGGCGTCGCCGAGGCGGGCCAGGTCGTTGTTGGTGTCGACCAGGATGGAGGAGACACCGTGCAGGGCGGCTTCCTCGACGAGGCGGCGCAGCAGCACCGTCTTTCCCGACCCGGAGCCGGCGAAGACCGCGGTGTGCTTGCGCAGGAGCAGCAGGGGGACCCGGAAGTCCTTGCCGCTGAGCGTGTCTCGACCCAGATACACCGCGGGAGCCTGGTCGTCCGGGAGTTCGGCCCGATCGCCCGATCCTGACGACTCGTCGCTGTCCGCCGGATCGGCGGGCACCAGGTCGTCGGGGCCTCGATTGCCCGGCGTCAGCTCGCCGGGGGCTGGATCGCCCGGCGTCGGGTCCCCCGCACGGGGATCGCGTGGCACCGGATCGCCTGGGAACGGGCTGCTGGGTGGCCCATCGATAGTGGTGGTCTGCCCGCCGTCGGCAGGGGTCGGCAACACCCGGGTGAGCAGTGGCGAATTGCTCGCCGGCTGTCGGTGCTCCAGCCACGACAGGAATCCCGGACGCCCATCGGCGAACATCGATTCCAGCGCGGAGAAGGTGCGCAGATCGTCCTCGGAGATCGGCACCGCCATTCCGTGTGCCGCCTCGAGTTCCGCCAGCTGCGCGACAGTCACCGGACCACGGGAAAACGGAGTGTTGCGCAACACCACCAGGCGTCGCCGGGAACTGCCCGGGGTGATCCCGGCCTCCAGTACGGCAGAGCGCAGCCGGGTCTGCACCGCGCGCGGGTGGGGATGGGCGATCGCGCGAAAACTCCAGTGTTCCTCGTCCTCGGTGGCCTCGTCGATGGTCCGGCGCAGGCGCGCGTGCAGTGCCGACGTGACGCCGGACGGGGTGTCGACATTCAGGGCGGCGCCCTTGCCGTTCTGCTCGAGCACATAGCTGCGCAGCGCGGCGTACAGCAGCGGGTACATCAGGGTGTCTTCGCGGTCCGGGTCCAGCGGCGCTGCCACATCGGCGTCGGCTCTGGCCCTGGCGAAGCGTTCGTCGAAGGCGGCGAGCTCACTCGATGTGGGAACGACCGGCCGTGCGACCGGATCGGCTGTGGCCGTCACGAACTCGGCCATTTCCGTTGCCGTGTTGGCGTCGAGGCACAGGCGCACATGCTCTTCCACCCGCTGCAACAGCCGACGCGGGGTGAAGCCGGTGACCTCGGCCCGGTCGAAGGCGCTCGGCAGTACGGGCCAGGTGGGATAGGGCGGTGCGAAACCGATCTCGCCATACACTCCACCGAGGTGTCGTTCGACGATCGCTGTGGCAACGGCTGCGCCGGGCATGGCGGTAGACAGTTCGAGCACGGTGAACCGGTCGGCGGTCGAGTTCACCGAGCGGGTCGCCAGCAACTCCCAGGAACGCGGAATGCAGGCCACCACGATCAGGGTGCGGGTGGTCTCCTCACGCATCCGGACCAGCGCGTCGGCGAGCCGGTTGGCCAGCAGATCCGCGTCGGTGTCGGCGGATTGGGCGATCACGGTGTCGATCTGGTCGATCGCCAGCACAACCGGACCGGTGAGGGCGAACAGCCGGGTCAGATCGCCGAACTTCAACTGTGGGTCGCGGTGGCCGCGCCCGAATCCCCACGCGTCCACCTCGGCCGGATCGATGCCATCGTCCAGGACGAGGAACGCGTGCCCGACATCCCGCGATCGGCCGCGACCGCGATAGAGCACCAACGCACGCAGGGTGTCCGCGCAGTCGACCGCGACCTGTTCGTCGATGGCCGCGATCCGCTCGAGGAACGTGTCGAGATCGGCGCGGCTGACCTCGAGCATGCCGCAGAGGCGCATGCGCAACTCCGGGCCGCAACCGGCCCGGTCGGCCAGCGCGCCCAGCATGGGACGCAGCTGTCCACTTTCGGACCCGAGCAGCCGGGTCACGATGCCGTGCACCGCGCCCGCCCAGAACGACATGCCGTCGACCAGCTTCGGCATGAAGAACCAGCCGTCGCGCTCGTGCACGTGCTGACGCAACCAGCCCAGCATGTGCGTCTTGCCGACCCCCTTCTCGCCGCTGAGAACCAGACCGGTCGGTGATCCGGTCGGCCGGCGCACAGCGTTGTCGACCGCCCTGGTGATCGCCTGGATCGCCCGCGGGTGCAGACCGTCGACGTGATGGTTCAGCGGGCCCCAGATCTGGTCGGGGCTCAGGACGCTGCTGAACTGGATCGACGTGAGAGCGTGGTGGCGCTCGTCGTTCACCGAGGCACCTCGATCATGAGCAGATGTCGGGCTGTGCCTGCGAGCACGACAGCGGCGTCCGCGTCTTCGGCGGTGAGTGTCTTCTGGTCGGCTTCGGACCGGACATGCACGCCTTCACGGCGCGCGAGAATCCCCAGCGCTCGGTCGAACTCGTCCGCGGGCACACCATCGAGCCGGTCACGCAGGATCGCCAGCCGGATCGGAGTGCCCTTGCCACGCGACAGCTCGGTGTACGCCGACTCCACCTGCCCGGCGACATTCGGGCGGAAGACATCGGCGAGCGTGTGCCCGGACTCGTCGAGATGGCGGCGGAGGCCCGCGAGCACGGCATAGAGGGTGCCACCCGCTCCACCCGAGCGCGCCGGGCGATCTGCGGCGAGTTCCTCGGTGCACCACACCGCGCCACGATCGGTCAACTCGTGCACGTAGGCCCGGCCGATGCGTGTGCTGTCGACCAGACCGAGGTCGTTGAGCTGCTGGCGCGGCTTGCCGTCGAGCTTGATTCCCGCGACGGCGGAGAGTTCGGCGTTGGTGAGTTCGCGCGCCTCGGCCATCAGCACGAGCAGGACGAAGCGCTGGGTCGCGGTCAATCGGTCGTCGGTCATCGGTGTGCGGCTTCCTTCACAGGGGGTTCGGTGGTTGGTCGAGCACGGTGAATCCCCGTGCCGCGACGGTGATTTCGCGAGTGCGGCCGGTGTCGACGACGACGCCCTCCGCGCGGACATGCTTTCCGCCCCGGTGCGCGGCTAAGGCGACGTGGTACTCCCGTGCGTCGGCCAGACGCACGGTGATCGCTCGAGTGCGGCCGGTCGCGACGCCGTCGACCCGCAGGATGCCGCGGATCCGGACAACCCAGCGGTCGCCGTGCTCGTCGTCGGACAGGCCGATCACGGTGCCTTCGACGGCGCCGACTTCAGTGGGTGGTGGCGCCGCGACCAGTGGGAGCGGGTCGAGCGGGGCGGTGGGAATCGGTTCGCGCTCGGCCGTGTGAGGGCTGTCCCGGAGGGCCGGGCCGATTCCGGTGGGAAAGGTCACCGACTCGTCGAGGCGGGGCGCCGATCGTGACCAGCGAAAGTCCAAGGCGAAGGCTGTGTCGTCGCCGTCGCCCGCCAGGTCCGCGAGTGCGCCGACGGTGGCTTGGCCGAGGTCGTGCCGGAGTGGGCCGGCGACGGCGGAACTGTCCGCAGAGCGTGCCGCGGCCCGGACGACCGTGGCGGTGTCCAACAGGCGGGCCGCGGTGCGGCGGCCGAGGGACTGTTCGTGATCGGCGGGGATCGCGACCTCGAATCCGAACGGGCCGGTGCACGCTGTGAGGCGGGTGTCCCGCAGCAGCCAGCGCACACGCGTCGGAATCGAATCCGGTGTGCGCCACGGTGAGTTGGTCACCTCCGCGTAGGCGCTGTGGGTGACGAGATCACGCAGTGCGGTCAGCGCCCGCGCGCCGTCGGCCAGCAGCACGGTCGGATCGGTGTCGTCGGCCCGGCGGTAGGTGACGATGTCGAGGTCGGGTTCGGTGATGTCACGCCAGATCGTGCGCTCCGGGAGTCCCTCGGCGTCGGCGATGCAGCGGATCAGCTCGCGCAGCCGGATCGCGGTGTCGGCCAGGGTGTCCGACGGTGGGACCAGCACGTCGTACTCGTCGCGGCTCCAGACATCGGCGGCCCGCCACCGGCCGGTGACGGTCCAGCCGTGGTCGCGCAGGTAGTCGACGACGTCGGCGATGACGGGTGTGGGCAGGGCCATCGGGTCACCTGCCGGTCAGAACGGGGGTGTCGAGGACGAGCGCGCGCAGGCTCGCCACCGTGAGGACATTGCTGACCGGGACCTTCACCCGGATTCGACCCCGCGGATCGTCTGCCGACAACGGGGCATGGTCGCGCAGCGACAGGTAGTACCCGATGTGGCGCAGCAGCAGGCCCGCTGTGCTGAGGTCGGTGTAACCCTCGGCGCGGGCAGGCACATGGACGACGAACAGGTAGCGCGGCACCTGGAATTCGGGGCCGGCCAGCTTGTCGTATTTCCTGCGATCGAGACCGTCGTAGTTGAGGATTCCGTGGCGGACAACCGGTTTGGCGATCGTCTTGACCTGGACCTCGATCCGCGGCGAGAAGCCGACGGGAGTCCGGCCGGGCATCTTCAGGCTCAGGTCCACACCGTCCAGATCGGCATTGTCCTGCGACCACATCAGCCCCGCGGCCGAGGCGAGCACGCGCACATAGTCTTCACCGAAGTTGCCCTGGTGATTCCCCGTGTCCAACCCGTATCCCCTCGCCGCGACCCCCGGCATCCGCCGTCGACGACGACACTCTAGCCGTTTGCTGGGTGGCCGTTCAGGCTTTCCGCGGGACCCGAGGAAGACTCGAGAGTTGTTGACCGACAGCCGGATCGGCGGACGGTCAACGACGCATGATCAGGTCGCCTGGCTCACCGAGGACATGTGGAAATCCGGGATGCGCAACGGTGGCATGGCGGTGCGGGTGAACCAGTCCTTCCATTCACGGGGGAGGGTGATCTCGGTGGCGCCTGCCTCGGCAACACGGCGCAGGAGGTCCAGGGGGCTCTCGTTGAAGCGGAAGTTGTTGACCGCCGCGGTGACCCGGCCGTCCTCGACGAGGTAGACGCCGTCGCGGGTCAGTCCGGTCAGCAGGAGGGTGGCTGGGTCGACCTCGCGGATGTACCAGAGGCAGGTCAGCAGGAGGCCGCGTTCGGTGCGGGCGATCATGTCGTCCAGCGAGGCGTCGGAGCCGCCGGTGAGGAGCAGGTTCTCGCCGGGAAGAGTGGCGGGAGCGGCGAATTCGGCGGCGGTGGCGCGAGGGTAGACCAGGGACTCGATCACGCCGGAACCGATCCAGTCGACACGTTGCGCGGACAGGCCGTTGTCGAAGACCGACAGCGATTCCGACGACGACGGGGTCGCCACGAAGGGCCGGTATTCCAGGCCGCTCGCATTCGGATCGGAGGAGAGGGTGAGCGGAATGTCGCTGAGCCGCTCACCGATCCGGGTGCCGCCCGCGCGGGAGAAGGCGGTGTGGCCTTCGTGCGCGCCGCGGCCTTCCATGGTCCAGGCCAGGTAGATCATCAGATCGGCCACGGCCGACGGGGGCAGCAGCGTCTCGTAGCGGCCGGCGGGCAGGTCGACGCGGGTGGCCGACCAGTCCAGTCGCCGGGACAGCTCGGCGAGCAGACCGGGGGTGTCGACATCGGTGAAGTCGGCGGTGCCGACACCCACCCAGGCGCTCGCGAGATCGCTGCCCTCGCCGCGCTTCCCGTTGATCTCCACCGACCCGGTGGGCTGGCTGTACCGGCGGCGGATGCCGGTGGAGGTGCCAAGCCAGGTGGTGTGCAGCTGGTGGTGGGCGAAACCGTAGAGGCGGTCGGTGCCGTCGAACCCGGTCGACAGGTCGCGGGCCAGACCGGCGAACACGTCGATCTCGGTGGCGCCGGGCGCGTGGTCCCAGGTGGCGGTGTCGTCGTGCGTCGGCTCGAGCAGCGGCATCGCGTCACGGGCCTGGGTCGCCGTGCGGGCGGCCTCCTCGCTCGCGCGCACCACCGCCTCGATATCGGCCGGATCGACGCTGGTGGAGCTGATGCTGCCGACCCGTGCCGCGTTCGGGCCGTCACGGAACACCGAGATCACCGCCCAGTCCCGCGACACCGAGGAACCGTTGGTGGTCATCGAATTGCCTGCCCACCGCAGCGACGCCTCGTGCGCGTCGGTGACGATGACGATCGCCTCGTCGGCCTTCGAGGCCGCCAGCGCGCGCTCGACCACCGCGCCCGCGGGAAACACACCGGTTTCGCTCAGCTCGCTCACTGCCCGCCCTCCGTCCGGGTGTTGAGAATAGTGACCCCGCGCACCAGCACCGACGGGCAGCCGTGACTCACCGCCGCCACCTGACCGGGCTGCGCTTTACCGCAGTTGAACGCCCCGCCGAGCTGCCAGGTGCTCGGCCCGCCGAGCGCTTCCATCGCACCCCAGAAGTCGGTGGTCGTCGCCTGGTAGGCGACATCGCGCAGCTGACCGTCCAGCTCCCCGTTGCGGATACGGAAGAACCGCTGGCCGGTGAACTGGAAATTGTAGCGCTGCATATCGATCGACCACGACTTGTCACCGACGATGTAGATGCCGTTCTCGACCCGCGAGATCAGCTCGGCGGTCGTGGTGTCGCGCTCCGGATCCGGTTGCAGCGACACATTCGCCATCCGCTGGATCGGCACATGATGCGGGGAATCGGCATACGAGCAGCCGTTGGAACGGTCGAGCCCGAGCCGCGGGGCGAACACGCGGTCGAGCTGGTAGCCGACCAGGATGCCGTCGCGCACCAGATCCCACTGCTGGCCCGCCACCCCCTCGTCGTCGTAGCCGACGGTGGCCAGGCCGTTGACCTGGGTGCGGTCACCGGTGACATGCATGATCGGCGTGCCGTAGCGCAGCGTGCCCAGCTTGTCGGGAGTGGCGAACGAGGTACCCGCGTAGGCCGATTCGTAGCCGATCGCCCGGTCGTATTCGGTGGCGTGACCGATGGATTCGTGAATGGTCAGCCACAGGTTGGTCGGGTCGATCACCAGATCGGCCGGACCGGCGACGACGGTGGGCGCCTTCACCTTCTCGGCCAGCCAGCTGGGGATCTGCGCGAGTTCGCCTGCCCAGTCCCAGGTTCCGTCGGCGCCGGTGACGTATTCCCAGCCGCGGCCCGCCGGAGCGGCCAGGGTGCGCATGGTCTCGAACACGCCCGACGCGGAGTCGACGGTGATCGCCTCCAGCTGCGGATGCAACCGCACCCGCTGCTGGGTGATCGAGGACCCCGCCGTGTCGGCGTAGAAGACCTGCTCCTTGACCTGCAGGACCGACGCGGTGACATGGTCGACACCGTCGGCCGCCGAGAGCCGTTCCGAATAGTCCTGCAGCAGTGCCACTTTGTCGGTGGTCGGCACCGCGAACGGGTCGAGGTCGTAGGCCGACACCCACGACACATCCTCGTAGCGCGGCTCGTCTGCCAGCTCCACCCGCTCGCGGTTGAGCGCGCGCAAGGTCGTCGCGACGGTGACCGCGCGCCGCGCCACCTCGGCGGCGATGTCGGGGGTGAGCGCGGCATGGGAGGCGAAACCCCAGGTGCCGTCGACGATCACGCGCACGGCCAGACCCAGTTCGGTCGAGTCGGTGACGGCCTCCACGCGCCCGTCGCGCAGGCGGATCGACTGCGTCACCAACCGCTGCACCCGCAGATCGGCATGCTCGGCACCAGCCGCACGGGCCGCCGACAGCGCGGCCTCGGCCAGCGCGCGCAACCCGAGCGCAAGGAACTCCTCGTCCACTTCTCTGGAAGTCGCGGTAGTCACCCCGCCTACGCTAGCCGGTGGCACCGACACGCGGGACCCGTGCACAGGATTGCCCGCGCGAAATCCCGGTTCCGGCAGCGACAACCGTGACGCGCTGATCCCGGTCCTCCCGCGGCGCACAGCCCGGATGCCGTAGGGTGCCCGCCGTGCCGCCATCCGCCCTCCGCGATCGAAAAAGGGAACGAACCCGTCGTGCGATTCTCGTGGCCGCCGTCGAATTGTTCGAGGCCAGAGGTTATGAGGAAACGACAGTGGCCGATATCGCGGCCGAGGCCGAGGTCGGCACCCGGACCTTCTTCAACTACTTCGCCAGCAAGGAAGAACTGCTCTTCCCCGAACCCGACGAACGGGTGCGCGCCGCCGTCGCCGCCATCGCGACCAGGCGGCCGGGGGAGCGTCCGGTGGAGGTGCTGTTGCGGGCGCTGCGCGCCGCGGGCGACAACCCCGGCGAGCATCTGGTGGACGATCTGAACTCCCGCGTCGCCGCGTTGCGCGCGCGGGTCTCGCGGACCGTGCCCGCGGTGAGCGGGCGCGCCGCGCACGCCCAGCTCGTAGCCCAGCGCGAGATCGCCAGGCAACTGCACATCGCGTTCCCGCACGAACTCGACGAGGTCGGCGCCGCGGCACTGGTCGGCGCGGTCGTCGGCGCGGTGTCGGGTGCGCTGACGGTGCTGTTCCAGCAGCCACAGCACAGCATCGACGACGGTGAACGGCTGCACCGCAAGATCCACGAGACCACCTCGCGGGTGCTGCAGCCCTGGCTCGCCGCCTCGGCACCGGCCGAACCGGCGCGCTAACCGAACTGCTGCCAGCCCAACCGGATCACCATCACCACCACGACAACGAGCAACACGATCCGCACGAACCCCGCGCCCTTGGCCAGCGCCATCCGCGAGCCGACCAGCGCGCCCGCCACATTCGCGACCGCCATGCCTGCGCCGAGTCCCCACAGGATGTGCCCGGTCGCGCCGAGGAACAGCAGTGCGCCCACATTCGACCCGCAGTTGATCACCTTCGCCATGGCGGCCGCGCGCACGAACTCCGTGCCGAGCAGCGTCGCGAACGTGATGATCAGGAACGTGCCGGTGCCGGGACCGAGCAAGCCGTCGTAGAGGCCGATCAGGCCGGCGGCCAGCGCCACCACCAGGATCACCTTGCGCCGGGTCGGCGGATGGGTGGCCATCGTCATGCCGACCGACGGGCGCACCGTCACGAACACCGCCACCGCGACCAGCACGACCATCACCAGCGGGATGAACAGGTCGCGGTCGATCAGCGACACCGCCGCGGCGCCACACGCCGAGGTCACCGCCGCGATCATCGCGCCGGGGATCAGCACCGTCCACTGCATCGGCACCCGGCGCGCGAAGGTCACCACCGCCGTCGCGGTGCCCGACAGCGCGGCCAGCTTGTTCGTGCCGAGCGCCGTCTGCGGGGCGATGCCCGGCGCCACCAGGAACAGGGTCGGCAGGATGATCAATCCGCCACCGCCGACCACCGCGTCGACCCAGCCCGCCGCGGTAGCGGCCACCAACAGGACCGCCCAGTCTCCTAGTTGCACGCGTCCAGGCAATCAAGATCGCGCGCGGAAAGCCAACCCGGCCCACGTCCGGGCACGGTTTCACCACCCGCGACGACTAGGCTTGCCCGGTGCGCCGGTTCAGCTTGTGGCTCCGCGGCCGACCCATCGTCGCCGATTCCCTCCTCGCGGCCTGCCTGATGGTGCTGGACGCGCTCGGTGTCGGCAACGAACACCACAAGGCCTCCTACCTGTTGTTTTCGGTACTGCTGCCGTTGCCGCTGATCCTGCGCCGGATCTATCCGCGGGCGATGGCCGCGGCGATGTTCGGGCTCTCGGTGCTCTGCACGCTGGTGGGGTATCTGGTCGGGGACGACACCTCGGGGCACGTCGCGCTGATCGGGCTCGGGGTGATGCTCTACACCCTGGTCGCCTACGTCGGCAGGCGGGACGGGCTGATCTACCTCGTCTGTCTGGCCGTTGATCTGGGGCTCTCGCTGGCGATCCTGAGTGAACCCGTCGGTGGTGACATCGCGCTCGTCTTCGTGATCTACGCGCTGTGCTGGACACTGGCCGAGTTCAACGGCGCCCGCCACGCCTACGACGCCGAGGTCGCCGCGCGGCTGGCCGTCGCCGACTACGACAAGGAACGCCGTGCCCACGAGGCCGTCGCCGCCGAACGCACCCGCATCGCCCGGGAGCTGCACGACGTGGTCGCGCACGCGGTGAGCGTCATCATCGTGCAGGCCGACGGCGCGAAATACGCCCTGCGCCAAGACCCGGACACCGCCGAGCGCGCCATGGCGACCATCGCGGGCACCGGCCGCGAGGCGCTGCGCGAACTGCGCCGCACCGTCGCGCTGCTGCGCACCGAACACGCACCGGAACTGCTCCCGCAGCACGGCAGCGCCGGGATCGCGCGGCTGGCCGAGATGATGCGCGACGCGGGCCTGGCCGTCGACCTCGAACTGACCGGGGAACTCGACGACATCACGCCCGAGGTGAGCCTGGGCGTGCACCGCATCGTGCAGGAGTCGCTGACCAACACGCTGCGGCACGCGGGGTCGAGCCCGAAGGCGACGGTCCGGGTGCACCGCCGCGAGGACGACATCCTGATCGAGGTCACCGACAGCGGCGGTGTCCCCGTGCAGGAACCCGATATCCCCGGCACCGGTATGGGCCTGGTCGGCATGCGCGAACGGGTCGCCGTGCTCGGCGGAACACTGTCCGCCGGCCGGACCGAGGACGCTCGCTGGCGGGTGCGGGCCACCCTCCCGCTGCGCGCCGAAACCGATTGATTCGCCCGCTAAGGTTGGGAAATGCCGATCAGCGTGCTCGTGGTGGACGATCAGGAACTCATGCGGATGGGCCTGAAGATGGTGCTCGGGGCGCACCCCGACATCGAGGTCGTCGGTGAGGCGGGCAACGGGGACGAGGCGGTGCGGCGCGCGACCGAACTGCGGCCCGACGTGGTGCTGATGGACGTGCGCATGCCGGTCGTCGACGGCGTCACCGCCACCGGCCGGATCGTCGCCGCGGGCGACGGCATCCGCGTGCTCGTGATGACCACCTTCGACCTCGACGAACACGCCCTCGGCGCGCTGCGCGCCGGCGCGAGCGGATTCCTGCTCAAGGACACTCCGCCCGAGGACCTCGTCTCCGCCATCCGCAGCGTCGCCGCGGGTGACGCCGTGGTCTCCCCGAAGGTCACCAAGCGCCTGCTCGACCGGCTCGTCGCCGAGGACCCGGCCGGTCTGCGCGATCCGGGCGTGCTCGACGTACTCACCGCCCGCGAACGCGAGGTACTCGAGCAGATCGCCGCGGGCCGCTCCAACGCCGAGATCGCCGCTGCCCTGTTCCTGTCGGAGGCGACGGTGAAGACGCATGTCGGCCGGGTGCTCACCAAACTCGGGCTGCGCGACCGGGTGCAGGCGGTGGTGCTGGCCTACGAGACCGGGCTGGTGCGCCCGGGTGGCTGAGGCGGTCGGGAGAAAAATCGGCCGCTCGCGCGTTGGACAGGTAGATCGTCCGAAAGGATCGCCCATGACCGCCCTGCTGTTCGTGCTGTACCTCGTCGTCGAGATCGCCGCCTTCGTCGGCCTCGCCCAGCTGATCGGTGCCGGCTGGGCGCTGCTCGCGTTGATTGCCGTGTCCGGCGTCGGCTTGCTGCTGCTCGGCGCGCAGGGCAGGCGGGTGTTCGACCGGTTCCGCCGGGCCGCGCGCGGTGAGGTCACCGCCGAGAGCGCGGTCGCGGACGGGCTGCTCGTCGCCACCGGCTCGGTGCTGCTGTTCGTGCCGGGTCTGGTCACCGGTGTGATCGGGCTGCTTGCCCTGTTCCCGCCGACCAGGGCGCTGCTGCGGCCGGTGCTGGAGAAGCTCGGCACCCGGCGCTTCGGCCCGCTGCCGTCGTTCGCGCCCTCGCCGTATCGCGGGATGGTGGTCGACGCCGACAGCGGTGACGTGGTCGACGGCGTCGTCGTCGGGCAGTGGTACGACGACGGACACGCTACCGGACCGCGCGCGCTCGGGACCGCGCGCGCCGATGACGCCACCCCGTGGCGGTGAACGGTCTACAGTGTGCCGATGGCCACCGAGCAGATCACCGTCACGGTGAGCGCGGAACTGGCCGACGCGGTGCGTAGGGCGAGTACCGCTGCCGGACAGTCCATGTCGGATTTCACCGTCGCCGCGTGGCGACTCGAGCTGATCGCCGTCGACACCGGCGGGCACACTCCCGCCGGGCTACGCGACGCCGATGTCCGCGCCGTCCTGTCCCTCCCGACCTGACGATCCGCCGATACGGCAGACTGGGTGACCGTGAGTACCCAGTTGCTGATCGGCGGTCGTTTCTACAGTTCCAGCTCCCCGGACGCGACCGCGATGGCGGTTACCGACGGCACCGTGGTGTGGCTCGGGGCCGAAGCACCCGGCCGGGCGATGCACCCCGGCGCGGAGATCGTCGACCTCGACGGCGCTTTCGTCGCGCCCGCGTTCGTCGACCCGCACGTGCACGTCACCGCCCTTGGCCTGCAACTGACCGGACTCGACGTCAGCGGCACCGCGTCGCTGGCCGACCTGCTCGCCGCGCTGCGTGCGCACGCGGGCGCGCAGCCCGACGGGGTCATCATCGGCGAGGGCTGGGACGACACCGCGTGGCCCGAACAGCGGCCGCCGAGCGTCGCCGAACTCGACGAGGCGGCCGGTCCGGGCAGGCTCGTCTACCTCGCGCGCATCGACGCGCACTCGGCCGTCGCCTCCTCGGCGCTGCTCGACGCGGCCGGGGAACTCGGCGACGGCTATCGCCGCGGCGAACCGCTGCGCGCCGACGCCCACCACCGGGTGCGGTCCGTCGCGCTCGCGAAACTCGGTCGCGCAGACCGTGATCGGGCCCGCGCCGCCGCCCTCGACGCGGCCGCCGCGCACGGCATTGTCGCCGTCCACGAATGCGCGGGCCCCGACATCTCCGGCCGCGACGACATCCGCGAACTCCTCGCCTTCGAGCACGGTGTCGAGGTGCGCGCCTACTGGGGCGAAGCCGTGCGCACCGCCGGCGAAGCCCGCGCGCTGATCGACGAACTCGGCGTGGCCGCCCTCGGCGGTGACCTGTTCGTCGACGGCTCGCTCGGTTCGCACACCGCGCTGCTGCGCGAGCCCTATGCCGACGCGAGCGGCTGCGGCAAGAACTTCCTCGACGCCGAGACCGTCACCGCGCATATCCGCGCCTGCACCGAAGCCGGTGTCCAGGCGGGCTTCCACGCGATCGGTGACGCCGCCATGGACATTGTGGTCGCCGGATTCGCCGCGGTCGCCGCCGAACTCGGCGGACCGGCGATCGCCGCGCGCGGGCACCGGGTCGAGCACGCCGAGATGACCGACGCCGCCGCGATCGAGCAGCTCGCCGCCCTCGGCGTGCTCCTGTCCGTGCAGCCCGGATTCGACGCCGCCTGGGGTGGACCCGGCGGCATGTACGCGACCCGCCTCGGCACCGAGCGCGCCGCGGGCTTGAACCCGTTCTCGGCCATGGCCGCCGCGGGCATCTCCCTGGCCATCGGCTCGGACGCGCCGGTCACGTCGCTGAACCCGTGGCAGCAGGTGCGGGCCGCGGTCCACCACCGGACACCCGGCCACGGCCTGTCGCCGCGCGCCGCCTTCGCGGCGGCCACCCGTGGCGCCTGGCGCGCGGGCGGCGTGCGCGACGGTGTCGCGGGCACGCTGGTGCCGGGCGCGCCCGCCTCGTATGCCGTGTGGGACGCCGGTGACCTCGTCGTCGCGGCGGCCGCCGACACGGTGCAGCGCTGGTCCACCGACCCGCGCTCGCGGGTGCCCGGCCTTCCGCGCCTCGATCCCGGCGCCGACCTGCCGACCTGCCTGCGCACCGTGCACAACGGCACCACGATCTACACCGCCTGACCACGACGTACCGGCACCGAATCACGGAACAGGACACGATGATCCACCCCGCCACCGAACCAGGACCCGACGCCGTGACCGGCGACGCGGCCGCGCCGGACCCGGCGGCCACGTCCGATCCCTCGGCGGCAGGTCGCGGGTACGGCGTGCTGCTGCGGATGCTCGCGGCCACCGCGGGCGGACTGCTGCTGTTCGGCAGCTTCCCGCCCCGGCCGTGGTGGTTCCTGGCTCCGGTCGCCATCGCTTTGCTGACTGTCGCGGTGCGTGGGCCCGGCACGCTGCGCGCCGGATTCGGCTACGGCTTTCTCGGCGGCCTGGCGTTCTTCGTGCCGCTGCTGCCTTGGACGGGCATCTATGTCGGACCACTGCCCTGGCTGGCGCTCTCGACGACCTGCGCGGTCTTCATCGGCCTCTGGGGCGTGCTCGCCCGGTGGCTGAGCGCGCTGCCCGGCTGGCCGTTCTGGCTCGCGATCGCCTGGACGGCGACCGAGTGGGTGCGGTCGAGCTTCCCCTTCGGTGGATTCCCGTGGGGCCGTATCGCTTTCGGTCAGGCCGACGGCTGGTATCTGCCGCTGGCCGCCTATGGCGGCGCCCCGCTGATCGGGTTCGCCGTCGCCCTGACCGGCACCGGCCTCGCCGCGCTCGCCCTGCGCGTTCTCGCGTGGGCGCGCATGCCGGCGCCGCGCGTGACCGGCCGGGCCACGCGGATCGGATTTGCCACGGCGGCAGTCACTGTGGCTATCATGCCCCTCGCCGGAGTGATCCTCCGGCCGACGCTGCCCGCCCCGGATGAAGGCCACCGGTCGATCACGGTTGCCGCGATCCAGGGCAGCGTGCCGCGGCTGGGCCTCGAGTTCAACGCCCAGCGCCGCGCCGTGCTGGACAACCACGTCCGGCGTACCGAGGAGCTCGCCGCCGCCGTCGATCGAGGGGAAGCGGTCCGGCCCGATGTCGTCATCTGGCCGGAGAACTCCTCCGATATCGACCCACTGCGCAACGCCGACGCCGCCGCCGAGATCACCGAGGCCTCGCAGCGGATCGGCGCGCCGATCCTGGTGGGCGCAGTCCTGGTGAACGGTGACCGCACGACCACCAACTCGGTGATGGTGTGGAACGGCGCGGCAGGACCGCAAGACCGGCACGACAAGAAAATCATCCAGCCTTTCGGCGAATACCTGCCGATGCGTAGTTTCTTCCGCTTGTTCTCGTCGTATGCCGACCAAGCCGGACATTTCGTGCCGGGCAATGGTGACGGTTCGGTCACGGCGGCCGGCGTGCGGATCGGCGTGGCGACCTGTTACGAGGTGGCCTTCGATCGCGCATTCCGGCAATCGATGGCCGCAGGCGCGGAACTGCTGGCCGTGCCGACCAACAACGCCACCTTCGGCGAGAGCGAGATGACCTACCAGCAACTCGCCATGTCCAGGGTGCGGGCAGTGGAACACGGCCGGGCGCTGGTGGTGGCGGCAACCACCGGGGTCAGCGCGATCATCACCGCGGACGGT
Source organism: Nocardia sp. NPDC055029 (assembly GCF_053608525.1). Lineage (NCBI taxonomy): Bacteria > Bacillati > Actinomycetota > Actinomycetes > Mycobacteriales > Nocardiaceae > Nocardia > Nocardia sp. NPDC055029. The sequence goes on from NZ_JBSGVQ010000045.1 coordinate 43,685, forward strand.
GCGATCGCACAGCAGAGCGCGCAACTCGCACCCGCCGCGCTCGTTGCCCAGCTACCATTGCGCGACACGACGACGATCGCGACGCGAATCGGCGCGGCGCCAGAACTGGTGTCCGTTATTCTGACCGCGATCGGCGTGGCGCTGATGTTTTTCCGGCGCCGGCGCGCGAATCAGGCGCAGGCTATGCGGAACTCGCAGAATTCTGAATAAGCGGTTTGTTTTAACCCGGGGGAGGCGGCCGACTGTGACCGCTCAGGGGACCGATGCGTTCAGCTTGAAAACAAATCAAGATCGGTAGCCATCCGGCCGCCGCAGTACTCCGAATCAATGGGCGTGGATAGCCACGCCCTGGCGCCGTCGCGCGCCCGGGCGAAGCTCGGGGAGTTGTGACACAAAGGCAGAACGGAGTGCTTGATGAGTTCATTGGCCACCGACCGCGTCAGCTCAAGCGTCACAGACGACGATCCGGGCCAGCCGTTCGCTCTCTCGCCCGGTCAGACGGCCCTGTGGTATGCGCAACGGATCCGGCCCGATATTCCGCTCACCATCGCCCACTACGTCGAACTGCACGGTGATCTCGACCCGGGCAGGCTGCTGCACGCGATCGAGCGCTTCGGCGCGGAATCCCAGGTGGGACACGTGCGCCTACTCGAGATAGACGGGGTGCCGCACCAACGGGTGGACATGGCATGGCGGCCGGGCTGGGGCCGGATGGACCTGCGTGGTGAGCCCGACCCGCGGGCGGCCGCGCTGCGCTGGATGAACGAGCACGCCAGCACGCCATTCGACATGGAACGCGAACCGCTCACCACCAATGTCGTGTTGCGAATCGGTGACGAGGACTGGTTCTGGTACGAACGCGGACACCACATCGTTATCGACGGTTACGGAGCGATGAACGCGCTCTCGCGCGCGGCCGAGATCTACACCGCCATCGGCGAAGAGCGCGAACCGTCGGTCTCCCGCGCCACCGCGCTGGTCGACCTCTACGCCGACGAATCCCGCTACCGCGAGTCCAGCCGGTTCGGCGCCGACCGCGAGTACTGGATGGAACAGCTCGCCGGCGTCGGCGAGCCGATGACACTGTCGTCGGTCACCGCCACCGGAGATACCCACGACCCGGGCCGTCACCGCGCCGCCGCGTTCCTCGACCCCGAGGTCGACGACCTGCTCACCGAGGCGATCGCCGCGCACGGTTCGGCCAACTCCGCGCTCATCGTCGCGGCGCTGGCGGCCTATGTCCGCACGGTCACCGGCGACTCGGATGTTGTGTTGAGCCTCCCGGTTTCGGCCCGCACCACGGTCGCGCTGCGCCGCTCGGCGGGTGTCGTGTCGAATGTGGTGCCGCTGCGCGTGCGGTTCGACGAGCACACCACCGTCGCCGACGTCGTGCGCCAGACCGAACTGCAGATCACCGGCGCCCTGCGCCACCAGCGCTACCGTTCCGACGACATCCGGCGCGACTGCGGCTACTCCCGCGACGCCCGCGGCTTCTTCGGCCCGATGGTCAACATCATGCTGTTCCACGACGAGCTGAAGTTCGGCGACATCACGGGCAGGCTGAACGTGCTGGCGACAGGCCCCGTCGAGGACCTCTCGATCAACATCTACAACGGTGACAGCGGCCGCATCCATCTCGACTTCGAAGCCAACCCGAAGCTCTACGGCGAAGCCGAAGTCGCCGCCCACCACGGCCGCTACCTCGACTTCCTCGCCCGCTTCCTGGCCGCGGAGCCGACCACGCCCACCCGCGAACTGACGGCGATCACCGATGCCGAGCAGGACAGGGTGCTGCGGGAATGGAACGCCACCGAGATGCCGGTGCCCGCCGGCACGCTGGTCTCGCTGTTCACCGACCAGGTGCGCCGCAGCCCGCACGCCGTCGCGCTCGAATTCGGCGACCGCGCCGTCGGGTACACCGAACTCGACGATCAGGTGAACCAGCTGGCGCGCGAACTCATCGCCCGCGGCGCCGGTCCGGAGACCACGGTCGGGTTGTGCCTGCAGCGCAGCATCGAGATGGTCGTCGGCATGTACGCGGTGCTGGCCACCGGCGCCGCGTACCTGCCGCTCGACCCCGAACACCCGGCCGACCGGATCGAAGCCGTGGTGTCGCAAGCCCGTCCGGTCTGCGTGCTCACCGCCGCGCGTGACATGGTGCGGCTGCCCGACGGCGTCGAGCGGGTCGACCTGGACACCCTCGACGTCAGCGGGCGCGATATCGCCCCGATCACCGACGCCGACCGGCTCGCGCCGCTGCGGCCCGAGCACCTCGCCTACGTCATCTTCACCTCCGGCTCGACCGGTAAGCCGAAGGGCGTCGGCGTCACGCACGCCGCGATCGTCAACCGCTTGCGGTGGATGCAGGCCGAGTATCCACTCGACCACACCGATGCGGTCCTGCAGAAGACCCCCGCGACCTTCGACGTGTCGGTGTGGGAGTTCTTCTGGCCGTTGCAGGTGGGCGCCCGCCTGGTGATCGCCGCGCCCGACGGGCACCGCGATCCGGCCTACCTGGCGCGGATCATCACCGAGAAGTCCATCACCACAGCGCATTTCGTGCCGTCGATGCTGTCGCTGTTCGTCACCGACGCACAGGTGGCCGGCGGTGCCGGGCTGCGGCGCGTGTTCTGCAGCGGTGAGGCGCTGCCCGGCGCCACCGTGGCCGATTTCCATGCGGCGCTGCACGGACCGTCCGGCGGTCCCGAGCTGCACAACCTGTACGGCCCCACCGAGGCCGCGGTCGACGTCACCTACTGGCCGTGCCCGGCCGACGCCACCACGGTGCCGATCGGCTCCCCGGTATGGAACACCCAGACCTACGTCCTGGACGCGCAGCTGCGTCCGGTCCCGCCCGGAGTCGTCGGTGAGCTGTACCTGGCCGGTGCTCAGCTGGCCCGCGGCTACCTCGGCCGTCCCGACCTGACCGCCGACCGGTTCGTCGCCAATCCGTTCACCCCGGGTGAGCGTCTGTACCGCACCGGCGACCTGGCGCGCTGGCAGCTCGACGGCGCCGTCCTGGAATACCTGGGGCGCACCGACTTCCAGGTGAAGGTCCGCGGCCTGCGGATCGAGCTCGGCGAGGTCGAGTCCGCGCTGCTGGCCCAGGGCAACGTCGCCCGCGCGGTCTGCGTGGCGCGGGCCGGTCGCACCGGTGACGGCGAACTCGTCGCGTACGTGGTCGCCGGGTCGGGCCGGTCGGCGCCCGAGCCCGCCGTGCTGCTGTCGGGGCTGCGGCGCAGTCTGCCGTCCTACATGGTGCCCTCGGCACTGGTCGTGCTCGACGAGCTGCCGTTGAGCGCCAACGGCAAGGTCGACCGCAAGGCGCTGCCCGAGCCCGCGCTCGGGGTGCGGCTCACCACCGGCGCCGCCGCACCGCAGACCCGGCTGGAATGCGCGCTCGCCGAGATCTTCACCGAGGTGCTCGCGCTCGACGGCACCGGGATCGGCGTCGAGGACAGCTTCTTCGACCTGGGCGGCAACTCGCTGGTCGCGGCCCGCGCGGTCGCCCGGATCAACACCTCTCTGGACGCGAACCTGACCATCAGGGAGCTGTTCGAGACCTCGACCATCGCGGCGCTGGCCGGCTACCTCAGCACGCACCGGTCCGAGTCGTCGACGCCGAAGCTGGTTCCGGCGGTGCGGCCCGAACGGGTGCCGCTGTCGCTGGCCCAGCAGCGGCTGTGGATCCTCAACCGGTTCGCCGAGCACGCCGCTGCCTACAACATGCCGCTCGCCCTGCGGCTCACCGGTCGACTCGACCTGGACGCGCTGCGCGCGGGCCTGCGGGACGTGCTCGATCGCCACGAGAGCCTGCGCACCAGCTTCCCCGCCGGTCCGGCCGGTGCCTACCAGCTGATCCACCCAGCTGCCGCGGTGGAACCGGCGCTGGAGCCGGTCGACGTGATCGCCGCCGATCTCGCCGGCCGGGTCGCCGAGGTGACCGGCCGCGGCTTTGATCTGCGCACCGAAACCCCGCTGCGGGTCGCGCTGTACCGGGTCGGCGCCGACGACCACGTGCTGCTGGTGGTGCTGCACCACATCTGCGGTGACGGCTGGTCGGTCGCCCCGCTGGCCAGGGACCTGATGGTCGCGGTCGCCGCGCGCGCCGAGGGCCGCGCGCCCCAGTGGACTCCGCTGCCGGTGCAGTACGCCGATTTCGCGCTGTGGCAGCGGGAACTGCTCGGCCACGAGGACGACCCGGAATCGCCGCTGGGCAAGCAGCTCAGCCACTGGGGCGAGGCACTGGCCGGCCTGCCCGATCAGCTCGACCTGCCGCTGGACCGGCCACGGCCACTGCAACGCGGTACTCGCGGCGAGACGGTGGCCTTCACCGTCGACGCCGAGACCCGCCGTGCCGCAAGCGAACTCGCGCAACGTCGCGGGGTCAGCATGTTCATGGTGCTGCACGCCGCGCTCGCGACCCTGCTGGCCCGCCTGTGCGGGAGCACCGACATCACCATCGGTACTCCCATCGCAGGCCGTTCCGACCCCGGCCTCGACGATCTCGTCGGCATGTTCGTCAACACGCTGGTGTTGCGCACCGACGTCGACCTGGCCGCCGGTTTCGACCGGATGCTCGATCTGGTCCGCGAGACCGACCTCAACGCCTTCGCCAATCCCGACGTGCCGTTCGAGCGGCTCGTCGAACTGGTGAACCCGGATCGGTCGACCTCGCGACATCCGCTGTTCCAGGTGATGCTGTCCTACGACCGCACCCCCGAACTGCGGGTCGAATTGCCCGGTGTCGCGGCCGAACTGGTGCCGGTCGAGACCGGCGTCGCCAAGTTCGACCTGCAGCTCGAGGTCCGCGACCATCACGTCGACGGTCCGCTGCACGCCGAATTCGGTTTCGCCACCGACGTTTTCGACCGTGTCACGGTGGAAGCGATCGCCCGCAGGTTCACCACGCTGCTGGCCGCCATGGTGGCCGACCCGGCGAAGCCCACCGGTGACCTCGCACTGCTCGACCGCCGTGAGACCGCACGGCTGGTACCCGTCGCCGGCGCACCGGCCGAACCCGCGGGGACGCTGGCCCGTCTGCTCGGTGAGACCGCGCAGCGGCTGCCCGACGCCGTCGCCGTGCGCTACCTCGGCTTCGACACCACCTATCGCGAGCTCGACGAGCGCTCGAACCGGCTGGCGCGCAGCCTGATCGCGCACGGCGCCGGTCCGGAAGCGGTGGTCGCGGTCGCGCTGCCGCGCAGCCTGGAATCGATCGTCGCCATCTGGGCGGTGGCCAAGTCCGGCGCGGCATACGTGCCCGTCGACCCGGCCTACCCGGCGGAGCGCATCGCGCACATGATCGGCGATTCCGGTGCGGTGCTCGGGCTCACGCTGCCCGAACATCTCGCCGCGCTGCCCACCACGACCGGCAAGCACCGCAAGGCGCCGGAATGGCTGGTCTTCGGCACCGCCGAGTTCGAGGCCGACTGCGCGAGCCGCTCGGCCACCCCGCTGACCGATACCGACCGCAGGCACCCGATGCGGGCCGGTCAACCCGCGTACCTGATCTACACCTCCGGCTCCACCGGTACGCCGAAGGCCGTCGTGGTCACCCACGCGGGTATCGCCTCGCTCGCCAGCGAGCAGACGCAGCTGTACAAGGTGACCGATGCGGCCAGGACCATGCACTTCTCGTCGCCGAGCTTCGACGCCTCGGTACTGGAACTGCTGCTCGGTTTCGCCGCGGGCGCGACCATCGTCGTCGCCCCCGCCGACCTGTACGGCGGCACGGAACTCGCCGGTTTCCTCCGGTCGGAGCGGATCACCCACGCGTTCATCACGCCGGCCGCGCTGGCCACCGTGCCCGCCGGTAACTTCCCCGATCTGGGCACGGTCATCGTCGGTGGCGAGGCCTGCTCCGACGGGCTCGTCGACACGTGGGCGTCGAAGTACCGGATGCACAACATGTACGGCCCGTCCGAGGCGACCGTCGCCGTCACCGCGAGTGCCGCCATGCAGGCGGGGGAGCCGGCTCCGCTGGGTGCGCCCGTGCGTGGCATGCGGCTGTTCGTGCTCGACGGCCGCCTGCACCCGGTGCCGCCGGGCACACCGGGCGAGTTGTATGTCTCGGGACCCGGCGTGGCCCGCGGCTACCTCGGCAAGCTCGCGCTCACCGCGCAGCGGTTCGTGGCCAATCCGCACGGCCGGGTCGGCGAACGCATGTACCGCACCGGCGATCTCGTCGTCGCCGATCCCACTGGCCGGTTGCGATTCCTCGGCCGCGCCGACGACCAGATCAAGATCCGCGGCTTCCGCGTCGAACTGCGCGAGATCGACCACGTCCTGCGCGAGCACCCGGGGGTGCAGTCGGCGCTGACCGTCGTGCACGTCGACGAGCACGGCCAGCAGCGGCTCGCGTCCTATGTGGTTCCCCACCGTCCGGTCGATCCGGCGGCCGTCCTGGCCACCGCGCGCGGCAGGCTGCCCGGGTACATGGTGCCCGCGGCCGTCACCGTGATCGAGCGGATGCCGGTGACCCCGGCGGGCAAGCTGGACCGAAAGGCTCTGCCCGCACCGGAATTCGCTGTCACCACGGGCACCCGCGCGCCGCGTACCCATCTGGAGATGCGGGTCGCGGCGGTGTTCACCCAGATCCTCGGTAGCTCGGTGCCCGGTGCGGAAGACAGCTTCTTCGAGATCGGCGGCAACTCGCTGCTGGCCACTAGGCTCGCGGCCGCGCTGCACGCGGACTTCAGTGTCGACCTGCCGGTGCGGCAGATCTTCGAGGCGCCGACCGTGGCCGGTATCGCCCAGCTGATCACGGAAGCGCCCCGGACGCAGCGGGTGGCGCTGGCGGTACACACCCCACGCCCGGGACGCATACCACTGTCGCTGCCGCAGCAGCGGCTGTGGTTCCTCAACAGATTGTCCCCCGAATCGAGCGCCTACAACATCGCATTCGTCTTGCGAATCAGCGGAGATCTGAGAATCGGCGCGCTGCGCGCTGCCCTCACCGATCTGGTGGAGCGACACGAGGTGCTCCGCACGGTTTTCCCCGAGGACCTGTCCGGCGCCCAGCAGGTGGTCCTGCCGATCACCCAGACGGTTCCCGCGATCGAGGTCGTCGACAGCGATCCCGAGCAGGCACACGCCATGCTGACCGAGCTGGCGCGCAAGGGCTTCGACCTGACCAGGGAGACGCCGCTGCGCATCCAGCTGCTGCGGGTCGCGCCGGGGGAGTACCGCCTCGGTGTGATCGTGCACCACATCGCCGCCGACGGCTGGTCGCTGGGCCCGCTGACCAGGGACCTGGCGCTGTCGTACGTGGCCAGGTGCGGTGGCACCGCGCCGGTGCGCGCGCCGCTGCCGGTGCAGTACGCCGACTTCAGCCTGTGGCAGCGCGCGGTGCTCGGCGTGGAGGAAGATCCGGACAGCATCGCCGCCACCCAGCTCGCGCATTGGCGCGAAGCCCTGGCGGAACTGCCCGACGAGCTGCCGTTGCCGTTCGACCGGCCGCGCCCGCTCGACCCGACCGGCGTGGCGGGCAGTGTGGGATGCGAGGTTTCGGCGCCGCTGCAGCAGGCCATGCACGAGTTGGCGGCGCACACCGGCGTGAGTCTGTTCATGGTGGTGCGCTCGGCGCTGGCGGTGCTGCTGCGCAGCGTCACCGGCGGCCGCGACATCCCCCTCGGCACCCCGGTGGCCGGACGCACCGACATCCAGCTCGACGACCTGGTCGGCATGTTCGTCAACACCCTCGTGCTGCGCTCGGACGTCGACCCCGGCCGCAGCTTCGTCGACCTGCTGCACGCCGACCGCGACGACGAACTGGCCGCGATCGCCAACGCCGACCTGCCGTTCGAACGGGTCGTCGACGCGCTCGGCCGCGACAGCAGGGCGAGCAACCGGCACCCGCTGTTCCAGGTCGCGCTGAGCATGCAGGACGCCCCGGCGCCGGAGCTGGAACTGCCGGGTCTGCGGCTCGCCGCCGACGAACTCGACATCGCCCGCGCCAAATTCGATCTCGAACTGCGGGTGGCGCCCGCCGAGGGCGGCGGTCTCCGGTTCGACTTCGTGTACGCCGCCGAGATGTTCGATGCCGCCACCATCGAGACCCTCGCGGAACGCTTCGCGCTGATCCTCACCCAGGCGACCGCCGACCCGGAGCAGCTGGTGTGCGAGATCGAGGCGCTCACCGTCGCCGAACATCGTGCCCTGGTGCCCGCGCAGGGGCCTGCCCCGGTGACGCCGGTCGTGCTGGCCGACATTGTCGAACGCGCGGCCACCAAGTTCGCGCATCGGCCTGCCCTGCGCTGGTTCGCCGGCGGCAGCGTCGACGGTGCGGTGGGGGAGCTCGACTACGACGAGGTCGGCTTCCGGGCACACCGGCTCGGCCGGGCGCTGATCGCGCGTGGCATCGGCACCGGTGACCGGGTCGTCGTCGGCTTGACCCGTGGATTGGACTGCGCGCTGGCCATTTTCGGCGTCGCCTCCAGCGGCGCGGCGTTCGTGCCGGTCGACCCGCGGTACCCCGCCGACCGGGTCCGGCACATGCTCACCGACTCGGATGCCCGCGCGGTCCTCACCACCACAGCGGATGTCGACGCACTGCGCGAGGCGGCCGGTCCGCTCGACACCCAGTGGCTGCTGGTCGACGACGCCGACCTGCAGGCCGAACTCGCGACCTACGACAGCGTTCCGATCACCGATGCCGAGCGGGTCCGCCCGGTGCGCCCCGCCGACACGGCCTATCAGATCTACACCTCGGGCTCGACCGGTCTCCCGAAGGGCGTGGCCGTCACCCACAGCGGTCTGGTCAGCCTCGCGGTCGACCTGCAGGAACGGACGGGCCTCGACCGCTTCGCCCGTACGTTCTTCTTCTCGACTCCCAGCTTCGACGTCTCCGTCCTGGACATGCTGCTGGCGGTCTGGTCGGGCGCCGAGATGGTGATCGGACCGATCGACATCTACGGCGGCGACGAGCTCGGCGCGCTGCTCGACCGGGAGGACATCACCCACACCTTCCTGACGCCTGCCGTGCTTGCCTCGATCGATGCCACCCGCTGGCCCCTGCCGCGTTTGCGCGCGCTCATGGCCGGTGGCGAGGCGGTGCCGCCCGATCTGGTGGCGAGCTGGGCGCCGGGCAGGCGTTTCGTCAACGCCTACGGTCCCACCGAAGCCACCGTCATCGCCGCGATGTCGGAGATGCGGGTGGGTGTGCCGGTGGCGATCGGCACGCCGGTGCGTGGCGCGCGGGCCCTGGTCCTGGACGAGCGGCTGCGGCCGGTCGTCACCGGGGTGCCGGGTGAGCTCTACCTCGGCGGGCCCGGCATCGCCCAGGGCTACCACGAGCGCTTCGGCCTCACCGCTGGCCGTTTCATCGCCGACCCGTGCGGGCCCGCGGGTACCCGGATGTACCGCACCGGTGACGTCGTGCGGTGGACCGCCGACGGCGAACTGGAATACCTCGGCCGCAGCGACCACCAGGTCAAGGTGCGTGGTTTCCGGATCGAACTCGGCGAGATCAGCGCGGTGCTCGGCAGCCACCCGGATGTCCGGTTCGCGCACACCGAGGTCCGGCGGATCTCCGGCGACGACCGGATCGTCGCCTGGGTGCAGCTCGCCGACGGGACCGAGCCGACGCAACTGGCCGCCGTCCGCGACCACGCGGCGGCCCGGCTGGCCGGGCACATGGTGCCCGCGTCGCTGACCCTGCTCGATCGCGTGCCGCTCACGCCGATCGGCAAGCTCGACCGCGGCGCGCTGCCGGAACCGGAATTCACCGTCGCCGCGGGCCGGGCGCCGCAGACCGCCTCCGAACGGCTGGTCGCCCAGGTCTTCACCGACCTGGTCGGCACCCCGTCGATCTCCGCCACCGACAGCTTCTTCGACATCGGCGGCAACTCGCTGCTCGCGACCCAGCTGGTGGCACGTCTGGCCGCGGCCAGCAATGTGCGGCTCGAGGTGCGGACCGTGTTCGCCGCGCCGACCGTCGAAGAACTCGCCGCGCTCATCGAGTCGGGGCCGTCCGGTGACGAAGGCCGCCCCGACCTGGTGAAGCAGCAACGCCCGGAACGGATCCCGCTGTCCGCGGCACAGCGCAGGCTGTGGTTCCTCAACCGGTTCAACGCGGGCACCCAGGGCGAGAGCCAGTCGGCGGGCGCCTACAACATCCCGGTGGTGCTGCGCCTGCACGGCCCGATCGACCTGGATGCACTCATCGCCTCTTTGCACAGAGTGCAACGTCGGCACGAGACGCTGCGCACGGTGTTCCCGGAGAGCTCGGGCGAGCCCGAACAGCTCGTGCTCGACCCGGCGATCGCCGCCGTCACCCTGTTCCACGCGACGGCGCGACCGGACGAGGTCGAGGCCGCGGTGACCCGGTTCGTCACCCCCGGTTTCGATCTGTCGGCCGCGGTCCCCATGCGGGCGGCGCTGATCACGGTCGACCACACGGGTCTGCCCGTGCCGGCGCAGGCCAAGCTGGCCGTCGCGGGGTCGAAGGAGCACGTGCTCGTCCTCGTCGTGCACCACATCGCGATGGACGGCTGGTCGCTGGAACCGCTGGCCGGCGAGGTCGCCGCCGCCTACCGCAGCATCCGGGCCGGCGAACAGTTCGGCGACCTGATCCCGGAGATCCAGTACACCGATTACACGCTGTGGCAGCAGGAACTCCTCGGCACCGAGGACGACCCGGACTCGCTGATCAGCAAGCAGCTGGCCCACTGGCGCGAGGTGCTCGACGGCCTGCCGGAACTGCTCACCGTCCCGGCCGACCGCCCGCGCCCGCCGGTGCCCTCCTACCGGGGCGGCACCGTCGACTGCCAGCTCGACGCGGCTACCCACCGCGCGCTGCGCAGCATCGCCACCGTCAACAACGTCAGCATGTTCATGGTGCTGCACGCGGCACTGGCCGTGCTGCTGCACCGCGTCACCGGTGACGACGACATCGCCGTCGGCACCGCCACCGCGGGCCGTGGTCATCCGGCGCTCGACTCGATGATCGGCATGTTCGTCAACACCCTGGTGCTGCGCACCGAGGTGGCCGACGAGCGTGCCTTCGTCGACTTGTTGCGCACCGTCCGCGACCGCGACCTCGACGCGTTCGCCAATGCCGACATGCCCTTCGAACGGCTCGTCGAGGTGCTCAATCCGGCGCGCTCCCAGGCTCATCACCCGCTGTTCCAGGTGATGCTGTCGGTGCGCAACACCCCGGTGCGGATGCTGGAACTGCCCGGTCTGCGGATCGAGGCCGTCGACGCCGACGCGGGCATCGCCAAGTTCGACCTGCAGTTCACCTTCACCGAGACCCAGACCGCCGAACGCGTCGCCGACGGCATCACCCTCGCGGTGAACTACGCGGCCGACCTGTTCGACGAGGGCACCGCGCGCAGGCTGGGCGAACGGCTGGTCCGGTTGCTCACCGCGGTCGCTGCCGACCCGAACACGGCGGTCGGCGATCTCGCGCTGCTCGACGCGGCCGAGTGGACCGCGCTCGCGCCGGTGCACGGCACCCGCGCCGATCGCCCGGTCACCTTCCCCGCGGTGTTCGGCGCCGCGGTGGCACGGTCAAGGAACGGGGTGGCGTTGTGCGCGGGCGATACCGTGGTCACCTACGACGCCCTCGACCGCTGGACCAACCGGCTCGCCCGGGTCCTCATCGGTCAGGGCATCGGTCCGGAAAGCCTGGTGGCGCTGGGCGTTCCGCGATCGGTCGAATCGGTGGCGACGATGCTCGCCGTCGCCAAGGCCGGTGCGGCGTTCGTCCCGGTCGACCCGAACTACCCGGCCCAGCGGATCAGCCACATGCTCACCGACTCCGGTGTCGTCGTCGGCCTGACCCTGCTCGCGCATCGTGATCGGCTGCCCGGTGACTGCCGCTGGCTGGTCCTCGACGATCCGCAGACCCGCGCCACCGTGCTCGGCACCGACGATTCGCCGGTCACCGACTCCGACCGGATCCGGCCGCTGCGCCTGGCCAACCCGGCGTACGTGGTCTACACCTCCGGTTCCACCGGTACCCCGAAGGGCGTGGTGGTCACCCACGGCGGCATCTCGAACTTCGCTGCCGAGACCGCCGACCGCTACGACGTGCGTCCGGGCAGCCGGGTACTGCACTTCGCCACCCCGAGTTTCGACGGCTCCATGCTCGACATCCTGTTCGCGCTCGGCGGGGCGGCGACCCTGGTGATCGCGCCGCCGGGAATCGTCGGCGGTGAGGACCTGCGGCAGCTGTTCATCCGCGAGCGGATCACGCACGCCTTCATCACCACCGCCGCGATCGGCACCGTCGACCCGGCGGGCGTGCACTCGCTCGCGCACGTTCTCGTCGGCGGCGAGGCGCTGCCGCCGGACCTGCTGGCCCGCTGGGCGCCGGGGCGCAACTTCTACAACGTCTACGGCCCCACCGAGACGACGATCGTGACGCTGATGCCGCAGCCGATGAGCCCACAGGGCCCGATCAGCATCGGCGGCCCGATCCGGGGCGTCAGTGCCACCGTCCTGGATCGGCGGCTGCACCCGACCCCGATCGGCGTCACCGGCGAGTTGCAGCTGGCCGGTTCGGCGCTGGCCCGCGGTTACCACAACCGTCCCGGTTTGACCGCGCAGCGCTTCGTCGCCAATCCCTATGGCGCACCGGGCGAACGGATGTACCGCACAGGCGACCTGGTGCGCTGGCGCGACGGCGCGAAGCCGACGCTGGACGTGGAGTACGTCGGCCGTACCGATCACCAGGTGAAGGTGCGCGGATTCCGCATCGAACTCGGCGAGATCGACGTCGCGTTCGGCAGGCACACCGACGTCGAGTTCGCCCTCACCATCGGGCACACCACGCAGGCGGGTGTCACCGCGCTGGTCTCGTACGTGAAGGCACGCGCAGGCGCCGTGCCGACGGTGCGCGAACTGCTCGACCATGTCGGCGCGCACGTGCCGAACTACATGGTCCCGCAGTCGGTGATGCTGCTCGACGAGGTACCGCTGACGCCCGTCGGCAAGCTCGACCGGGCCCGGCTGCCAGAGCCGGTGTTCGTCGCGACCGAGGGCTACCGCGCGCCGGTGACCCCCGCCGAGGTGGCGCTGTGCACGGTGTTCGCCGAGGTGCTCGGCATCGAGCGAGTCGGTGCCGACGACGGGTTCTTCGAACTCGGCGGCAACTCCCTGCTGGCCACCAAAGTCGTTGCCGCACTGCGTGAGCAGGGCTACGACATGCCGGTGCAGCTGATGTTCGGCGACGCAACCCCGGCCGGCATCGCCGCCAGGCTCGACGGCGCCGACGCCGGCGCGGCCATGGCGGCGGCGACGGGACCGGTGCTCGCCATCCGCCCGTCCACCGGCCCGCACGACACCCCGCTGTTCTGCGTGCATCCCGCGATCGGCCTGGCTTGGTGCTACGCGGGTCTGCTCGCGCACCTCGCGCCGCAGCGCCCGGTGTACGGCCTGCAGGCGCCGCACGTGTCCGGGGAGGACGGGTTCACCACGATCCCCGAGGCCGCCGGCCACTATGTGGCCAACATCAGGTCGATCCAGCCACACGGTCCGTACCATCTGCTCGGCTGGTCGCTCGGCGGCCTGATCGCGCAGGAGGTGGCGGTCCAGCTGCAGGACGCGGGGGAGGACGTCGCGCTGCTGGCCATGATGGACAGCTACCAGCTCGGCGACCGCTGGCTCGACACCGCGATGCCGAGCGTCGCCGACATCCTCGGTGAGTTCGGTGCCGACCTCGTCGGCGGGGCACCGCTGCCCGCCGATCTCGACCTGCACGAAGCGGCCGAGCTGCTGCGGGCACAGCCGGGCCCGTTCGCCGCGCTCTCGGTCGAGAATCTCGAACGGCTCTACACCGGGTACGCCGACGGCACGGTGATGGCCAACCGGTTCCGGCCGCGCACCTTCGACGGCGACCTGGTGTTCTTCACCGCCGCGGCGGACGAGATCAACGCCGCCGACCCGGGCAGGCGCGCCGAAGCCTGGCAGCCGTTCGTCACCGGCAACATCCACAACCACGACCTGCCCTGCAGGCATGCGGCGATGACAACGCCGGAATCGCTGGCGGTGATCGGCCCCGTGCTGCATCACCACCTCGACGCGGTCCCGGCGATCACCGTGTGCGGCGGCGGCCAGAAGGAGATGCGTCCGTGAGTTTGGCGGTAGAAGTACGTGGCCTGGCCAAGAGTTACGGCAAGGTGCGCGTGCTGAAAGAGATCGACCTGGAAATCCCGGCCGGCACGGTACTCGGCCTGCTCGGCCCCAACGGCGCGGGCAAGACGACCACCGTGCGGGTCGTCACCACGCTGCTACGGCCCGACGCGGGCTCGATCAGGGTCGCCGGGGTGGACGTGCTGGCCGATCCGGCCACGGCGCGGACCAGGATCGGGTTGTCCGGCCAGTACGCGGCCGTCGACGCGAACCTGACCGGCTACGAGAACCTGCGCATGGTGGCGCGCCTGTACGGGATGTCCCGCAAGCAGGCCGCGTCGCGGGCCGAGCAGTTGCTCGGCGTCCTCGGTCTCGAGCACGCGGCGGGCAGGCGTGCCGGCACCTACTCCGGCGGTATGGCCCGGCGGCTCGACCTGGCGGGCGCGCTGGTCGCGCGGCCGCCGGTGGTGGTGCTCGACGAGCCGACCACCGGCCTCGACCCGCGCGGGCGCCTCGACATGTGGCAGGTGATCGGTGAGCTCGTCGACGACGGGACCACCGTCCTGCTCACCACCCAGTACCTGGAGGAAGCCGACCTGCTCGCCGACCGGATCACGGTCATCGACAAGGGCACCGTGATCGCGCGGGGCTCGGCCGACGAACTCAAGACCTCCATCGGCGGTGACCGGCTCACCGTCACTCTCGCCGCCGGGCAGAGCCCCTGGCCGGCGGTGAAGGTCCTGCAGCAGGTCGGCGTCGGTGAACCGATCCACGAACCCGGCAGCGCGGAGGTGTCGGTGGTGGTCGGCGACGGATCCCGCACCATGGTCGAAGCGCTGCGCCGCCTCGACGACGCGGGTGTGTGCGTCGTCGACGCCGTCGTCGTCCGCCCCACCCTCGACGACGTGTTCCTTTCCCTCACCGGGACTCCGGCCGAACCGGCCGCCGAAGAATCCGAAACCGACGATGTGCAAGAGGAGATTCTGTCGTGAGTGTCGCACCGGAGGTTTCCGATGAGCACGAGACCCGCGAAATGCCGATCCAGACGAGTCCACCGCGCTCCGCCGCTGCCGGCGGGGCGCAGCCGCGGGCCCGGTTCATCCGGGACAGCGCGATCGTGGCCCACCGCAATCTGCTGACGATTCTGCGGGTGCCGACGCTGCTGGTCACGGCCACGATCCAGCCGCTGATGTTCGTGTTCCTGTTCGCCTACATCTTCGGCGCGTCGCTCGGCGGCGACCAGTACCGCGAGTTCCTGCTGGCGGGCATCTTCACCCAGACGGTCGCGTTCAATGCCGCCTTCACCACCGTCGGCCTCGCCGGCGACCTGCAGAAGGGCATCATCGACCGGATGCGGACGCTGCCGATGTCGCGGCTGGCGGTGCTCATGGGCCGCACGCTGTCCGACCTGGTCGTCAACGTGCTCAGCCTGGGTGTGATGGTGATCTGCGGGTACATCGTCGGCTGGCGCATCCACGGCAGCGCCGCCGACGCCGCGCTGGCCTTCGCCATCATTCTGCTGTTCGCGTTCGCGATGTCCTGGGTCGGCGCGCTGACCGGCCTGATCTCACCGACCGTCGAGGTCGCGCAGAGCGCAGGCCTGATCTGGATGTTCCCGCTGTCGTTCATCTCCTCGGCGTTCATCTCGGCCGAGACCCTGCCCGGCCCGCTGCGCACCATCGCCGAATGGAACCCGATCACCGCGGTCTCGGCGGCGGGCCGCGAGCTGTTCGACAACGACGCACCACCGTCGTTCGCCCCCGCCACCGGCTGGGCAGCCGACAACTGCATCCTCTACGCCGTCATCTGCTCGCTGGTCATCCTGGCGGTAGCGATGCCTGCCGCGTTGTTGCAGTATCGAAAGGTCGCCAGCCACTGAGTGCTTCCGCGACCGACAACGGCGAAGGCCGCCTC
>NZ_JBSGVQ010000046.1:0-55687 GCF_053608525.1 Nocardia sp. NPDC055029
GCGGCGCCGCGGGGCGGCTACGTTGACCGGAAGACGCGTTCGTCGGTCCGTGTCGTGCCCGGCATCCGAGGGAACCGAAACGACAGTTCGTGCGTCCAACAAAACAGAACGAGAAAAGGGGAGGGTAGATGACCGGAATTCTCCAAGTCGACATCGATGTCCTTGGCAAAACCGTCCAGTTGCTGCGCGGAACGGAGCAGGTGCTCACCGACGCCATGAACGCGCTGTCCAAGGACGGGAATTCCGACATCGGCACCGCCAAGCTGAACGACGCCGCCGACAACTTCCAGAGCAAGTGGAAGTACGGCATCGAACGGATCTGCGAGTCCACGACCGTCACCGCCGACGGGATCGCCCAGTGTCACACCGCCTACCAGCAACTCGATGCCGCGGTCGCGCAAGCACTCGCCCAGGCGGGCGCACAAACCGATCCGCAGGCGGTCACTCCGGGGACCCCGCAATGACCGACAACCCCTACCCGAACCTCGGTTTCAACCCCACACCAGGGGACGCCGCCGAAGTCGCCACCCTCAGCACGAAAGTCAAGACCGCGGCCGATGCCGTCACCGAGACCAACACTCTGCTGAGCAGCATTCGCAACAGCAACGCCGAGGTGTGGAAAGGCGAGGCGGGCAATGCCTTCCGCGCCACCTTCGACGCCACGCTCGCCCAGGACCTCGGTCTCGCCCAATCCTCACTGCAGCAGGCCGATACCGCGATCGCCGCGTGGCATACCGATCTCGTGGCCTTCCAGGACACCGCGAAAGGTCTGGAGACCGAAGCCGCCACCGCCAGGGCCAACCACGCCCAAGCGATCACCGCGCTCCAGCAGGCCAAGGCCAATCCCGACCTCGGCCTGGCCAACAAGACTTTCTCCGACGCGTCCGAGCTGGCCGACGCCCAGTCCCGGCTGAACGCCGCCAACGCCCAGGTGGCCTCGGCGTCGACCGCGGTCGACAACTGCCAGGGCGCGATCGACGCGATCATCGCCCGCGCGAAAGACCTCGAGATCGCGCACAACGCCAAAGCCACCACCACGGCGACCGAGCTGGAGGCCGCCGCGAACTTCGCGCCCAGTGAACCGGACAAGAGCTGGTGGGACAGTCTCACCGATTGGATCGATGAGAACCGCGACGCGATTCACGAGGTGCTGTCCACCACGTCCGCGATCGCAGGCATCCTGGCGCTGGTCACCCCGCCGCCGATCAGCGCGATCGCGTTGGGCATCTCGTTGGCCGCTGGCGCGGGCGCGCTGGCCCTGACCGCCACCAACGACGAACTGCGCGACGACCTGGTCAACGGCAGCTGGACCGAGAAGCTCGGCGCCGCCGCGACCGTCGGCGGTGACCTGCTGAGCGTGGTGCCCGGTGCCTCGGGGGTGTTCAAGGCTGGCAAGGTGGGCCTCATGGGCGGCGGCGCCGATGATCTCGGCCGATTCGGGATGATGGCCCAGACCTGGGGTGAAGCGGCGAACGATCCGGGTCTCGTCGCCCGAGTCTTCACCGACAAGAACGTATTCGGTGTCTCCGACAAGCTCACCTCATCCGGCGCGACCACCGGTGTGCATTCGCTGCTCCAGCTCACCGGGGCCGAGGGCAAGCACTTCATGCAGGAGAGCCCGGCCACCGCGCTGGCGGTGCTGCAGCGGATGACCGGCGCCTCGTACAAGTCGATCGATCTGTCACAGGGAGTTGGAGATTGACAGCGGACACCACCCCTGGCGGGTCGACCACCTCGCTGTCGGTCGTCCTGCCGCGCGGCTATGACGAACTGCCACTGGCCACGATTCACGAAGCGGTCGAGTCGGCCGGGAGCATCGTCGAGTTCCTGCCGGCCGAGGTCGCCGGTTATTTTCCCGAGGTCGCGACGGCCATCGCCGACCTGTTGACCGTCCTGCGCAAGAACAACGCCTGTTACTGCGCGATCGGTCAGCACGCGTCCGCGGACGGCACACCGGTGACCTCGTGGCTGACCATTTCGCTGCTGGATCGCGGACGCACCCAGAACCCCCGGGTGACCATCGCCGAGCTGGCCGAGGAGAAGGCGACCGACGGCCGCGGCGCACACATCGAGCCGGTCGAACTCGGTGGGCGCACCGTCTTGTTCATCGAATCGACGACAACCTATGCCGTCGTCGACGATTCATCGCAGGCGGAGCCGCCGGGCCGGGCCGTCCATCAGATCGAGGCGATCGTCGTCGCCGACGACGGCGCCCGTATCGCCGTCGCCGTGCTGTCGACCGCCGATGTGGCGTATGGGTCCGATTTCGGGGCGATGATGGTGCTGCTGGCCGGCTCGATCACCTTCGATACCGTTGTCCACCCACAATTCACGCTCGCGCTGTGAACGGAACGGACGACCGAGCGGCGCGTGCATGGAGCACGCCACGAACCTGCTGGACGCTCATCTGGACCACACTGCGCGCCCTGGTCGTGCTCGGGCTCGGAGTGGGGTGCGCGGTGGCGTTCTTCTACTTCGTCGACGAATCGCAGACGGAGACGGGGCGGACAGCGGAGAACGCCGACCGGATGGCGCTCCTGTGTTTCTTCGCTGTCCTGCCGATCACCGTGACGGGAATCGTCATGAGCTGGACGGCGATTCGGCGGCTGCGGGCCGGAGGTCGCCGGTGGCAGGTCGTGACCGTGCAGCGTTTCCGCAGCGGGGTGCGGGAGTGGGTGCAGCTGATCGATCACCGCGACCAGCTGATCGGCACGTTGAAGGTGCGCCGGTGGATCTCGGCGTCGAGGTACCGCGACGGCACGGAGGTGTGGTTCGCGGGCAATCCGCGCAGGGCGGGACTGGTCGCGCTGCCTGGTGGCGCGCGGACCCTGTTCGCCTATCAGGCACCGTGGTACCCGGCACCGCGATTCGGGCGGACGTTGGTCGCCGGCGACGGCGATCCCGGTTTGCCGCCGCCGCGAGCCGAACGACCTCGGTACGAATCGAAGCCGCCGCCCACCCCGTTGCGTGGTGGGAAGGACGACGAGTCGTTCCCGTCCCCCCGCATGCTCCGTCGCACGCTCGCCTACATTCTCGACGTCACCGTGCACGTCGCGATTGGTGTGGGGGTCGGTGTGCTGGCGAATCCCGCGAGCAGGCAAGCGGTGGAGCAGCAGGACTGGGGGAACCTGCGGATCGACTGGGCGATGGTGGTCGGCTTCTTCCTGCTCGCCTCGTTCGTCGATCGGGTGCTGATCCAAGCGGTCACCCACACCACCTTGGGCAAGGCCGTGTTCGGGCTTGTCGTCATCGACCGCGACACCGGCGGCTATCCCCGCCTGCGCAGGCTCCTGGCGGTGTGGCTGGTCGGCGTGATCATGCCGGTGCTCGTGCTCGGCAACAGCACCGTTCCGGAACGCCCCGAGCGCTACCTGCTCCCCGCCGTACGGCGCGGCGACATCAACAATCGCGCGACCGAGTCCTGACAACAACAAAACGCCCTCGGTGGCCGGAAGTCCGGTTACCGAGGGCGTTTCGCTATCTATCGGCTCAGCCGAGCAGGCGCCAGTCCTCGAGGCCCTGGTAGAGCGGGACGCTCTGGGCCAGCTTGGAGACGCGGGCGCGCAGCGACTCGGTGTCGGAGGTGCCGGCGAGGGTGGCGGCGATGATCTCGGCGACCTCGGTGAACTCGGTGTCGCCGAAGCCGCGGGTGGCCAGGGCGGCGGTGCCGATACGCAGGCCGGAGGTGACCATCGGGGGACGCGGGTCGAACGGGACGGCGTTGCGGTTGACGGTGATGCCGACCTCGTGGAGGAGGTCTTCGGCCTGCTGGCCGTCGAGTTCGGAGTTACGCAGGTCGACCAGCACCAGGTGCACGTCGGTGCCGCCGGTCAGGACCGAGACACCCTTGTCCTTGACGTCGGCGCCGGTCAGACGCTCGGCCAGGATGCGGGCGCCGGACAGGGTGCGCTGCTGACGGTCGGCGAACTCCTCGGTCGCGGCGATCTTGAACGCGGCGGCCTTGGCGGCGATCACATGCATGAGCGGGCCACCCTGCTGACCCGGGAACACCGCGGAGTTCAGCTTCTTGGCGAATTCCTGCTTGGCCAGGATCAGACCCGAGCGCGGACCACCGAGGGTCTTGTGCACGGTCGAGGACACGACATCGGCGTAGGGCACCGGGGAGGGGTGCAGACCCGCGGCGACCAGGCCGGCGAAGTGGGCCATGTCGACCCACAGGTAGGCGCCGACCTCGTCGGCGATCTCACGGAAGCGCGCGAAGTCCTGGTGACGCGGGTAGGCCGACCAGCCTGCCACGATCACCTTCGGCTTGGCCGCCTTGGCGATGTCACGCACCTCGTCCATGTCGATGCGGTGGTCTTCCTTGGACACACCGTAGGAGTGGACGTCGTAGAGCTTGCCCGAGAAGTTCAGGCGCATGCCGTGGGTGAGGTGACCGCCGTGGGCGAGGTCGAGGCCGAGCAGGGTCTCGCCCGGGTTCATCAGTGCCATCAGCACCGCGGCGTTGGCCTGGGCGCCGGAGTGGGGTTGCACGTTGGCGAACTCGGCGCCGAAGAGTTCCTTGGCGCGGTCGCGGGCCAGGGTCTCCACCACGTCGACGGCTTCGCAGCCACCGTAGTAGCGGCGGCCGGGGTAGCCCTCGGCGTACTTGTTGGTGAGCACGGAACCCTGCGCCTGCAGGACCGCGCGCGGCACGAAGTTCTCCGAGGCGATCATCTCGAGGGTGTCGCGTTCGCGGGCGAGCTCGCCCGCCATCGCGGCGGCCAACTCGGGATCGAGCTCACCGAGAGACTGGGTATTCACCGAAGCGGTCGTCTGCGTCACGACCTTCAGTCTATGGGCCGTGTGCGGACGCCCGAGCACGGGGATAGCGCAACACGGGCACGGCCGCCACCCAGGAGACGCAGCTCACAGCTGTTCCACCCCGGCGGCCGCGCCGTCATCCAGCAGTCACACCGGCATCCGCCGGATCGCGCCCGGCGTGAGCGGCTCGTCGAGCAGGCGGCCGAACCGCTCGACCCGATCCTGCGCGTCGACGGCGTTGTCGAGCCAGCCGCCGAGCAGCCGATAGCCCTCCACGTAGGTGCTGATGTAGGCCCGCCACAGCGGCGAGGACAGGAACCGCAGCGACTGGCGCGCCCGCTCCGGCGTGGCCAGGCTCCAGCGCTGCAGGAACGCCGCCACCTCGTCGTCGCCGCGATGCTGATCGTGCAGCAGCAGTGCCGCGTCCTGCCGCACGCTCAGCAGTTTCGCCGACGCGGTCGAGAAGCGTTCGGCCCGCTCACCGTCGAAACGCAGGCCGAGATCGGCGTAGATCTCCTGCGCCCACGCACCCCAGCCCGGCCCGATGATGGACTGCAGGGCGAGGTCGGCCAGTCCTTCGGCCATCAGGCACTGCGGGGTGTTGACCAGGAACAGCGTCTGCTCGTCCTCGCCCGCGGCGACCAGCCCCGCCTCCTTGCGGCAGTGCTCGGTGTGGTGCCCGGGGTAGGCCTCGTGCGCGATCAGCGCGGGCAGCTGCGCCATGTGCTGCTTGAGGTCGGAATTGATCGCGACCGTGGAGCGGAAATTGCCTAGGTAGTAGTTGAATCCGGACCACGGCTTGTCGCCGACCACCTCGTAGGTGACGGTCTCGTGGTCGGGCAGCGGATAGCGATCGCGGACCCGCTCGCGCAGCGCGCTGGAGAACGCCTCGACGCACACAGCGAGCCGCTCGGGCGGGATTTCGTCGCCGCGCCGGTACGCGGCGGCGCGCTCGGCCAGCGGACCGTCGCCGCCGAGCACCTCGTCCATCAGGCGGTGGGCTTCGCGGTAGTCGTCGGGGTCACCGGGGGCGATGTCGACGTCGAAATAGGCGCGGACCTCGTCGACGAACCCGATCTCCTCGCCGGCGAACTTGCGGGCGGAGCACTCCATCGCCACCAGGTGGGCGTCGAGGAATTCGGTGCGCCGCGCCGACAGACCCGCATCGACCAGGCCCGCGCGCAGGTCGACGGCCCGCTTCACCAGCTCGGCCGGATCGGGGACCGGCGCGTTCTCGACGTCGCGACGCAACTGCGGGTCGCCGGTGTAGGCGTCGACGAAGCCTTCTTCGAGCCGGTCGAAAGCCAGTCCGAGCCGCAGGTATTCAGTGACAAGTGGATGTGACCCCATAGCGCCCGACCTTACGGGGTGAATCGGAAAAGCGGGCCCTACCTCGGGGTTGTCGCTCGTTACCGGCCAGTAGCCAAACCCCCCGTTGCGCGTGGGTGACCGAGACGGAGCACAATCGCGGCATGCGGTCAGAGTTATCCCGGATCTCACCCGACGGGCAGCCCAGCTGTGCGTGTACGCCAGGACGGAGCGTCGGGTAGGTGGCACGGATGAGCGAGCCGAGCCCGTATGTGGAGTTCGACCGGAAGCAGTGGCGCACCCTGCGCAAGTCGACTCCGCTGGTCCTGACCGAGGAGGAACTGACCGGCCTGCGTGGTCTCGGCGAGCAGATCGATCTCGAGGAAGTCGCCGAGGTCTATCTGCCGCTCGCCCGTCTGATCCACCTCCAGGTGGCCGCGCGCCAGCGGCTGTTCGCCGCCACCGCGACCTTCCTCGGCGAGAAGCATCCGGACAAGCAGGTGCCGTTCGTGATCGGCGTCGCGGGCAGTGTCGCGGTCGGTAAGTCGACGACAGCGCGCGTGCTGCAGGCGCTGCTCGCCCGCTGGGACCACCATCCGCGGGTCGACCTGGTGACCACCGACGGATTCCTCTATCCCACCGCCGAACTCACCCGCCGCGGCATCATGCACCGCAAGGGTTTCCCGGAGAGCTACGACCGCCGCAAGCTGCTGCGCTTCGTCACCGAGGTGAAGTCGGGCGCCGAAGAGGCGTGCGCGCCGGTGTATTCGCACGTCTCCTACGACATCGTGCCCGATGAGGCGCACTGCGTGCGTCAGCCCGATATCCTCATCGTCGAGGGGCTGAACGTGCTGCAAACCGGTCCGCGGCTGATGGTCTCGGACCTGTTCGACTTCTCCATCTATGTCGACGCCAGGATCGAGGACATCGAGAACTGGTACGTGCAGCGCTTTCTCGCATTGCGCAAGACCGGCTTCGCCGACCCGAACGCCCACTTCCACCACTACGCCGGGTTCAGCGATGAGCAGGCCACCGCGGCCGCGCGCGACATCTGGAACTCGACGAACCGGCCCAATCTGGTGGAGAACATCCTGCCGACCCGCCCGCGCGCGACGCTGGTGCTGCGCAAGGACTCCGACCACACGATCAACCGGTTGCGGTTGCGCAAGCTGTGATCAGCGGGGTGTGTGCACTTCGATCACGTTGTGCAACACCGGCTTACCGTCGACGGACAGGTCGCCGGTGAGGGTGCCGAACGGCGCGGCCTCGCCGGTGTGGCGCAGCTCGAGCGCGATCGGCGCGGTGATGACGCGCGCCACCGGGTCGGCGCCGACCTGCGTCCAGCCGTCGCGGTAGCGCCACACCGACGACGAGACGAGCGACTGCGGTTCGGCGCGGTCCCAGACCAGCCGGGTCAGCACGATATCCGCACCGTCGCTACGGATATCGGCGATCGAGCTGCACGACGGGAACGGCGGTCCGGCGGAATCGACCGTCCCGGCGACGAGATCGAGGCGGTGAACCGACGCGGTGCCACAGGCGACGTTGTCACGGCTGTAACCCGCGACGGCGACCGAGCGCCCGTCGGGTGCGATCACCGCCTGCCGGAACACGGTATTCACCTCGGGGATCCGGCCGAACTGGTGCACGGCACCGGAATTCAGGTCGACGACGTAGAGGTGGTTGATGCCCCAGCTCGCGCCGGGGACCGACTCGATTCGCGTGAGCACGGCCCGATTCCGGTCGAGCGCGATCAGCTCGGTGCCGGTCAGCGTGGTGCCTTCACCCAGCGGATCACGCGGCGTCGGCAGCGAAATCGACCTCAGTACACCAGGATCGGGAGCGCGCAGATCGGCCTGCATGATCGTGCCGTCATGCCACCAGCCGATCACCGCGTCGTGCAGCGGGAACACCCGGGTGCAGCGGCAGTCGATACGGCCCGAGGACACCAGCAGTTCCGCGGTCTCCATCGACGACACCACCCCGTCGCCGTCGATCGCGTAGACAAGCGAATTGTCCTGGCTGAAACCGATTTCCCGGTAGTCGCCGACCCGGTCGCCGCGCATACCGGACGCGTCGGCCAGACCCATCCCGATCGTCGTGCGGACCGCGAACATCTGGTTCGACAACGGCGCCGCCGTCACGATCTGCGGACCCTGCGGCAATGCGGTACCGCAGCCCGCCCCGAGTAACGCGATCGCCGCCGCGACGACCATCCGCATCCCATTGCCTCGCATCACTACCTCCGGCGCTCCCCCATCGGCGCCGCCCGTGCGCGGCACCGATCGACCGGGAACCGTCCCGGCGCCGAGGTATACGGAGCGCGCGCCGAGTCGGTTCGATCGCCGATCTACCCGTTTGTCGCCGCTGGCGCGCCAAGGGAGACGACCTGTCGGGCGAGTTCGGTCCGCGCGCCGCCCTTCTCCACGACCAGCACCCCGTGTGGGGTGTCGCGCATGTCGGTCGGATCACCGGCGACCACCTGGACGACGGACTCCCGCGCGCGCGGCAGCATGTCGACCACCGGGTTCTCGCCGACCGGCGCCCAGCCCTGCGCCGCCGATTGCAGCCGGTCGACCGCGCTGGGCGCGCCTGCCATGTCGGCCCATTTCCGGGTGGCCACGGTGATCGTCCCGTCACCGCCCCAGCGCGGGCTGTAGGCCGCCGAACACTCGCCGGGCAGCGCGGGCAGTTCCTGGACGGCATTGGTGTCGGCGTCGATGGTCGCGACGTGGCCGGTGCCGCACGTTGCGCTGCGGGCGGTCGCGCCGGCGAGGACGAAGGTGTGACCGTCGGGTCCGGCGGCGGCCGAGAGGTGGGCGTCGATGCCGGGCACCCGGCCCAGCGGGAGGATGGCGTCGGCGCCGATCGCGTAGAGGTGGTTCTTCTCCCACCACAGTCCGCGCGACTCGACCCTGGCCAGCAGCACATAGTCGTCGGTCGCCGCGACCAGCCTGGCGCCGTCCCAGCTGCCACCGGACAGCGGGCTCGGCGAATCCGGCAGCACCACATCCTTTTCGGGCGCGGCGGGTGCGGTGCCCGACAGATCCAAGGTCATGATCTGGCCGGGTTCCCGCCACCAGGCCACCACCGCGCCACGCACGGCCACCGCGTCGGTGCAGTCGCACTCGATCCGCGCTACGGAACCGTCGCGCACGCTCAACGCCACCAGCGTCTTCGAGCTCGTCTCCACCGAGAACGCGAACTGCCCGTCCCTGGTGAAACCGACCGCGGCCGAGGAGTACCCGAAACTACCGGGCGCGCGCACCGTCCCCGCGCCACGCACGACCGCCAGTTCGCCCGCGGTGCGGTACGCGAACACCGAACCCGCGGCATCCTGCTGTTCCGTCGGCGTGATCCGCGGGAGCGCCGTCTTGTCGGCACCGCACCCCGCGAGCAGCGCGACAACACTCGACACCACACCGATCACCGCGATCCGGCTGGGTCCTGGCTTCCTCGCAACTCCCACAGCACACCCCTGCACGTGTCGTCGGGCTTTGTCCGGGCAGCAGCCTAACCCGCGCCTCGCCGGGATCGGGGCGACTCTCCTACAACTTTCCACGCCGCGTCGAGCCTGGTCGCCACATCGATAGTGCGGACCGCCGCGATCTCCGGCTTCCGGATCTCCCCGGCGATGGAGCGGGCGACCCCGGTGACATCAAACGCCGAAACGGCGGTGCCGCGCGGCGTAATCCCGTAGTGCGCGCAAGAAGTCGACCCGCCGGAACTCCGGCCAGTACGCCTCGGTGAACCAGATCTCCGAATAGGCGCTCTGCCACAACAGGAAACCCGAAAGACGCTGCTCGCCAGAGGTTCTGATGACCAGATCCGGATCGGGCTGACCCGACGTGTAGAGGTGCTGGCCGATCGCGTCGACGGTGATCGACTGCACCAGATCCTCACCCGACTCGCCCGCGGCGATCTCCTGCCGCACCAGCGAACGCACCGCGTCGGTGATCTCCTGACGCCCGCCATAACCCACCGCGACATTCACATGCACGCCGTCGCGCCCGCTCGTACGCTCCGCGGCGACCCGCAGCCGCTTCGCGATCAGCTCGGGGAAACCCGCCAGCGAGCCGACGATCCGCACGCTCCAGTTCTGCTCCGGCGCCGACAGTTCCTCCACCACATCGGTGATGACCTCGAACAGCGTCTCCAGCTCTTCCGGATCGCGGCGCAAATTCTCCGTCGACAACAGATAGACGGTGACCATCTCGATGCCTTCGTCGGCGCACCAGCCGACCAGCTCGGCGATCTTCAGCGCGCCGACCCGATGACCGTGGCTGACATCGGTGAAACCGTTCTCGCGCGCCCAGCGGCGATTGCCGTCGCACATCACGGCGACATGGCGAGGATGCTGCTTGTCGGCCAGCTGCTTGGACAGTCTGGCTTCGTAGATGCGGTACGGCAGACCACGCACCCGCCCGAGAAACTCCACCCCCGCACCCTACGCTCCCCCGCCTCTCCGGGACTTTGGCCGGTAGTAGGTGGGGAGAAGGTCGTGCATCGGGCTTGCGGTTACCGGCGGGGTGGGTTGGAGGTGGTTGGGGAGTTACCCATGTGCTTGCGAGATCAGTGGGTTGGCTGTTGGGTGATCGGTGGTGTGGTTGTGGGCACGTTTGTGGTGGTGGGGGGTGGTGCTGACGTAGCGTTGACGGTAACTTACGGTACCGTAGGTTTTCGGCATGGGAGGTTTCGTGGAGGCTGTTGCCGTGGGGGTCGGGGAGCCGGGGCTTGTGGGGAAGCCGCGGTTTCGGGGGTGGATTCATACGTGGGCGGTGGGGGTTGCCGTTGTTGCGGTGGCGGTGCTCGTCGTGTTCGGGTTCCGGGAGTCGGCCACGGCCGGGTGGTCGACGCTTGTCTACGGGGTGGCGGTGTGCGCGCTGTTCGGGATCAGTGCGGTGTATCACCGGGTGACCTGGCAGAGCGTGCGGGCCAGGGTGCGGATGAAACGGGCGGATCATTCGATGATCTTTCTGTTCATCGCGGGGAGTTACACGCCGTTCGCGTTGCTCGGACTGCCTGGCTCGACGGGCCGGGTGCTGCTCATTGTCGTGTGGGTGGGGGCGCTGGCCGGGGTGGCGTTGAAGATGCTGTGGCCGACCGCGCCGCGGTGGGTGGGGGTCCCGCTGTATCTGCTGCTCGGCTGGGCGATCGTGCCGGTCGCGCCGGAACTGCTGCACAACGTGGGAGTGCTGCCACTGGTGCTGCTCGCCATCGGCGGCGTGATCTACAGCGCGGGGGCGATCCTCTACGCGACGAAATGGCCGAATCCCTGGCCCGAGCACTTCGGGCATCACGAGTTCTTCCACGCGGCGACGGTGGTCGCGGCGGGGTTCCACTACATCGCTATCTGGCTGGTGCTGCTCGGCTGAACGGCGCGTGCGCGCGATCGGCGCGGCCCTGCCTTCTATGCTCGATATTCGTGTCACCCGTCAGCGCAGCTCGTGATACCCGGGTGTTTCGGCGCTCCGGGTTCTGGCGCGCGCGATGAATCGACTGGTCCGCTGGGCGCTGCGCAGCTACTGGGGGCTGGGACTGGTCGTCATCACCGCCAACCTGGTCGGTCTCGGCGCCATCTTCCTCATCGCCTGGGCGGACGGCGTGTTCAGCCGGGTCGGGCCGAACTGGAGGGAAGCGGCCTGGCTGCTCGCCATCTACCCGGCGTTCGCCGTTGGCATCGGCATCGGACTGGCCATCTATGACCGGCGCCGATACCTGCGCTGGCTCGATGACGGACGCAAACCGACACCGGAGGAAGCGCGCCGCCTGATCGCGCTGCCCGCGGCGATCACGGTGCGCGCGATCGTGCTGTGGATACCCGGCATCGCGTTGACGGTCTGGCTGGTCGACCGGTTCACCGACTACGACAACGACGCGGTGGTGATCGCCGGATTCGCGCTCGGTGCGCTGGAATCGGCGGGCGCGACCTATCTGATCCTCGACCGGCTGATCCGTCCCGCCGTTCCGATCATCGCGGCGGTGCTCGGGCCCACCGTGCATCCGAGTTCCACCGTGCTCGTGCGCGTGCTCGTCACCTGGGCGGTGTCGAGCGCGCTGCCGGGGCTGATCATCATCGTCGTGCTCAGCGACCCGGCCACCCCGGCCGAGGACCGGGTGCGGGCCGCCTGGATCTTCACCCTCGTCGCCCTGGCCGTCGGCGCGCTCGCCACCGCGCTGCTCGCGCGCTCGGTCGCCACCCCGATGCGCACGATGTACCTGGCGCTGGACCGGATCACCCGCGGCGAACTCGACGTGCGGGTGCCCGTCGGCAGCGCCAGCGAGATCGGGCGGCTCGAACACTCCGTCAACGAGCTGGCCGCGACCCTGCAGGACCAGTTGCACACCGAGGACGTGTTCGGCAGGCATGTCGGCTCGACGGTCGCCGAACGCGCGCTGTCGGGCAGCACCGACCTGACCGGTGACGTGCGGATCGTGTCGGCGCTGTTCGTCGACGTGACCGGGTCGGTGCAGCTGTCGGCCGAGATGGCGCCGGAACAGTTCGTGCACAAGCTCAATCGACTGCTCGCGACCGTGGTCGCCGCCACCGAGGACAACGGCGGCCTGGTCAACAAGTTCGCCGGCGACGCCGCGCTGTGCATCTTCGGCGCACCGTCGGCCCTGCACGACAACGCCACCCCCGCACTGCGCGCCGCCCGCCGCATCCGCGACGAAGTGGTCGCCACCGGCGAACTCGACGTCGGCATCGGCGTGGCCCGCGGCCAGGTCTTCGCCGGCGACGTCGGCGCCGACACCCGCCTCGAATTCACCGTCATCGGCGACGCGGTGAACGAGGCGGCCCGGCTCACCGCCATGGCCAAGGAAGCGCCCCAGCGAGTCCTGGTCAGCGATCCGGTCCTGCAAGCCGCCACTCCCCACGAGCGCGCGCACTGGAAGCGATACAAGGACCTCCGGCTACGCGGGATCCCCGGGCGCACTCGAACCTGGACCGACGTCTCGCCTGGACGCTGAGCTGCCTCGAAGTCCACGCTGACCAATTCACCAGCCGCCCCGATGGTCCCGATCGCGACCGATCGGCGGAACAGCGAACGTCCAGCGCCGTGTTCGACGGGATCGTGGACAGGCCCTAGGCGCGCAGCGCTTCGGTCAATGCCGTGGGGTCGGTGACCGGTAGGTCGCAGACCGAGCCGCGGCAGACGTAGGCGGCGGGGCCACCGTTGACCAGCGGACGATCGGCCAGCAGTGGTGCGGTGTCGGGCGGACCCGCCAGGACGATCGAGCCGCCGGGTGACCAGGTGCGGGCGGCGGCGAGGAGTTCGGTGGCGGCGGAGGACTTCTCGGTGGCGGTGATCGCCACCTGGATGGGTCCGCTGACCGAGGCCTCGGCGACCGCCAGCCAGTGACCCGCCGAGCGGGGGGCGCGGGCCAGCAGGACCGCGCCGCGGCCGAGGGTGTGGTCGGCGAGTTCGCGGTAGCGGACGGCGCGTTCGGGGTCGGCGACGGCGGCGGCGGTCAGCAGCGCTTCGGCGAGGGCCGAGGTGCCGGACGGGGTGGCGCCGTCGACCGGGTCGCGGGGGCGGGCCACCAGGGTTTCCGCGTCGTCGGCGGTGTCGAACCAGCTGCCGGGGCGTTCGGGGTCGGCGAAATGCTCGATCGCGCTGTCCAGCAACACCTGCGCGGCCGCGAGCCAGTCGGCTTCGCCGGTCGCCTGATAGAGGGCGAGCAGGCCGGTGGTGAGCCAGGCGTAGTCCTCGAGGACTCCGGGCGGCGTGCCGACGACACCGTCGAGCGAGGCGCGGCGCAGCCTGCCGTCGACCAGGTGGACATCGAGCAGGAACCGGGCGCAGCGCACCGCGGCCGCCACCCAGGACGGTTCCTCCAGTGCCGCACCGGCTTCGGCGAGCGCGGTGATCGCCATGCCGTTCCACGCGGTGACGACCTTGTCGTCGCGGGCGGGCTGCGGCCGCTGCGCGCGGAGCTCGAGCATCCGCGCGCGCAGCCGGTCGAAGCGGGTCGACTGCTCGGCGTCGACGGGGTCGCTGCGGCGGGTGAGTACCGAGGTGCCCTGTTCGAAGTTGCCGCCCGTGGTGACGCCGAAGGCCTCTGCCGCCCAGACACCGTCGAGCGGTCCGAGGTCGCCGATCAGCTCCGACGGCGTCCACACATAGGTGGCCCCCTCGACACCGGGACCACCCGGCTCGAGTTGGGTATCGGCGTCGAGCGCCGAGGCGAACGCGCCGTCCGCCGTGCCGAGGTCGGCGAGCAGGAATTCGACGGTCTCGCGAGTCACGCGGTGCGGCAACGATTCCAGGGGTGTCGCGGGTGAGCGGCGGGCGAGATGAGCGTACGCGCGCAGCAGCAGGGCGTTGTCGTAGAGCATCTTCTCGAAGTGCGGGATCAGCCAGCCCGCGTCGACGGAGTACCGGGAGAAGCCACCGCGCAGCTGGTCGTAGATGCCGCCGCGGGCCATCGCCTCGGCCGTGCGCTCCACCAGGTCGAACACCGACTGATCACCGGTGCGTTCCCAGTGCCGCAGCAGACCTTCCAGCGTCGCCGACGGCGGGAACTTCGGCGCACCGCCGAAACCACCGTGCTCGCGGTCCTCGTCCGCGGCGATCGCCCGCACCGCGGTGTCGAGAAGATCACCGACGACGGCGAATTCGGCATCGGGCAACCCGGTCGCCTGCGCCCGCAGCGCCTCGGTGACCTGCTCGGCCGCCTGGTCAACGTCCGCCCGCCGGTTGCGCCAGGTGTCGGTGATCGCGCTGAGCAGCTGGGTGAACGACGGCATCCCGCCGCGCGGCTGCTTCGGGTAGTAGGTGCCGCAGTAGAACGGCGCCCCGTCGGGGGTGAGGAAGCACGTCATCGGCCACCCGCCCTGCCCGGTCATGGCGACGGTGGCGTTCATGTACACCGCGTCCAGATCGGGCCGCTCCTCCCGGTCGACCTTCACGCAGACGAACCCCGCGTTCATCAGCTCGGCCGTCGCCGCGTCCTCGAACGACTCGTGCGCCATCACATGGCACCAGTGGCACGAGGCGTACCCGATCGAGAGCAGGATCGGCACATCCCGCTGCGCCGCCTCGGCCAGCGCCTCGGCACCCCACTCCTGCCAATGGACGGGGTTGTCGGCATGTTGACGCAGATAGGGCGAGGTTGCACCGGCCAATCGGTTCACGGTTCCACCCTGCCACAACCGGCGCGCGCGCAAAGCAACCCACACGGGCAGGAGGCCCGCAAGCCTTCGCCGGCACAAAAAGAAACTCGAACATTTCAGTTAGGACCCCACCGCCCTACACTGGGCCACCATGGATATGCACACACGACAACTGCGCTACTTCGTAGCAGTGGCCGAGGAGCTGAGCTTCACTCGCGCCGCGCACCGGTTGCACGTGGCGCAGCAGGGGTTGAGCGCACAGATAAAACAGCTGGAGCAAACCCTCGGTGTGGTGCTGTTCTCGCGGAACACGCGCAACGTCGAACTCACCGCCGCGGGCGCCGCGTTCTTCAAGGAGGTGCGCTACGGGCTGACCCGGCTCGACGCCGCCGCCGAACGGGCGCGTGTGGTCCATCGCAGTGAACGGGACCGGTTGGTGCTGGGGTGCATGGAGGGCGCGGCGCTCACCCTGACCGAACCGCTCCTGACCGCCTTCCGCGAATGCCATCCCGAGGTCAGCCTGGAACTGCGGCAGTTCGGCTACGACGACCCCTCCGCGGGCTTGCGGGCCGGCTCGGTGGACGTGGCGATCGTGCGGCATCCCTTTGTCCACGAGGGCCTCGAGTTCGAGCGGCTCTTCGCCGAACCGCTGGCGGTGATGGTGCCGATCGACCACCCGTTGGCTAACCGCGCGGACGTGCTGGCCGCCGACGTGGCGCATGAACGCCTGCTCGGCGCAGCCTGCACGGATCCGGTGTGGAACACCTTCTGGGAATTGGATGTTCATCGCGGCGGGCAACCGGCCGACATCGTCTCCCGGTCCAGCACCGTGCTCGAGGAATTGCACAAGGTCTCGACCGGCGTCGGCTTGGTGATCACGGCCGCCTGCGCCCGCTGGATCTCCTTCCCCCGGGTGAGGCTGATCCCGGTCGTCGACGCCGAACCCAACGAGGTCGCCGTGGGCTGGCGTTCCGATCACCGCACCACGCTGGTGCGATCGTTCGTCGAGATCGCCCGGACGGTGCGCGATGCCAATCCGGATCTGGTGTACCAGCTGGAGCACCCGGACTTCGAGGACTGCACGGTGCCGATCCATCTGTGATCGACAAGGAAAACCGGAAAGTCCGCCGCGATTGCGCGGAATCTCACCTGAGCCGGACGCGCGGATGGCGAGGGTGCGGAAAACGATCGGTCCGCACCGGATTCGGTGCGGACCGATCGTGTTTTCCGCCGGCTCGGACTCAGGAGAGCGTGCGGCAGTAGAGCGCCTGTGGCCGGTTGCCGCGACGGTTGGCCCCGGAGAAGGCGATTCCGGCGACGTACTCGTCGGCATTGCACTGGCCCTTGTAGTAGCCCTCGGCCCAGTCGCCGCCTTCGCCGGAAGCTGGGCGATTGTCGCCGCGGTCGAACCACAGCGTGCGTCCGGCGCCGGCCAGGGGTTTGCTGCCGGGGGCGCAGAGAATGCCGGACATGGCGTCACCGTTGAGGCTGTAGCCGATCATGAACGAGCCCTCGGCGCACTGGTATTTGGTGAACCCGTTGGCCCAGTCGGTGCGAACATTCTCGCGGTCGACCTTGACCGCGTCGGCGCCCGGCTGCCACAGCTCGCGCGCAGTGGCGTCGGTGCACAATCCGCCCTGGCCGCGATCGCTGACGCCGATCAGGCGCTGACCGTCGGGGCACACCATCTTGTGCGCACCGCTGTCCCAATCGGCGGCGGCCCGCAACGACCGGTTGTCGTCCTCGTGAATACCCTGCAGCATGGACCAGTTTCGGGCCGGAACGGGGACCTGGCCGGTGAAACCGTTCGCCTCGAGCAGACGGCGCACATGCGGCGCCCGCCAGTCGTCGGCGTCGAGGACATTGCGCAGCGCGCCCGAGGTGTCGTAGCGCAGCAGGCCCCACTGATTGCCCTTGTCGTTCTCGTGGAAGCCGACGATGGGCCAGTAGGCGTAATCGAGGTCACGATCGACCAGGTAGTCGACCAGATTCGCGAACCAGGCCCTGTCCAGATCGCTGTCACCCTTGCCGACACCGAATTCGCTGACCCACACCGGTGCGGTGAAGTGTTTGTCGGGGGTGGTGGCCACGTATCCCGCGCGCTCGTCCATGGACCTGAACAGATCCGCGCGCGACATATCGCGGAAGCGTGGGTCGTGGGTCTCGCCCGTGCCGGTGGCTCCGGTGTGGTTCGGCCCGATATAGCCGTAGAAGTGCACCCCGTACACAACCTTGTTGGAGCGCACCAGAGTGGTGGACAGCCGCTTCATCGGTTCCAGCATCGGCCGCTCGTGCCAGGTGATGTCGGTGGGGATACCCATCCAGTTGATGCCCTCGACCACGATGAGCAGATGGGGATTGCCCTGGGTGAGAATGGCGTCGCCTGCCTCCTGCGCGGCGTCGGCCCAGTCGTTGCTGTCGCCCTGACCCCAGTTCGGATTGGTCCAGGTGGTGCGCCGCACCTCATTGCGCAGATCCGCGCCGACGACGCCGGGGTTGTCGCGGTAGCGGGAGGTGATGAACACCCAGTCGGAGATGAACTTCTCCCACGATTGGCCGGAGTTCCAGAACTCGTTGCCGTCGAGCGCGCAGCACCAGCGGGTGGTCGTGGTGTGGTTGTTGAGGATGACGCCGAATCCGGCGGACGTGAGTGCGGTGACCGCGCGGTCGAACACCTCGAGCGGCGTGAGGCCATTGAGCTCCGGATTGGCGGTCAGTCCCCGCACCGGTTCCGGATCGGTGAGCATCTCGTTCGAGAAAGGCAGGCGAATGCTGTTGAGCCCCAACGCCTTGAAGTCCGCGAGCAGCTTCGCCATGGACACCCGGTCGAGCCCTAGTGGGGCGCGGTGGCCGTTCTCCTCAGCGTGGTGGTTCGCGTCGGTCTCCTTGTCACCGCTGCCGTTCCAGGTGCCGCTGGAGCCGTGCCAGTTGCCGGACTTCAGCTTCACCCGATTGCCGTCGGCGTCGACGATGTAGCGCCCGCGCGTGCTCAGCGGGCCTTTCATGCTGCTCGATTCCGCTTCGGCGGGTGGGCTGCCGTGCAGCAGCGGAACCAGGAAGGTTCCGAGCAGCAAGAGCACTGTGGCGAGTTTCTTCATTCCCGATTCCTCATCATCACGGGGTCAGATATCGGGAACAGTAGGTCCGGGCGACAGCAATCTGAAACAGCCAGATTCCAGCAATTCACCTGAATCACTTGTCAATGCCAGATAGCCGCGCGGCGATGATGACCGGTTAGAACCGACCCGACCCACACAGTCCGCACTGCCGAGACGCGTGCGACGGCAGGCTCGGTGGCAGGCCGATACCCTCTAATAGTGAGCGTGGATCGGACACCGACGGCGTGGGTCCGCCCTGGTCATATCGGCTACGTCGGCCCCGACCTCGGCGTCGACCCGCATGCCCCGTCGGTCGCGATGCTCACCGTCGGGCTGGATGGGCCGCTGGTCCTGCACACCCCACACGGACCCGTCCGCACGAGCAGTTCCTTCGCGCCCGCCCGCACGGCGCACCGCATCGTCGCCACCCAGGGGTGGATCCTCGCGCTGTTCGTCGACCCCTCGGGGGCGTCGGCCACCCTGATCTCGGACGAGATGACGAATGCCGCAGGCGCTTTCGGATTGCGTCATCGGCGCGAGCGTGAGCTCGTCGAGCTGTGCCGCGCGCCCGTCGTCGACCCGGACCGCATCTACGCCCTGGCCGTCGCAGGCGCGAGCCCCGTCACCGATCCACGCATCGCGAAACTCGCCGCCGCGATCCGCGACGAACCCGCCAACGCCCTACGCGCCGACCACATCGCGGCGAACATGGGGCTGTCGACCGGCCACTTCCTGCACCTGTTCGCGCGGCATTGCGGCACCACCTTCCGCGGCTATCAGCGCTGGAACCGGATGATCTCCGCGGTCAGCAGCGCGGTGGCAGGCCACGATCTCACCCGCTCCGCGCTCGACGCGGGCTTCGCGACTCCGTCCCATTTCAGCGAGTCCTTCCGCGACATGATCGGCCTGTCCGCCACCACGATGCTGCGTGCCGGAATCCGGTTCGACCTCGGACCCGCGTCACCTGTGCTTGCTGTTGACCAGTGACAGATCGCCGCCGTAATGGGCCAGGACTCGCTTGTTCATGACCGCACGCCACAGCGGGGGTACCGCGGCAAGCACGACCATGGTGGCGTACCCGGCGGGCAGCTGCGGTGCCTGCTCGCAGCTGCGCAGGGTCTGGTAGCGGCGGCTGGGATTGGCGTGGTGGTCGCTGTGGCGCTGGAGATGGAACAGGAAGACATTGGTGACCAGGTGATCGCTGTTCCAGCTGTCCCGCGGCGAGCACCGGGCGTAGCTGCCGTCGGCGCGGCGGGCGCGCAACAGACCGTAGTGCTCGATATAGTTCACCGTCTCGAGCAGCCCGGCGCCGATGACGGCCTGCAGCACCAGGAACGGGATGACCGCGGGCCCGAAGACCGCGGTCATCGTCGCGAACAACACCAGGCTCATCGACCACGCCTGCAGAATCTGATTGTCGCGACACCACCAGCGTTTTCCCTTACGCGCCAGTCTTTCGCGTTCCAAGCCCACCGCCGAGCGCAGGCCGCCGAGCGCGCTGCGCGGCAGGAACTCCCAGAGCGGCTCGCCGAATCGCGCGCTGGCCGGGTCTTCCGGGGTCGCGACGCGGACGTGGTGGCCGCGATTGTGCTCGACGAAGAAATGCCCGTACCCGGACTGCGCCAGGGCGATTTTCGCCAGCCTGCGCTCCAGATGCTCGGACCGGTGCCCGAGTTCATGGGCGGCATTGATGCCGATGCCGGAGACGACACCCATCGTCACCGCGAGCCCCAGCTTGTCGACGACGCTCAGTTCGCTACCGGCCCAGAAATATCCCGCGATAACCAGGCTGATGAATTGGATCGGCAGGAAGAGATAAGTGCACCAGCGGTAATAGCGATCGTCGGACAACGTCTCGTAGTCCTCGTCGAGTGGATTGCTCCCATCGCGCCCGATCGTCAGGTCCAGCAGCGGAATCGCCACGAACACGATGATCGGGCCGATCCACCAGAACACCGGCAGCCCCGACAAGGCCACTAATTGCGAGGGGAACAGCGCGCACGCCGGGGCGATCAGACCCAGAAGCCAGAGATAGCGTTTGGGGTCGCTGACTCTTGTGTGTTCGAAGACTGCCATCGGAACAAACAGCACCCATCGGAATTGTAATCGTGGAAAACGACCGCGCCGAAGGCACGATCGTGGTGGTCGCCGGTCACCGGCGCGGACCGGACCGCGGGCGAACCCGGGCCGGAACACGCCGGTGTACCGCGACTAGGGCAGAGCTGCGCAGTTGGTCGGAGCCGGCCTGTCCGCCAGACGATCGGTCATCCAGTTCTGCGATGCCTCGAGCGCCGGGAAGAACGACAGCACGTGGGTGCCCGCCAGGCCGGTCAGCGGCGGAATCGCGGCGTTGGAGTCCAGCTGGACCTGCGCACCGCCACCGCACCAACTGGCGGCCATGTCACGGATGGGCACGTACGGTGCGCCCTCGTCGTTGCGGGCCGAGGAGATGAGCACCGGGGCCCCCGGGGTGAGCGAGCCGACGCGCTGCTCGTCGAACACCGCCTTCAACGCGGGAGACCCGTCGATCACCTGCGTGAGCGGCAGGCCGCTGGAGGTCCACTGGGAAGTCTGCCCGTGATTCTGGGCCATCCCGGTGGGGACCGCGCACCTGCTCGCGGAGTCGTTCAGGATCGCCTTGCCCGTGTCGTTGAGTTCGGCGTCGAGGACCGCGCGGACCTCGGGGTAGTGCGCGGCCATGCCGTTGAGCATCCAAGCGAAGGCCGGTGCCACGAGGGCGCGACCGTCGTTGTAGCCGATGAAGTACTGATCATCGACGACCGGGCCACCGACGTAGGCGCCACGCACGTTCAGATCCGGTGCGTAGCTGGGCTGCAGCTCGGCGGCGCCCGCGGAGGCCATACCGCCCTGCGAGTAGCCGTAGAGGAAGACGGGCGAGCCGGGGTTCATGCCCGCGCCCGGCAGCTGAAGGGCCGCGCGGGCGGCATCGAGCACCGCGTGGGCCTGCTCTTTCCGGTTGAGGAAGCCGTGCACATCGGGCGTGCCGAGGCCTTGGTAGTCGGTCATCACGACCGCCATGCCGCGCGAGAGCAACGAGTACAGCGCGACGACGTCGTATTCGAACATCACGTTGATCGGCGGCTCGAACTGGACGAGTTCGGCGAGCAGCTTCGAGGGCGCGCACTGATCGCCCTGTCCCTTCGTTCCGCCCGCGTAGGCGACCAGCGGGCGGGGGCCCGGGCCGGTCCACGGCTGCGACGGCTCCAGATACGTGCCCGTCACCGCGGTCTCACCGCCGTGGGTATCGCTGCTGATGTACATCATCCGCGTGGATTCCGCGGGGATGGTGCCGGTCTGTCCCGGCGCCGACAGCGCGAGGCGCGACGGTTCCGTGCGAATGATGGTGCCCGGCGCTCCGCCTGGTAGCGGAGCGGGTGGCAGATAGAAATCCGCACCGGCGACCGCGGCGGCCGGTTCGGTCCAAGCTTGTGGAGCGCAGAACGCGCCGCCCGCGACCACCAGGGTGCAGGCCAACGCTGTGGTCAAGCTGCGGGCTCGACTCCTCACGATTCGATCCTCCTACGATTTCGGGAAACCCTTGACATCGAGAAAACCGGATACAGCATCGAGATTCGGTACAGAGGGTAGCCGCGGGGTAACACAACGGGGTAACAGGGTGCCCATTTGTTACCGGGTGTCGCCGGAAAGTGACCAAAACACCCGAGCCCGCCCGCGCACGACCGCCCGCGCACGGACTCCCGGAAATCGGGCATAAGTCACGAAAGGTCTTGCGGCAAACCGTAAGCCGCGAGAAATCAGGCTGATTTCAACCATGTCGGGGCGCCGCCGGAGTCCGTATATCTGTAACCCGGAATCACGTGCCGCGCGCGCTGTCGCGGAGCTGTTCGAATGAGCGGGGGAACGCAGTGATCGTGCGGCATGAAACCGGCGCTGCGCCGTCCCCGACGGCGACCCGGCGAGCAGTGGTCACCACCGCGTGCGGCGCCGTCGCGGTCGCCCAGATGGCCACCACCATCTACCTTCCCGGCATGCCTGCGCTGGGCGCCGACATCGGTGCCGATGACAGCACCCTGCAGCTGTCGGTGGCGGTTTTCGTGGTGTTCGCGGCGCTGCCCGTCGTCGCGTGGGGCCGGGCAGCGGAGCGGTTCGGCCGGGTGCCCGCCTTCGTCGCGGCGGGACTGTGTTTCGTGCTCGCCAGTGCCGCGCTGGCGCTGATCACCAGCGCGCCGGAACTGCTCGGCCTGCGCGTGGTGCAGGCGATCGGCGCGGGCGGGATCGCCGTCGTCGGACGGATGATGATCAAAGACCTCTTCGCCGGCGCCGATCTCGCGCGGCAACTCGCGCTGCTGTCGATGGCGTTCGTCGTGGCGCTCGGCGGTGGACAGGTGATCGGTGGCGTCGTCACCTCCACGGTCGGGTGGCGGTACGGATTCGTCGTGCTGGCGGTGCTCGCCGCGATCCCGATCGTCTTCGCGCTGCGCATCGCGCTGCCGAAACCGGCGGTGCGGGCGAGCTCGCGTGGCACGGCTCGCCGCCTCTTCGCGGACCGGGTCTTCCTCGCCAGTGCCGTCGCGGGCGGTATCGGATTCGCCGTCATCGTGATGATCCAGCAGAAATCCGCCTTCATCTTCGTTGACCGATTCGCGCTGCCACCCTGGGTCTTCGGCCTGTTCGGCGTGCTCTACGGCGCTGCCTACCTCGGCGGGGCTACCTACGTGCGGCGCTCGGTGCGCCGGGTGGGCGCGCGGGCCATGATGGGCCAGGGCACGTGGATCATGCTGGCCGGGTGTGTGCTGATCACCGCCGTCTGGGTGGTCGAGCTGCCACGGGCGATCGCGCTGCCGATCTTCCTCGCCGGCTACGTGACGACCACCTTCGGTCAGTCGACCCTGTTTCCCAACAGCGCGGCGCACGCCGTCAGCCACCTCGCCACCGGTGCCGCGATCGCCGTCTCGTGGTGCGCGCTGATCCAGCAGGGCCTGGCGGGCATCGCCGCACTGGCCGGTCCCGCACTCACCGGGCTGCTCGCCTGGTCCCTCGTCCTCACCCTGCTCGCCGCGGCGAACGTCGTACTCGTCGTGGCACCCGCTCCCTCGCGAACGAAGGAATAACCGAATGGGCACTCACCAATTCGCCAACATCCGCCGACAGCTGCAATTGAGCAACACATTCTGGGACGAC
Source organism: Nocardia sp. NPDC055029 (assembly GCF_053608525.1). Classification (NCBI taxonomy): domain Bacteria; kingdom Bacillati; phylum Actinomycetota; class Actinomycetes; order Mycobacteriales; family Nocardiaceae; genus Nocardia; species Nocardia sp. NPDC055029. The sequence goes on from NZ_JBSGVQ010000046.1 coordinate 23,452, forward strand.
AGCACCGCCGACGGACTGGTCGACATCATCGCGACGGACATGCGGGACGGGAAGGTGCACGACCGCGACGGCCGCACGATCGTCAATTTCTCCTCGTACTCCTACCTCGGCCTCGACAGCGATCCGCGCATCATCGCGGGCGCGCATCGCGGACTCGACGAGACCGCGACGATCAATTCCGCCATCTCCCGGATGCGAATCCGGTTGTCCCTGCTGGAAGAGGCCGAACAGCGCCTCTCGCACACCTTCGGCGCGCAAGCGGTGACCGTGTCGTCGTGTGCGGCGGCGGCCTGGGCCACGCTGCCGCTGCTGGCCTCCGGCGAGCTCACCGACGGCAGGCCGCCGCTGGTGGTGTTCGACAAGAACGCGCACTTCTGCCTGAACGCGATGAAACCACTGGTGGCCGACGAGACCGAACTGGTGACGATCGAGCACAATGACATCGCCGCGCTGGAAGCGTTGTGCCGCACGCATTCCACCGTGGCCTACGTCGCCGACGGCGTCTACAGCACCGGTGGCGGCGCGCCGCTGGCCGAGCTGCACCGCTTGCAGGACAGGTACGGGTTGTTCCTGTATTTCGACGAGGCGCACGGTATCTCGACAATCGGGCGCGGCGGGCGCGGCTATGTCCTCGGCGCCTACGAAGGCTGGCGCGAGCGCACGCTCGTGATCGCCTCGCTCAACAAGGGATTCGGCGCCAGCGGCGGGGTGATCTTCTTCGGCGCGGCGGGCGACGATTCCCGTAAGCCGACCCTGCTGCGCACGAGCGGGCCGCTGATGTGGTCGCAGCGCGTCAATACCGCCGGGCTCGGCGCCATCGTCGCCGCCTGCGACCTGCACGACGACGGCACGGTCGACGAACGCCAGCTCGCGCTGCGCGAGCGGGTCCGCCTGTTCGACTCGCTCGTCGACACCGAGCTCGCCGGTGACGGGCTGCCCATCCGGTTCGTCGGCATCGGCCGCGAGGACCTCACCGTCGCCGTCGCCAGGGACATGCTCGAGGCCGGTTTCTACACCTCCCCCGTGTTCTTCCCGATCATCCGGCGCGGCAGCGCGGGCCTGCGGCTGATGCTGCGGGCCGACCTCGAGCCCGACACCATCCGCCGCTTCGCCGACACGCTGAGCGCGAGTCTGGCCGCGCATACCGAGCGGGCGGAGTTGCCCGCATGACCGTCACCGTCGAGAACACGCTCGGATTCGAAGCCCAGCGCGCGCTGCTGCGTGAGCACACCGCCGAGATCGTCGCGCCGCGCCGACGCCAGGGCGACGCCAAACTGCCTGTGCGCGAACGGGTCAACCGCCTCCTCGACCCCGGCACACCCTTCCTGGAGATCGGCAGGCTGGCCGCGCACGAGGTGTACGACACCGATCTGCCCGCCGCCGCGCTGATCGTGGGGATCGGCACCATCCACGGCCGTCCGGTCATGGTGTTCGCCAACGACCCGCACGTCAAAGGCGGGACCTTCTATCCGCTGACCATCAAGAAGCATCTGCGCGGCCAGAAACTGGCCAGGGAGTACAAGCTGCCCTGCGTCTACCTGGCCGACTCGGGCGGCATCTACCTGCCGTTGCAGGAGGAGATCTTTCCCGACGAGGAACACCTCGGGAAGATGTTCCGCAATATCGCGGAGATGTCGGCGCTCGGCCTGCCGCAGATCTCGGCGGTGCTCGGCATCTGCACCGCCGGTGGCGCCTACATCCCCGCGATGAGCGACGAGACGGTGATGGTCAAAGACCTCAGCACCGTCTTCCTCGGCGGCCCGCAGCTGGTGGAGGCCGCCACCGGTGTGGTCGTCGACGCGCAGACCCTGGGCGGCGCCGACCTGCACGTGCGCGAGACGGCGGTGGCCGACCATCTCGCGGTCGACGAGCTCGAGGCGCTGGCGATGGTCCGCGACATCGTCGCGCGCACCCCGGGTGACCGGGTGCATCCGCCCGCCTTCGAGGCGCTGGAGCCCGCCGACGATCCGGCCCGGCTGCCCGACCTGATTCCGGCGACCACCAAGAAGGAGATGGACGTCCGCGCGATCCTGCGCTGCGTCGTCGACGCCACCTCGTGGGTGGAATACCGCAAGGACTACGGCATCACGATCGTCTGCGCGACCGCGCGGATCGCCGGCTACGAGGTCGGCATCATCGCCAATCAGGGCGTGATCTTCCCCGACAGCGCGCTCAAGGCCACCAACTTCATCCAGATCTGCAACCAGCGCCGCATCCCACTGTTGTTCGTGCACAACGTGAGTGGGTTCATGGTCGGTGAGGAGTACGAGCGGGCCGGGATCGCCAAGCACGGGGCGAAGATGGTCAACGCCGTCTCCTGCGCCACCGTGCCGAAGATCTCGCTGGTGATCGGCGGCAGTTTCGGCGCCGCCAACTTCGCGATGTCGGGGCGGTCGATGGGCGGTCAGTTCATGGCGATGTGGCCCAATGCCCGGTCCACCGGCGTCGGCGGCGAGCAGGCGGCCGCGGTGATGGCGATCCTCAAGCGCGACCGGCTGCGCCGCGAGGGCAAGGAGCTCAGCGCCGCGGACGAGGCCGCCATCAAACAACCGATCATCGACAGTTTCGAACGCCAATCGCTGCCGACCTACATCGCCGCCCGCATGTGGATCGATGCCGTGGTCGAGCCCGAGGACACGCGGCCGTGGCTGGCGCAATGCCTGTCGCTGGCGCACGAACGCTGGGACCGGGCCGAACCCGCGCCCGCGAACTTCGGGGTGTTGCGGCTGTGATCACGAGACTGCTCATCGCGAACCGGGGCGAGGTCGCCGCCCGGATCGCGCGCACCTGCGACCGCCTCGGCATCGAGTACGTGACAGTGTCGGTCGAGGAGGACCGTGAGCTGACCGGTCACGCCGGTGCGGTGGCGACGGTGCCGCTGCCGGCGGGCGGCTACCTCGACGCGTCGGCGCTGATTCGCGCCGCCGCCGAAACCGGCTGTGACGCGGTGCATCCCGGCTACGGCTTCCTGTCCGAGAACGCCGGGTTCGCGCGGGCGGTCCGCGCGGCCGGGCTGGTGTTCGTCGGCCCGAGTTCGCGGGTCATCGAGACCATGGCCGACAAGGCGTCGGCGCGGCAGGTGATGGCCGAGGCCGGGGTGCCCGTGCTGCCCGGCACGCCGCAGGCGGGCGAGGACATCGACGCGCTGGTCGCCGCGGCCACCGATATCGGCTACCCGTTGATCGTCAAACCCGCCGGTGGCGGTGGCGGCAAGGGGATGTCGGTGGTGCGCTCGGCCGCCGGGCTGCGCGAGGCGCTCGCCTCCGCGTCCCGCACGGCGACAGCGGCTTTCGCCGACGGCAGGCTGCACCTGGAACGCTACGTCGAGCGCGCACGCCACATCGAGGTGCAGGTGTTCGGTGACGAATTCGGCGGCGCTGTCCATCTTTTCGATCGCGACTGCTCGCTGCAACGACGGCATCAGAAGGTGATCGAGGAAGCGCCGGCGCCACGAATTCCCGAGGCGGTGCGGGCGGCCATGTTCGCCGCGGCGGTGCAGGGCACGAAAGCCCTGCAGTACGTCGGGGCGGGCACGTTCGAATTCCTGCTCGTCGGCGACGAATTCTTCTTCATCGAGATGAATACCCGTCTGCAAGTGGAACATACGGTCACCGAGGAGATCACCGGCGTCGACCTGGTGGAGTGGCAGTTGCGGGTCGCCGCGGGCGAACCGCTGCCCGCCGAGCAGGACGACATCGCGTACTCGGGCGCTTCGGTACAGGTCAGGATGTACGCCGAGGACCCGTTCCGGTCGTTCCTGCCGTGCCCCGGCGAGCTCGAGGTCACCCACTGGCCGGACGTGCGGGTGGAGCGGGCCTTCACCCGCCGCCTGCATGTCACCGGCGGGTTCGACCCGATGATCGCCAAGCTCGTCGCGACCGGCACCACCAGGGCCGAGGCGCTGGCCGCCGCCCGGCAGGCGAGTCTTGACCTGCACTGGACCGGCATCTCGACCAACCTCGGCTTCGCCGCCCAGGTACTCGCCGCCCCGATCGTCGCGGCGGCCGAGCACGACACGGCCTACCTGGACCGCATCGACCCGGTCACCGAGTTCGGCGATCCCGACGAGGTCGCCGCCCTCGCGGTGGGCGGCGTGCTGAGCGCGCCCGACCGGGCGACGCCCTGGTCACCCGGTGCGCCCACCGGCGATCGTGGCTGGCTCGACCCCGTCGACGGCGGTCTCGGCGGTATCGATCTGACGGTCGACGGGCGCCCGTTCACCGTGCGGGTGCGTGGCTACGACGGCGACACGGTTCTGCTCCGCGCGCCCGCGGTCGCGGCGCACCGCGTTCGCGTCGACGGCGGCACCGTCACCGTCGACGCGATCCCCAGCGTGGTCCGCAGGCGGGGCGGGGGCTGGGAGTGCCAGGTCGCCGGGGTCACCAGGGAGGTGCGCTACGCCGAGTACCGCACGCTCGGCAGCGCCTCGGCCGATCCCGAAATCCGTTCGCCCATGCCGGGAACGCTCGTGCGACTGCATGTCGAATCGGGCGCACCGGTCGAGGAGGGACAGCTGCTCGGCGTGGTGGAGGCCATGAAGCTCGAGCACGAACTCACGGCATCGCACGCCGGAATCGTCACGGTGAACGCCGCGGAAGGCGCGGTGGTCACCACGGATCAACCATTGTTTCTCATCGAGGAGAGGGGCGCCGCGCTGTGATGCGGACACGCCGACTACTGACAGCTCTGATCGCGGCGACAACCGTGCTGGTGACCGCGTGCGCCGGAACCGACACCGCCGCACGCGAATCGGCGCAACCTCGCAGCGGCGGCTCGCTGACCTGGGGTGTGGAGACCGAGCCGACCACGCTCAACCCCCACCTCAACGGGCAGAGCAACACCCACCTGATGTTGCGCAACGTCTTCGAGTCACTGCTGGCGCGCACCACCGACGGCGGCTTCGTCTCGTGGCTCGCCACCGGCCATGAGATCTCGTCCGACGGGCTCGCCTACACCTTCCCCCTGCGTGAGGGCGTGAAGTTCACCGACGGCAACCCGCTGACCGCGACCGCCGTTGCCCGCAACTTCACCACCATGCAGGACGTGTCCTATTCCGGCGGATGGTCAGCGGGGCCGCTGTCGCACCTGGCCGCGGTGACCGCGCGCGACGAACGCACCGTGGTGTTCACCCTGAAGGACCCGTACGCGCCGTTCCTCGACTTCGCCGCCGGATTCCCCATCATCTCCTCCGCCGCGTGGGACAAGCCGCAGCTCAAGGCGGGTGGGCCCGAGATCGCGGGCACCGGTCCGTTCATCATCGACCGCTATGTGAAGGGTCAGGAGCTGCACCTGCGGAAGAACCCGGACTACAACTGGGCACCGCGCAACGCCAAGCATCAGGGTCCGGCCTACCTCGATGAGCTGACCTACCGGTTCCTGCCCGAGTCGTCGGTGCGCACCGGCGCGCTCACCTCCGGTCAGGTCGACCTCATCGAGGGCGTCCCCGGCAACGACGCCTCGCTGTTCCGCGACAACCCCGACTTCACGTACTCGACGGCGCTGAACAACGGCAGCCCCTACACGCTGTACTGGAACACGACCTTCGGTCCGGCCACCGACGAGAAGGTCCGCAAGGCACTCAACAATTCCGTCGATGTGAACGCGGTGCTGCAGTCGATCTATCGCGGCCAGCGCACCCGCGGCTGGGGTATCGCCTCCAGCGTCGACACGCTGTTCTACGACAAGAGCATCGAGGGCACCTACGGCGCCGACAAGGCCGCCGCGAACCGGCTGCTCGACGAAGCCGGGTGGACGGCGAAGGATTCCGACGGGTTCCGGACCAAGGACGGGCAGCGGCTGACGATCGAACTGGTGCAGGCGCAGTCGACGGTGCGCGATCAGCGCGAGGTGCTGTTGCAGGCGGTGCAGGCGCAGGCCAAGCAGAACGCCGGCATCGACCTGAAGCTGTCGTATGTCGACCTCGGCACCTACAGCGAGCTCCGCAAGAAGAACGCCTTCGGCTCGATCGCCAACTCCGACACCATCACCGGCGGCATCGACATCGAAAACCACTGGTACCCGCCGACCCCGCTGGGCACGCTGAACTACAGCCGCGCCACCGATCCCGAACTGTCCGCCTGGTTGCGGGCCGCCGCCTCGACCACCGACAACGCCGAACGAGCCAGACAGTACGCGCAGTTGCAGCGGTTCGCGCTCGTCGACAAGGCGTACGGGCTGCCGCTCTACATTCCCGAGAACCAGATCGCGGCCGGAGCGCATGTGTACGGGGCGGGCTATCGCCCGTACAAGCAGCTTCCGGAGAACGCGTACGACATCTGGGTCGATCGTGGATAGCGGATTCGGCCGGTGGCGGGCGGGCCGGGCTACCAGACTCGCGTGTGCGTGTGGCCCGGCGCGCGTGTCCGGCTCGGTGCGGCGGTCATGACGGCGGAAGCTGTCGCGCCGGACGTGGTGGCAGCGGTCGAGAGCGGCGACCGTGGTGGTCGGACCGGCACAGCCACACGGATTGTGCTGCGGGTGATCACCGGTGTCGGGGTGCTGTGGGGCGCGGCCACACTGTCGTTCCTCGGTGTGCGGCTGGCACCGGGCGACACGGTCGACGTGCTGCTCGGCGAGCAGCCACGCACACCGGAGGTCGAGGCGGCCATTCGCGCGGAGTGGGGCCTGGACAGTCCCGCCATCGTGCAGTACGTCCGCTACCTGTGGAATGTGGCGCAGGGCGATTTCGGGCGGTCGTATGTGTTGCAGCGGCCGGTGGCGGAGGTCATCGGCTCGCAGGCGGGGCCGACATTGGCACTCACCGGGGCCGCGTTGCTGGTGGCGCTGGTGTTCGCGATCGTCGTCGCGACGACCACCGCGCGGCGGCGACGAGCGCGAGCCGTTGCCAATGCCGTCGAGCTGGCCCTTGTTTCGACACCCGCGTTCTGGCTCGGCATCGTTCTGCTCTCGGTGTTCAGTTTCCAGTTGAAGATCTTTCCCGTCGCGGCGAACAAGGGGCTCGCCGCCCTGGTACTGCCCGCGCTCGCGCTCGGCCTGTCGCTCGGCGCGGTGACCTCGCAGGTGCTGCGCGACGGGCTCGAGCGGGCACTCGACGAGCCGTTCGCGGTGACGGTGCGCTCCTGGTCGGTGAGCGAGACCGCCCTGCGCTCGCGGCACGGCTTGCGTCATGCCGCGCTGCCCGCCGTGACCTTGACCGGATGGCTGGTCGGCGGGCTGCTCGGCGGCGCGGTGATCATCGAAGAGGTCTTCGGTCGACCGGGGCTCGGCCGGGTCACTGTGGAAGCCGTACTGGCCCAGGATCTTCCGGTGGTCCTAGCGGTAGCGATCCTGTCCGCATTCGTCTACGTGGTGATCAGCACGGCGGTCGACTTGTTGTATCTGGTCCTCGACCCCCGACTGCGCCGCGACTCCCAGCGAAGTGAGGGCCGATGATCATCCACGGCGGATCGCGGCGAATAGCAAGTGTCGGTGCGGGCCGGCGAGCGGCGCTCACCGCAGCCGGTCGCGTTCCAAGCACAGTCGCCCCACCGAGAGACCACATCGGCGCCGCCCGTGGAGGCAGGTCATGACCGCGGCGGGGCTGTCGATTCGCCATCGACTCCCTTGGCAGGCAAGCAGTTTCAACATCGCGCCCGGTGTCGTGGTCGCAGCGCTCACGGTCGGGCTCGTCGTGATCGCGGTGGTCGCGCCCGGCGTGCTCACCGGGACCGATCCGCTCACCGCCGACCCCCTCGCGGCCCAGCTGCCGCCGAGCGTCCAACACTGGTTCGGCACCGACCATCTGGGGCGGGATGTGTTCACCCGCGTCGTGCACGGCGCGCGCTATTCGCTGATCATCGGCGTCACCGCGGTCGCGATCGCGGTCGTTGCGGGCTCTGTCCTCGGTCTGCTGTCCGGGCTGGCCCGCGGACGACTCGACGAACTGATCACCAGGTTCCTCGACGTGGTCTCCTCGTTTCCCGATCTGCTGCTCGCCCTTGTCCTGATCTCGTTCACCGGGCCGGGAACAACGAACCTGATCTTCGCGCTCGGCATCGCCTCGATCCCCCGGTTCGCCAGGGTCGTACGGGCGCAGACCCTGGTTGTGCAGGAGTCGGGCTATGTCGAACAGGCGCGCACCTTCGGGCTCACCCGGGCGACGCTCGTGTGGCGGCACGTCCTGCCCCACGCTGTGGCCCAGGTCCCCATCCTGGCCACCATCGGCCTCGGCACCGCCATCCTCGGCGCGGCGGGCCTGAGCTTCCTTGGCATGGGACCACAACCGCCGGAACCGGAATGGGGCGCCATGCTCGCCGAGGGACGTAACTATCTGCGCAATGCCTGGTGGATCGCGGTGCTGCCCGGTGTGGCGGTCACGGCGACCGTCATCGCGGTCAGCTCGCTGGGTCGTCATTGGCAACGGCACTACGACGGAAGGCCTTCGGTATGAGTCTGGTCGCGGTCGAGAATCTGCGGATCGGCTTTCCGTCGAAAGGCGGTGTGCGCGAAGTGGTCCGCGGGGTCGATCTGCGGATCGAGCCCGGCGAGGCGGTCGCGCTGGTCGGCGAGTCCGGGTCGGGTAAGTCGGTGACGGCCCGCGCGCTGGTCGGTCTCGCCGGGCCCGCTGCCCGGGTCTCCGCCGACGAGCTCACCCTGTTCGGGCAGGACGCGCGCGGTCACCGGGAGCGGCAGTGGCGCCGGATCCGGGGCAGCGAGATCGGCTTCGTGCTGCAGGACGCGCTGGTCTCGCTCGATCCGCTGTTCTCGGTCGGCGGGCAGCTGGCCGAGGTGCAGCGCGCGCTGACCGAGGTCCGCGGCAGGGCGCTCACCGAGCGCAGCACCCGCCTGCTCACCGATGTCGGTGTCCCCGAACCGGATCGGCGCCTGCGGCAGTATCCGCACGAGCTCTCCGGCGGCCTGCGGCAACGTATACTCATCGCGACCGCCATCGCCGGTGACCCCCGCCTGCTCATCGCCGACGAGCCGACCACCGCGCTCGACGTCACTGTGCAACAGCAGATCCTGGAGCTCCTGCGCGCCCGCAAGGCCGAGGGCACCGCACTCCTGCTGATCAGCCACGACCTCGCGGTGGTAGCCGAGGTCGCCGACCGGGTACTGGTGATGCGCGACGGCGAGGTGGTCGAGGAGGGCCCCACGCTCGACGTCCTCACCCGCCCGACCCATCCGTACACGAAGAAGTTGCTCGCGGCCGTCCCGTCAGCGGCTTCACGCGGTTCGAGACTATCGCTACCGGCGGGCGAGCGGCCGCTCGCCGATCAGACCGGACAGGAGCCCGCGCGCGATCGGCCACCGCTGCCCGCGCGCACGGTGGACGCGACCCGGGTGGTGCTCTCCGTCCGGAATCTGCGCAAGACCTACGGTTCCGGTCAGGCCGCGCGTACGGTCGTCGACGACGTCGACTTCGACCTGTTCGCGGGCGAAACCCTGGGCATAGTCGGCGAATCGGGCTCGGGCAAGACCACGACAGCGCGCCTGGCTCTGCGGCTGATCACGCCTTCGTCCGGTCGCGTGGTCGTCGACGGTCACCCGTGGAGCGAGTACTCCGAGCGCGAGCTACGTCCGTTGCGCGGCGCCGCACAGCTGATCGCGCAAGACCCGCTCAGCTCCTTCGACCCGCGCTACACCGTCGAACGAGTCATCGGCGAAAGCCTCGACACCGTCGACGTGCGGGGCGCCGCCCGTTCGCAGCGCGTGCGGGAAATCCTCGACGCCGTCGGCCTGACCACAGACCTCCTCGACCGCCACCCCCGCACCCTCTCCGGCGGCCAACGCCAACGCGTAGCCATCGCCCGCGCCCTCGCCCCCAACCCCGCCCTGCTCGTAGCCGACGAACCGGTCTCCGCACTCGACGTCTCCGTCCAAGCCCAGATCCTCGACCTACTCGCCGACCTCCAAGCCGAATTCGGCACCGCCCTGCTGCTCATCTCGCACGACCTCGGCGTGGTCCACCACATCGCGGACCGCGTCCTGGTGATGAAGAACGGCCAGATAGTCGAATCGGGCGAGGTGGATACGGTCCTGCGGTCACCGCAACACGACTACACCCGCCAGCTCGTCGCCTCGGTCCCCCGCCTCCCCGAAGCCACCGACCGGGCCTGACAGCCTAGAGCGCGACAACCTCGAGTATCGAGTACTCCGGCGGGGTGGCGAATACTCACCGGCCACCCCAAGCGTCGCCGATCCGGTCCTCGGAGCCGAAGAAGTCGTCCGCTTCCTGCCGCATCGACGCGTAGTCGACCCGCGGCAGTGCCCGATGGCCTGCGACCAGTTCCTCGGCGCTGCGGCGCTGTCGACGGGCGACCGGGCGAACCTCCGCGATCTCGACGCCATTGCGTGTCACTCGGATGGTTTCGCCCGCCTCGACTGCGTCCATGATCGCCGCCGAGTTGTTCCCTAGCTCGCGCTGACTGATCTGCCTCATAGCGGAACTGTAGCCAGGCGCGCTACAAGGTGCTACAACCTCGTGCAGTGCGCAGGCCACCGCCGAAACAGCTGCTCAGCGGCTGGGTGTACGGCATGATGAGAAGCGCAACCCTCGTCGTGCAATCGAACAGGAAGACGCGAATCCGCTCATGGCACCGCAGCTGACGCTCTCGGCACAGCGTGCCGCGTTGGAGCGGGAGTGGGCGCAGTGGGTGCCCGCGGGTGAGTCGGCACTCGGGCGTAGTTCGGCGGTGCGGACCGAGGTGGCGCAGTCGTGGTTGCGGTCGTTGCGGACGGTGGACCCTGGGCGGGACTTCGCGCCGGAGAGCGAGACCGATATCGGGCCGCGGTGGGCGGAATCGCCGCTGCGTGGGCCGGTGACCGAGCTCGAGGAACAGTTGCACAGTGTCGCCGAGGACGCGGGCTACGTCGCCGCGGTCACCGATGCCTCGGGCACGATCCTGTGGACCTACGGCGGACCGGTCATGCGCAGGCGGGCCGAGCAGGTGAACTTCGCTCCGGGTGGCCGCTGGGACGAGGCGCACATGGGCACCAACGCCCTGTCCCTCGCCCTGCGCACCGATCAGCCGCACACCGTCTTCTCGGCCGAGCACCTGGTCGCCGCCCTGCACGGCTGGGTCTGTTACTGCGCGCCGATCCGCGCCGCCGACGGCACCCTGCTCGGCGTGCTCGACCTGTCGACCACCTGGAAGCGCTCGCACCCGCTGGCGATGGCGACCGTGCGCACCATGACCAGCGCCATCGAGTCCAAGCTGCACGCGGCCATGCCCGCACCGGCGGGCATGCGGCTGACCTGCCTCGGCACCGGCCGGTTGATGCGCGACGGCGCCCCGATCCGCCTGCGCCCGCGCCAGCTCGAGATCCTCACCCTGCTCGCCCTCGACGACGACGGCTACAGCCACGAGCGCCTGCACTACGCCGTCTACGGCGACCGCGCGGTCGGCGCGAGCACCCTGAAATCGGAGATGTCGTACCTGCGCCGCGCGACCGGCGGCGACATCACCAGCCGCGTCTACCGCTTCACCACCGCCCTGTCCTGCGACGCCGTCGACGTCGCGCGCGCACTGGAAGCGGGCGACCTCGACACCGCCGTCCGGCTGTATCACGGTCCGCTGCTTCCGGATTCGGATACACCGGGCATCAGCGAATGGCGTGACTACCTCGAGGTCGCCATGCGCAATGCCGTGCTGTCGAGCCCCGAGGCCAACCACGCCCTGACCTACGGCGAATCCGCCCCCGACGACATCGCCGTCCACGAACACGCCCTGGCCCTGCTCCCCCCGCGCGACGCGCGCCGGGCGGTCGCCGCGGCCCGGCTGCACAGCGCTCTTCGCGCCTGATCGGTCCGGCTTCAACGTTTCATCAACCCTGACAGCGGATAGTGATGGGCGTCACGCTTCACCGGAATCAGCGAGGAGCCTCCGCACATGATCTACGCCAAGCCGGGCACCGAGGGCAGCATCGTCAGCTACGCGCCGCGGTACGACAATTTCATCGACGGCAAGTGGGTTCCGCCCGTCGAGGGCCGGTACTTCGAGAACACCTCGCCGGTGGACGGACAGCCGTTCTGCGAGATCGCCCGCTCGACCGCGGCCGATATCGAGCTGGCCCTCGACGCCGCCCACCGCGCCGCCGACGCCTGGGGTGAGACCTCCGCGGCCGAGCGCGCCAACATCCTCAACAAGATCGCCGACCGGATCGAGGCCAACCTCGAGGCCCTCGCCGTCGCCGAGACCTGGGACAACGGCAAGCCCGTCCGCGAGACCCTGGCCGCCGACCTGCCGCTGGCGGTCGACCACTTCCGCTACTTCGCCGGTGTGCTGCGCGCGCAGGAAGGCGGGATCAGCGAGGTCGACAAGGACACCATCGCGTATCACTTCCACGAGCCGCTCGGCGTTGTCGCGCAGATCATCCCGTGGAACTTCCCGATCCTGATGGCGACCTGGAAGCTGGCGCCCGCGCTCGCGGCCGGTAATGCCGTGGTGCTCAAGCCCGCCGAGCAGACCCCGGCCTCGATCATGAAGGTCGTCGAGCTCGTCGCGGACCTGCTGCCGCCGGGTGTGCTCAACGTGGTCAACGGTTTCGGCGTCGAAGCAGGCAAGCCGCTGGCCTCCAGCCCGCGCGTGGCGAAGGTCGCCTTCACCGGTGAGACCACCACCGGCCGGCTGATCATGCAGTACGCCAGCGAGAACATCATCCCCGTCACCCTGGAGCTGGGTGGCAAGAGCCCCAACATCTTCCTGCCCGATGTGATGGCCGCCGACGACGACTTCCTCGACAAGGCCGTCGAGGGTTTCGTGATGTTCGCGCTCAACCAGGGTGAGGTCTGCACCTGTCCCTCGCGCGCGCTGATCGCGTCCTCGATCTATGACGAGTTCATGGCCCGCTGCGTGGAGCGCACCAAGGCGATCATCAGCGGCAACCCGCTCGACGAGGCCACCATGATCGGCGCGCAGGCCAGCAACGATCAGTTCGAGAAGATCCTGTCCTACATCGACATCGGCAAGAAGGAAGGCGCCGAGGTCCTCACCGGCGGCGCCGTCCGCAGCGTCGACGGGCTGGCCGACGGCTTCTACATCGAGCCGACGATCTTCAAGGGCAGCAACGACATGCGCGTGTTCCAGGAGGAGATCTTCGGCCCTGTCGTCGCGGTGACCACCTTCGACTCGACCGACGAGGCGCTGAAGATCGCCAACGACACCCTCTACGGCCTCGGCGCCGGCGTGTGGACCCGCGACATGAACACCGCCTACCGCCTCGGCCGCGGCATCAAGGCGGGCCGGGTGTGGACCAACTGCTATCACGCCTACCCGGCGCACGCGGCCTTCGGCGGCTACAAGAAGTCCGGCATCGGCCGCGAGAACCACAAGATGATGCTCGAGCACTACCAGCAGACCAAGAACCTGCTGGTCAGCTACTCGCCGCAGAAGCTCGGCTTCTTCTGATGGTGCGGCGCGTCGACCTCACCGAACAGGCGGCGACGCTGCTGCGGGAACTGACCGGGCAGCACGGCCCGGTCATGTTCCACCAATCCGGCGGCTGCTGCGACGGCAGCTCCCCGATGTGCTATCCGCGCGGTGAGTTCCGTGTGGGCGCCTCGGACGTGCTGCTGGGTCATCTGCCGGGCGACACCCCGTTCTGGATGAGTGCCGACCAGTTCGCGTACTGGAAACACACCCATCTCACCGTCGACGTGGTGCCAGGCCGGGGCAGCGGCTTCTCGCTGGAAGCCCCCGAGGGCGTGCGGTTCCTGATCCGCTCACGCCTGCTCACCGACGACGAGGTGACCGAGCTGGAATCCCAGCCGCCGCCACCCACCGGTGACACCGTTCCACAGTGATGTGAAACACCCACTATCACACAGTTACCGCAGGTCGGCGGCGCTCGATACGCGCCGCTGACCTGCGGGATCCACGGCCGTAACAGTCGTCAACCATTCTTCAACCCTCGACGATCACCGTTGCCGTCGCTACGCGCTTGTTTGTTGATGAGGAGCTACCCCTGTGAGTACCGACGCGATTCCCGCCACGGGTGCGGACACGCCCGCCGACGACTATCTCGCCAAACGCACCCTGCGCTCCGGCTCGGCCGGCTGGGTGCTGCTGGCCGGTCTCGGCGTGAGCTATGTGATCTCCGGTGACTACTCCGGCTGGAACTTCGGCCTCGCCGAGGGCGGTTTCGGTGGTCTGCTGATCGCGGCGATCGTCATCGCGGCCATGTATCTGGCCATGGTCCTCGGCATGGCCGAGCTGTCCTCGGCGCTGCCGGCGGCAGGCGGCGGCTACACCTTCGCCCGGCGCGCGCTCGGGCCGTGGGGCGGATTCGCCACCGGGACGGCGGTCCTTATCGAATACGCGATCGCGCCCGCCGCCATCGCCACCTTCATCGGCGCGTATGTGGAGTCGCTGAACCTGTTCGGGATCACCGACGGGTGGTGGGTGTACCTGGCGGTGTACGCGCTGTTCATCGGCATCCATCTCGGCGGGGCGGGTGAGGCGCTCAAGGCGATGTTCGTGATCACCGCGATCGCGCTGGTCGGCCTTGTCGTCTTCGCGATCGCCGCGGTCGGCCGCTTCGATGTCGCGAATCTGACCGATATCGCGGTGGATCCGGCCGCGACCGGCGCCTCGTCGTTCCTGCCCTTCGGGTACATGGGCATCTGGGCCGCGATCCCGTTCGCCATCTGGTTCTTCCTCGCCGTCGAAGGCGTGCCGCTGGCGGCCGAGGAGGCCAGCGAGCCGGAGAAGAACGTGCCGAAGGGCATCATCGTGGCGATGCTGCTGCTGGTGGTCACCGGCGCGGTGGTGCTGGTCCTGGTGACCGGCGCGCTCGGCGCCCAGGACGCCTCAGCCTCGGGCAACCCGCTCGTGGAGGCGCTCGGGGACAGCCCGGCGGCCAAGGTGGTCAACTACATCGGCCTGGCCGGTCTGATCGCCAGCTTCTTCTCCATCGTCTACGCCTACTCGCGCCAGACCTTCGCGCTCTCCCGCGCCGGCTACCTGCCGACCAGCCTGTCGGTGACCAACTCCCGCAAGGCCCCGATCCTGGCGCTGATCGTGCCCGGCCTCATCGGCTTCGCCCTCTCGCTCACCGGTGAAGGCGCGATGCTGCTGAACATGGCCGTGTTCGGCGCCGCGGTGAGCTACGTGCTGATGATGGTGAGCCACATCGTGCTCCGTGTCCGCGAACCCGGCATGCCGCGGCCGTACCGCACGCCCGGCGGCATCGTCACCACCTCGTTCGCGCTGGTCATCGCGGCGGCCTCGGTGGCGGCGACCTTCCTGGTCGACCAGAAGGCGGCGCTGTTCACCCTCGGTGTGTTCTGCGCCTTCATGGCCTACTTCGGCTTCTACAGTCGGAAACACCTGGTCGCCCAGTCCCCCGACGAGGAGTTCGCGGCGCTGGCCAAGGCCGAACAAGAGCTCGAGTAACCCGCTCACCGAATCCGTGAAAGGAGGCGGCACCCGATGACCGTGTACCGCAGCTCTGTCGGCGCGACGACCTACACCTTCGACGGTCTGATCGATCTGCTGGCCAAGGCGACGCCCGAACGCAGCGGCGACCAGCTGGCCGGCTGCGCCGCCGCGACCGATGCCGAACGCGCGGCCGCGCAGTGGGCACTGGCCGACGTGCCGCTGACCACCTTCCTCACCGAGGTGGTTGTGCCGTACGAGACCGACGAAGTGACCCGGCTGATCATCGACAGCCACGACCGGACCGCGTTCGCCCCGATCGCGCATCTCACCGTCGGCGGGTTACGCGACTGGCTGCTCGCGGTCGCGGCGACCGAGGATTCCGCGACAACACTGGCCGCGGTCTCGCCAGGGCTGACGCCCGAGATGGTGGCCGCGGTCAGCAAGATCATGCGCAATCAGGATCTGATCGCCGTCGCCAAGGCGACCGTGGTGACAGCGGGGTTCCGCACCACCATCGGGCTGCCAGGCCGGTTGAGTACGCGACTGCAACCCAATCACCCGACCGATGATCCGCGCGGGATCGCGGCCGCCACCCTCGACGGACTCCTGCTCGGCTGTGGTGACGCGGTGATCGGCATCAACCCGGCCACCGATTCGCCCCACGCCACCGCCGATCTGCTGCACCTGCTCGACGAGGTCCGCCTGCGCTTCGACATCCCGACCCAGTCGTGCGTGCTCTCCCACGTCACCACGACCATCGGGCTGATCGAGGCGGGCGCGCCGGTGGACCTGGTGTTCCAGTCGGTGGCGGGTACCGAGGGCGCCAATTCCGGCTTCGGCGTGAATATCTCGCTGCTGCGCGAGGGCAACGAGGCGGGGCGATCGCTGGGGCGCGGCACCGTCGGTGACAACGTGATGTATCTCGAGACCGGACAGGGTTCCGCGTTGAGCGCGAATGCCCATCTGGGCGTGGGTGATCGGCCGGTGGACCAGCAGACGCTCGAAGCGCGCGCCTATGCCGTCGCGCGGGATCTGCGACCGCTGCTGGTGAATACGGTGGTCGGATTCATCGGTCCCGAGTACCTCTACGACGGCAAGCAGATCATCCGGGCCGGGCTCGAGGACCATTTCTGCGGCAAGCTGCTCGGCCTTCCGATGGGTGTTGACGTCTGCTACACCAACCACGCCGAGGCCGATCAGGACGACATGGACACCCTGCTCACGCTGCTGGGCGCGGCGGGCTGCGCGTTCGTCATCGCGGTGCCCGGCGCCGACGATGTGATGCTGGGCTATCAGAGCTCGAGTTTCCATGACGCGCTCTACGTGCGGCAGGTCCTGAACCTTCGTCCCGCACCGGAATTCGAGGCGTGGTTGTCCGGGCTCGGCATGCTGGACGCCAACGGACGGATACGACAGGTGCAACCGCTGTCGTCACCGCTGCGCGCGTTGGCGGCGAACCGGTGAAACCCGCTGCGACGAAGCCGATTCCGCGCATCGTGGGATCGAACACCGAGCCGAGAGGAAGTGCAGTGGGCGAGCGTGCGGCGGCGAATTCCGACGAGGCTGTGGCGCGGGAGTTCTGGCGAGACCTGCGGCGCAACACCCAGGCCAGGATCGGACTCGGGCGCACCGGTGACGCCCTGCCGACCACCGAAGTCCTCGCGCTGCGGGCCGCGCATGCCGCCGCCAGGGACGCGGTGCACGTCCCGCTGGACGTCGACATCTTCGCCGAACAGATCGCGAGCATGGGCCTCGGCGACCCGGTCACGGTGACGAGCATGGCCGCCGACCGCTCGGAGTACCTACGCCGCCCCGATCTCGGCAGGCAGCCGGCCGACCTGTCCGCCATCGAAAACCACGGTGCCGATATCGGTTTCGTGCTCGCCGACGGATTGTCCCCCCGCGCGCTCACCGACCACGGCGCGGGCCTGCTCGCCGCACTGGCCGGCGAACTCACCGACCGCTACACCCTGGCCCCACCGGTGATCGCCACCCAGGCACGCGTCGCCCTCGGCGACCACATCGCCGAGGCCATGGGCGTGCGCACCGTCCTGGTGATCATCGGCGAGCGCCCCGGCCTCTCGGTCGCCGACAGCCTCGGCATCTACCTCACCCACGCCCCGCGTCCCGGCCGCGCCGACGCCGAACGCAACTGCATCTCCAACATCCACCCACCCGACGGCCTCACCTACGCCGACGCCGCCCGCGTGGTCGCCGGCCTGGTCGCGGGCGCGCGCACACTCGGCCGCTCGGGCGTCGACCTCAAAGACACCTCCCGCATCGACGCGCTCACCGGCTCCGAAACCCGCACCATCACACCGCGGGAGGCGCCGACACCCTGAGCTGACCCAGACACCAGGGCGACGCGGAGCCCGTTCGATGTGAACCGGAGCCGATCGCTCCATAGAGTGATGCCCATGATCCGCACCGCCGCCCTCGCCCATGTCCGCGACCGCAGGCTGATCCAGACGCGCCCGGAAGGCAAAGACGTCTTCTACATGGCGGGCGGCAAGATCGATCCGGGCGAAACACCCTTAGAGGCACTACACCGCGAGATCGAGGAAGAACTCGGCGTCGGACTGTCCGGCGTCGCCGAACTCGGCATCTTCGAGGCCGAGGCCTTCGGCCACGGTAAGAACACCGGCCTGCACATGACCTGTTTCCTCGCCGACTTCACCGGCGAGCCCCACGCCACCGGCGAAATCGCCGAATTCCGCTACTTCACCGTCAGCGAATACGCCGCCATGGACCACGTGGCCCCCGGCTCCATGATGGTCTTCCGCCGCCTCCACGAACTCGACCTCATCGACTGGTAAAACCCAGCCCGCGGACAGCTCGGTGCGTAGTCCCACGTCAACGGGTTTCGGCGAAACGTTGTGGGGTGGTGAGGCGATCACTCTCCTGTGACGGGGACAGAGTCGAACCACAGTGCCGAGCTTTCCGCGGCCGAGCGCAGGGCCGCACTACGCAGGCTCGTGGTCATCTTCGGGTTGATGAACAAGATGATCGAGCTGAGTGCGACCGGGGCGCCCCGGCAGCTGGCCGAGCACGCGGCCGCCGCCAGGGATCTGGTCGGCGAGCTGGTGACCGATATCGCCCGGTTGCCCTAGTCGGTTTTCGGGGCCTTCGGGGTGCCGTCGCCGGGTTCCGGCTCGATGGCGCCCGGCTCGGTGCCCTCGTCGGCCTTCTGGTCCGGTTCCGGGTGCTCGGGCTCGAATGTCTCGGGCAGGCCCTTGAGATGCTTGTTCATCGAGCGCACGAGCAGCACGGTGCCTGCCAGCAGGATCAGGATGACCAGCAGGCCGAGCGGGGACGCCTTGCCGAACTCGGGTCCGGTGGGGGTGTTCTGAGCGAGGTAGACCAACATCACCGGTCGGTGTCCTCGATGCCGGCGAACAGGTCGGTCTCCGGGATGGCGGTACTCACCCTCGTCTTGGCCAATTCGAACTCCTCGGTCGGCCAGAGCCGCTGCTGCATCTCCAACGGGATCGCGAAGAACGCCCCGTTCGGATCGATCTGGGTCGCGTGCGCGCGCAGAGCGTCGTCACGCTGGGGGAAGTATTTGGAGCATTCGATCTGGGTGGTGACCCGGCTCCACGTGGCACCGCGCTTGAACTGATGCATCCGATCCAGCCACTCCTGGAGCGGGAACGGCTGGCCGTTGCGCTCGTACTCCTCGGCGAAGGCCTCCAGCCGCTTCGTGCTGAAGCCGTGGTCGTAGTACAGCTTGAGCGGCGTCCACGGTTCGCCCGCGTCCGGGAACTTGTCCGGATCGCCCGCCGTCTCATAGGCCGCTATCGACACCTCATGGCACCGGATGTGATCCGGGTGCGGGTAGCCACCGTTCTCGTCGTAGGTGGTGATCACGTGCGGCTTGAAATCGCGCACGAGCCGCACCAGCGCCTCGGTGGACTCCTCCAGCGGCACCAGCGCGAAGCAGCCCTCGGGCAGCGGCGGCAGCGGGTCGCCCTCGGGCAGACCGGAGTCGACGAAGCCGAGCCAGTGCTGGCGCACGCCGAGCGCGTGGGCGGCCGCGGCCATCTCCTCACGCCGGACCTCCTCGATCCGGTCGAGGACACCGGGGGTGTCCATGGCCGGGTTGAGGATGCTGCCGCGTTCGCCACCGGTCAACGTCACGACCAGGACGTCGACGCCCTCGGCCGCGTACCTGGCCGTGGTCGCGGCGCCCTTGCTCGATTCGTCGTCGGGGTGGGCGTGCACCGCCATGAGGCGAAGGCCACTCACGTCTCGTTCACCATCGCTCTCGCTCGCGGGTGTCAGAACTTCGTTCCCTATAGTTCCATCCGACCCCCCGTTTGTTCCGACCACCCCCGGGAGCGAGAAACCGATGACCGAGCCCGCACCGGACTCCGCGGCGACCTCGGCCGCCGCAGCAGCGCGACACGCCGATAGATACGGCAGAAAACCCCCGGCGCGTCGAGCGTGGCTGCTGGTGGTGCTCGGCGTTGGCGTGCTGGTCGCGGGCCTCGGCGTCGCCTATCTCGGGTTCCAGAAGTACGGCCCGAAGGCGATCGAGACCGAGCAGCTGGGCTACGTGGTCGACGACGACTCGACGCTCACGGTGCGGATGAAAGTGACCAGAGACTCACCCGAGCAGGCCGTCGTCTGCTTCGTCCGGGCGATGGACCGCGACGGCGCCGAGGTCGGCAGGCGCGAGGTCCTGGTCCCCGGATCGGACTCCACCAGCGTCCAGGTGACCACCACGGTCAAGTCCTCGGCGCGCGCGTCGGCGGGCGATATCTACGGGTGCACCGAGGAAGTGCCGGGCTATCTGCGCGTGGAATAACGCCCTCCGCCTAGCCTGACCTGCATATTTATGAGACATGCTAAAATGGCCTGATACACGGTTCCGGGGCTCGGAGCCGTGTTTGCTGCATTGGCGGCCAGCGGTGCTGTTAGCGGGTTATGGGTTCACCCCCCAGGATCGCTCCAGCCGTCGGGCTGGTGCATGCCCTCCTGCGGGAGGGCACCGTGCTGGTTTCAGGGAATCCCGGTGCGCCGGGAACAACTACTAGGGAGTGATCGAGATGACCGAGAATGTGACCTGGCTTACCCAGGAGTCGCACGACAGGCTCAAGGGCGAGTTGGACTCGCTCATTGCCAACCGTCCGGTCATTGCCGCCGAGATCAACGAGCGCCGCGAAGAGGGCGATCTCAAGGAGAACGGCGGCTACCACGCCGCGCGCGAGGAGCAGGGCCAGCAGGAGGCGCGCATCCGCCAGCTGCAGGAGCTGCTCAACAACGCGAAGGTCGGCGTCGCCCCCACCAAGTCCGGTGTGGCGCTCCCGGGCTCGGTCGTCACCGTCTACTACGACGGCGACTCCGACGACACCGAGACCTTCCTCATCGCGACCCGCGAAGAGGGCCTCGGCGCGACCAACCTCGAGACCTACTCGCCGAACTCCCCGCTCGGCGGCGCGCTGATCGACGCCAAGGTGGGCGAGACCCGCGAGTACACGCTGCCCAACGGCAACACCATGAAGGTGACCCTGGTCAGCGCGGAGCCGTACCACGGCTGAGCGCGGCCCCGCCGAGCCCAGATAGCCTGAACCCGAACGCAAGCGGCCGCACCCGAACATCGGATGCGGCCGCTTCGTCATCTATGGGGTCCCTGTCAGCTCAGCGCCTGCTCGACATCGGCGAGGAGATCGCTGATGTCTTCGATACCGACCGACAGCCGGACCAGGTCGGCGGGCACCTCCAGCGCCGACCCCTCGGTGCTGGCGTGGGTCATCGCGCCCGGGTGCTCGATCAGCGACTCGATCCCGCCCAGCGACTCGGCCAGGGTGAAGATCCGGGTGCGCGAGCAGAACTTCAGCGCCGCCTCCCGGCCGCCGGCAAGGCGCACCGAGATCATGCCGCCGCTGCGCCGCATCTGCTTCTGCGCGATCTCGTACCCGGGATGAGTGGGCAGGCCCGGGTAGATGACCTGCGAGATGGCCGGGTGGTTGGTGAGGAACTCTGCGATCACCTCGGCGTTGTCGCAGT
The DNA here is from genome assembly GCF_053608525.1 of Nocardia sp. NPDC055029. NCBI lineage: Bacteria > Bacillati > Actinomycetota > Actinomycetes > Mycobacteriales > Nocardiaceae > Nocardia > Nocardia sp. NPDC055029. Next base: position 44,781 of record NZ_JBSGVQ010000046.1, read on the forward strand.
GCTTCTCCATCCGCACGGCCAGCGTCTTGATGCCGCGCAGGGTGAGGAAGGCGTCGAACGGGCCGGGCACAGCGCCTGCGCCGTTCTGCAGGAACGCGAACGCGGTGTCGAGTTCCTTGCTGTTGGTGATCAGCGCGCCACCGACGACGTCGGAGTGACCGCCCAGGTACTTGGTGGTCGAGTGCACGACGATGTCGGCGCCGAGCAGCAGCGGCTGCTGCAGGTACGGGGTGGCGAAGGTGTTGTCGACGACCAGCTTGGCGTCGGCCGCGTGCGCGATGTCGGCCAGCCCGGGGATGTCACCGATGCTCAGCAGCGGGTTGGTCGGGGTCTCGACCCACACCAGCTTGGTGTTGGGGCGGATGGCCGCGCGCACCTCGTCGAGGTTCGCGATGTGGGCGGGCGAGTGCTCGATCCCCCACTGGCTGAAGACCTTGTCGATGAGCCGGAAGGTGCCGCCGTAGGCGTCGTCGGGAATGACGATGTGGTCGCCGGGGCGCAGGGTGGCGCGCAGCGCGCAGTCGGTGGCCGCCATGCCGGAGGCGAAGGCCCGCGCGAAGCTGCCCGATTCGAGGGCGGCGAGGTTGGCTTCCAGTGCCGTGCGGGTCGGGTTGCCGGTACGCGCGTATTCGTAGCCGCCACGCATGCCGCCGACGCCGTCCTGGGCGAAGGTCGAGCTCGCGTAGATGGGCACATTGACCGCACCGGTCTGAGGATCGGGTTCATATCCGGCGTGGATGGCCCTGGTCGAGAATCCCAGCTCACTCATGAGCTCAGGCTAGTAGACCGGATTCGGGTCGAAGCGCTGGGGTATTGGCCGTGCACGAAGTGCCGGATTCGCCGTGGACCGCAGCGTTAGGCTGAGGCCATGGTGACTGTGGAAGAGTTGTTCGCGATCGACCCGTTGCTGTCGCAGGAGGAGCGCGAAATCCGCGACACCGTGGCCCGATTCGGCGAGCGCAGGCTGCGCCCGCATATCGCGGACTGGTTCGAGGACGGCACCTTCCCGGCCAGGGAGATCGCCCCCGAACTCGGCAAGCTCGGCCTGCTCGGCATGCACCTGGAGGGCTACGGCTGCGCCGGGTCGTCGGCCACCGCCTACGGGCTGGCGTGCCAGGAACTCGAGGCCGTCGACTCCGGCGTGCGCAGCATGGTGTCGGTGCAGGGCTCGCTGGCGATGTCGGCGATCCATTTCTTCGGCTCCGAAGAACAGAAGCAGCAGTACCTGCCCGCGATGGCGGCCGGTGAGGTGATCGGCTGCTTCGGTCTCACCGAACCCGATTTCGGCTCCAACCCCGGCGGGATGCGCACCAGGGCCAAGCGCGACGGCGACGACTGGGTGCTCAACGGGTCCAAGATGTGGATCACCAACGGCTCGGTCGCCGATATCGCGGTCGTCTGGGCCTATGCCGAGGAACCCGGCCAGGACAAGCCGCGGGTGCGCGGCTTCCTGGTGCCCGCGGGTACTCCCGGATTCACCACCAGGGAGATCCATCGCAAGCTCTCGTTGCGCGCATCCCTCACCGCCGCATTGGATTTCGACGACGTGCGGCTGCCCGCCGACGCCGTGCTGCCCGAGTCGGGCGGCCTGAGCTCACCGCTGGCCTGCCTGAGCGAGGCCCGCTTCGGCATCGTCTTCGGCGCGCTCGGCGCGGCGCGTGACTGCCTGGCCGCCGCGATCGACTACGCCCGCACCCGCGAGGTGTTCGACAAGCCGCTGGCCGCCTACCAGCTCACCCAGGCCAAGCTCGCCGATATGGCGCTGGAACTGGGCAAGGGTCAGTTGCTGGCGCTGCACCTGGGCCGGTTGAAGGACCGGCACGAGATCACCGGCGAGCAGATCAGCGCGGGCAAGCTGAACAGCACCCGCGAGGCCATCGCCATCGCCCGCGAGTGCCGAACCATCCTCGGCGCCAACGGAATCACCCTCGACTACCCGGTGTTGCGGCACGCGAACAACCTGGAGTCGGTGCTCACCTACGAGGGCACCGCCGAGGTGCATCAGCTGGTGCTCGGCAAGGCGCTCACCGACGCCAACGCGTTCCGGTAGTTCGAGGCGCGCCGGTCGGTTCAGCCGCCGACCGGCACACCCGCCCTGGCGTCGGCGACGGGTGCGGGCCGAATCAGGCCGCAGGCGAAGGCGATTGCCAGGGTCGGCATGCGCGCGCCCTCCCTCTACACACATTTCGCGGCCAAGCACGCGATCTACGACGCGATGTTCGAGCAGGCGTGGGCGGAATACGAGGAGCACGCGGCGCGCGTTGCCGCCACCCTGCCCACCACGCCGCGCCCCCGGCTGCTGGCGCTGGCCTTCGGCTTCTTCGACTTCGCGGTGGCGGACCTGGCCCGCTACCAGCTGATGAATCAGCGCACGGTGCTCCTGACCGAAGTGATTCTCACCCGCGACCCGTGGATGCACCGGATCGACCTGAGCCAGGCGACCGGGCGGCCACTGGAACTCACCGCCGACCACGACGGGCGCATCGTCGACGATGTGGTCCGCGAATGGGCACAGCGCCACGGCAAGCCGTACCGGCTGACGCTGCACGGTCCCGCGGGCGGCACGTGGACCAGCGGTGACGCGGACGCGCCCGCGATCGAGCTCGACGCGATCGAGTTCTGCCGCATCCTGTCCAGCCGGGCGGGCGGTACCGGATTGCTCAGCACCGAAGTGCCGTTCTGACCGGAATTCACCCGAGCGGCGGCAGTTCCAGATTCTCCCGGTAGGTACCGCCCAGGTAGTCGGTGTCGACCAGCCCGCGCCCGCGCAGCTCGGGCAGCAGTCCGTTGACGACGAAATCGGCGGTGCGTTCGTCGGCCAGGCCACCGAGTGAGATCACGTCGAGCACGTTCGCCCGGTAGCGCTCCTCGATGGCGTCGGCGAGTTGTTCCGGCGTGCCGGCGGCGGCCCAGTGGCCGGTGTCCTTGGCGGCGACGACGAGCTCGCGCAGGGTGGCGCCCGAGGCGGCCAGCTTGCGGAAGATCTCGACCCGGCCACGCCTGCGGTGTACCGAATCCAGCTGTGGGAGCAGTGTTTCCGGAATCGGCTTGTCCAGCGGCAACTCGGACAGGTCGATTCCGCCGCCGAGCATGTCGGCCAGCTGGCGGCGGCCCGCGTCGAAGTCGGTGGACTCGGCCGCCTCGCGGACCAGCCTGCGGGCCTCGGCTTCGGTCGCGCCGTAGGTCGCGTGGAAAGAGCTGAAGATCAGCGGCAGCCCGTCGGCCCTGCCCCACTCCGCGGCGCGGGTCCGGATCTTCTTCGTGTAGGAGACGGCGGCTTCGAGCGTGGGCAGCGAGGTGAACACCACCTCGGCGAAGCGCGCGCCGAGTTCGACGCCGCCCGCCGACTGACCGGCCTGGAACTGCACCGGCCTGCCCTGCGGCAGGGGCGGGATGTTCAGCGGACCGCGCACCGAGAAGTGCTGTCCCACATGGTCGATCGGCTGTACGAGCGTTTCGTCGAGCACCACGTCACCGTTGCCCACGGACCGCAGCGCACCCGGCCGCCAGCTGTCGAACAGCGCGTTGACCACGGTGAGCGCCTCGGTGGCGCGGTCGTAGCGCTGCTCCGGACTCGGCAGCTCCCGGTCGCCGTAGTTCTCCTCGCCGAGCGAGGAGGTCACCGCGTTCCAGGCCGCGCGGCCGTTGCTGACGTGGTCGAGGGTGCCGAACAGCCGGGCCAAGTTGTACGGGTGGTGGAACGTGGTGGTGACGGTGGCGATGAGCCCGACGTGGGTGGTCACCGCACTCAGCGCGGCCAGCTGGATGAGGGGTTCCTGCGCGCCGATCGCGCCCTGGGCGCCGAAGGCGAGCAGGTCGGCCGCGAACAGCGCGCCGATCTTGTTGTCCTCGGCGATCCTGGCGATGCGCACCGCCTCGTCCAGGGTCGAGCGGGTCGGATCGAGTGCCGCGGCGTACACATCGCGCGACCCGCTCACGCCCGTGACGGTCTTCAACTTGCGGCGTTCGGTGCCCATGCTCGCCAGTCCAGCAGTGCGATGGGCCACTCGACCATGGTTGCGCTCAACACAATTCGAGCGGAATACGCGGGTGGCGATGGGACCGCAGGACAGCCCGCTGGAACAGGGTCTTGCGCATCGCGGCGGCCTCGGTCATCGTGTAAGTAAGTGGTTACTTTCATGGAGGTGACGTGGCGTCCACATCGCGCGACCGGATCATGACCGAGGCCCTGCGCCTGTTCGGGGAACAGGGCTTCGCCAAGACCTCGGTCGCCCAGATCGAGCAGGCGGCCGGGCTGTCGGGCGGGTCGGGGGCGCTGTATCGGCACTTCAAGTCCAAGGACGAACTGCTGGTGCGGGCCGTGGCGAGCAGGCTCGATGACCGAGCCGAGTGGGACCAGTTCCTGTCGCCGGAGTTCTCCCTCACTTCCGCGCTGGACTCGGTCACCGGCGGGGGATCCACCGTCGACATGATCGTCGCGCTGTGCCGGATCGGCCTCGCGCGCCTGGACCACGATCGGGACGTGACCCGGATTCTGTTGCGGGACAATTCGATCCCCGCCGAACTGCTCGAAGTGTTCCGGCAGCGGGAGTACGCGGTGGTGATGGCGGCGGTCACCCGCGGGCTGAGGGAACTCGCCGGTGACCGGGTGCGCGATCAGGACTGGGACGCCACCGCCGCCGTACTCGTCGGCGCGCTCGCCCACTTCTGGATGATGGGCGACATTTTCGACGGCGGTCATCCGGCGAACATCGGCGAAGACCGCTACCTGCGAGCCACCGCAGAAATGATCGCCGCCCGGCTCGACTGGGCGGGTACCGAGGGAGAGGACCGAGGATGAACACACCCATCACCGTGGTCGGGGGCGGACTGGCAGGCCTCACTGCCGCGATCGCCGTTGCGGAAACCGGCGTGCCGGTGCGGCTGCACGAGGCGCACCAGACGCTGGGCGGGCGCGGGCGGGCGACCCCGCCACCGCACGTCGCCCACGAGGGCGCGCACGTCTTCTACGCCGACGGCCCGCATTACACCTGGCTGAAGAAGCGTGGCTTCGTGGCGGGGCTCGGCTGGCCGGGCATCACCGACGCGATGAAGGTCGGCTTCCGCGCCGACGACCGGATCCGGCACGTGCCGCCGCTCGGGATGCTGCGCGCCCAGTCCCGCAAGTGGTTGCAGGCACCTGTCGACGTCGACTTCCACAGCTGGGCGACGGACCGCTGGGACGAGCGCACCGCCACCCAGGTCGCCAACGCGATCAGCGTGGTCACCTACGACGCCAACACCGGCAGGCTCTCGGCCGCCTTCGTCTGGGACCTCTTCCAGCGCGCGCTCGGCGCGAACATCCCCGGCGTCCGGTGGATACGTGGCGGCTGGCAACAGGTGATCGACCGGATGATCACGCGGGCAACAGAACTCGGGGTCATCGTCGAGACCGGATCGCGGGTGGACGCGCTACCGACCGACGGTCCGGTCATCATCGCCACCGATCTCGACTCCGCGCGCCGCCTCCTCGGCGACGAAACGCTGCACGGCACCGGCGGTTTCACCGCGCTGCTCGACCTCGGCGTGACGAAGGACCGCCGCGACCGTTTCGTCTGCTTCGATCTGGACGAGGGCGGCTTCCACGAGTGTTACTCGGCGCAGGACGACACGATCGCACCCAAGGGTGAATCCCTGTACCAGCTCCAGATGCCGGTGCGCGACAACGAATCCCGCGACGAAGCCCACCGGCGCCTCGAGCGTTTCGCCGATACCACCGTCCCGGACTGGCGCTCCCGCACCACCTTCCACCGGACCTCGACCGCGAAGGGCCGCACCGGCGCGCTGGACCTGCCGGGCACCACCTGGCGGGACCGGCACGCCATCGATCGCGGGGACGGGGTGTATCTGGCCGGGGACATGGTCGCGGCGCCGGGGATGCGCGGCGAGATCTCCATCAACAGCGCCCTCACCGCCGCCGCGTCGGCGGTCGCCGCGGTACGGAAGGGGTCCGGCATCCGGCCGAGCACCGAACCCGCCTAGACGCCTTCACCCGATCCGATCGGCACCGATCCAGTGCCCCTACCGACCGACGCCGACGCCGCGCGGCGCCGATCGGATCGGCCCGGCCAGCGCAGCACCGATCGGATCGGCCCCGGCCAGGTCCTCCCGGCCGGGTGCGCCGACAGCCGCCGAGCCGTGCAGGCGCCGAAATTCAGTTGCGCCGCCGATCTCCCGATTCCTAAGGTGAACCGCATGTCGTGCCACCTGTTCATTCGCATCCGCCACGCCCGGGCTCTGGCCCGCTAGCGGACGCGGATACTGCATCGGCGTCCACCGGCGCGCCCAGGGCCCATCGAGATTCAGACGACTCGATGACCCGAAGGGGCAACTGCCGTGGCGCAGGATTTTGCACACCGAAACTACTCACACACTCAGCGCAAGGTCACCGGTCGAAGCGGCGGCCGTACCACGCGTGACCTGGCGAGAAGGACACTCTCACAGAACTTCCTGGTGGACCGGTCTGCCGTCGACCTGATGATGACGGTCGCCGATCCGGCGGGCTCCGTGCTCGAGCCGGGCGCGGGCGAGGGCGTGCTGACGCAGGCGCTGGCCGGGCATGGCGCGCAGGTCACCGCCTACGAGATCGATCCGCTACTGGCGGCCAAGCTCTCGGCGCAGACCCGCGCCCAGCGCGGAATCCGCGTGGTGCGTGGCGATTTCACCAAGGCCAAGGCGCCGCGCACCCCGTTCGCCGTAGTCGGCAACATTCCGTTCTCCGTCACCGCCGAAATCGTCGACTGGTGCCTGGCCGCACCGGCCCTCACCTCGGCGACCCTGCTCACGCAGCGGGAGTACGCCCGCAAACGCACCGGCGACTACGGCCGGTGGAGTCTGCTGACCGCGACGAGCTGGCCGTGGTTCGGCTGGAGCCTGCGCGGACAGGTGCACCGGACCAGCTTCCGGCCGGTCCCCGCCGTCGACTCCGCGATCCTGCGGATCGACCGGCGTCCGGAACCGCTTGTCACACACCGGGATTCCTACACCGAACTGGTGCGCGCCGGATTCTCGGGGATCGGCGGCACGGTGCGCGCGTCGCTGCACACCCGCTACCAGGGAGTGGACGCGGCCATGGCCGAAGCGGGCATCGCCCGCGACACCGTGGTCGCCTACGTCCACCCGGAGCAGTGGGTGGCGCTGTATTCGGCACTCACCCGATAGCCGGATTCGATGCCGCCCCGACAGCACGGGGCGGCATCGGGCTCAGTTGCTCTTGGTGCCGGTGCTGAGGAAGCCGAGCAGGTCGTGGCGGGTGATGACACCGACCGGCTTGCCGTCTTCGACGACCATCAGGGCGTCGGTGTCCGACAGCGCCTTGGTGGCGGTCGAGAGCGGCTCGCCGGAACCGATCAGCGGGAACGACGGGCTCATGTGCTGGGCCACCGAATCGGTGAGCTGGGCGCGGCCCTCGAAGACGGCCGAGAGCAGGTCGCGCTCGGTGACGCTGCCCGCGACCTCGCCCGCCATCACCGGCGGCTCGGCGCCGACGACCGGCATCTGCGAGACGCCGTACTCGCGCAGGATCTCGATGGCGTCGCGCAGGGTCTCCGACGGGTGGGTGTGCACCAGGTCGGGCAGCTCGCCGGACTTGCCGCGCAGCACGTCACCGACGAGCGGTTCGGGACCGGCCTCCAGCGGGGTGGTGAGGAAGCCGTAGGAGCTCATCCACTTGTCGTTGAAGATCTTCGACAGGTAGCCGCGGCCACCGTCGGGCAGCAGCACCACGACGACGGCGTCGGGATCGCGCCGGGCCACCTCGATCGCGGCGACCACGGCCATGCCGCAGGAGCCACCGACCAGCAGGCCCTCCTCGCGGGCCAGTCGGCGGGTCATCTCGAAGGAGTCGGCGTCGGAGACGGCGATGATCTCGTCGGGGACGCTCGGGTCGTAGGCCGAGGGCCAGAAGTCCTCGCCGACACCCTCGACCAGGTACGGGCGGCCGGTGCCGCCGGAGTACACCGAACCCTCCGGATCGGCGCCGATGATCTTCACCTTCCCGCCCGAGACCTCCTTGAGGTAGCGGCCGGTGCCGGTGATCGTGCCGCCGGTGCCGACGCCCGCGACGAAGTGGGTGATCTTGCCTTCGGTGTCGGCCCAGATCTCGGGGCCGGTGGTCTCGTAGTGGCTGTCCGGGCCGCCCGGGTTGGCGTACTGGTTGGGCTTCCAGGCGCCCTCGATCTCGCGGACCAGGCGATCGGAGACGTTGTAGTAGCTGTCCGGGTGCTCCGGCGGCACGGCGGTCGGGCAGACCACGACCTCGGCGCCGTAGGCACGCAGCACGTTGCGCTTGTCCTCGCTGACCTTGTCCGGGCAGACGAACACGCACTTGTAGCCGCGCTGCTGGGCGACCAGCGCGAGACCGACACCGGTGTTACCCGAGGTGGGCTCGACGATGGTGCCGCCCGGCTTCAGCAGCCCGTCCTCCTCGGCGGCATCGATCATCTTGACCGCGATCCGGTCCTTGGAGCTGCCGCCCGGGTTGAGGTATTCGATCTTGGCGGCGACCAGGCCCGCGTTCGGGCCGACCACCGAGTTCAGCCGAACCAGGGGGGTGTTGCCGATGAGGTCGACGACATGATCCGCAATACGCATGCCTCCATCGTTGCAGAACCGTAGCTCGGCGTCGCGACCTGGTCGGATCCTGTGAGCAGCGGCACCACCGGCGCGGCCGCGCCGATGCCGGTTCGGCAGCTGCACCCGCGCCGATTCCCGTCGTAGAATTTTCGGATGTGAGCGCACCTCGAATCAGCTGGCGTACCGCTGTCGTCACGGGGGCGACCACCGTGCTCGCCGGGTCGGGCGCAGGCACCGTCTCCTGGGCTACCTATCGGTTGCTGATGACGCAGGCCGGGGCGGCGCGCGCGGTCATCGGGCGCGACACCTCCAAGCCGCCGGAGGCCGACGGGGTCTACGCGCCGGGTGCGCAACTGCCCGAACCGTGGCGCAAGGGCGTGCCGAGCGACCTGCATCTGATGGTCTTCGGTGACTCCACCGCCGCCGGGCTCGGCTGCCTCGGCGCCGCCGACGTACCGGGGGTGCGGCTGGCGCGCGGGCTGGCCGAGGCCACCGGGCTGCGGATCAGGCTGAGCACCAAGGCGATCTCCGGCGCCACCTCCAAGGGTCTGGCCGGACAGGTGGACGCGATGTTCGTGGCCGGGCCGCCGCCGGACGCCGCGGTCATCCTGGTCGGCGCCAACGACATCACCAAGAAGCACTCCATCCGGGCCTCGGCGCGCAGGCTGGCCGCCGCGGTGTCACGGCTGCGCGAGGCCGACGCGCTGGTCGTCGTCGGCACCTGTCCGAACCTGGGCACCGTCACCGCGATCCAGCAGCCGCTGCGCACGGTGGTGGCCAACTGGAGCGTGCGCCTGGCCAAGGCGCAGACGGTGGCGACCACGGTGGCAGGTGGTACGCCGGTGGCGATGGGTTCACCGCTGGTCGCCTCCGAGTTCCGCGCCGCCCCGGAAATCCTGTTCGCCACCGACGGATTTCACCCCTCCGCGGCGGGGTACGAATTGGCCGCAGCTCAGCTGCTTCCCGTCCTGATCGAGGCGGTGCGCGCGCGCCCTGCTCTTCCCGTCGCGCACAGCGAGAGTTAGATTCACGAAAGACCGGCAAGGTAAACAGCCGTTCACGCCAGCATCCGAAAAGGAGTCCTCATGCCCGAGGCCGTTATCGTCTCCACCGCCCGCTCCCCCATCGGCCGTGCCGTCAAGGGGTCCCTGGCGGGTATGCGTCCGGACGACCTGACCGCGCAGATGGTCCAGGCCGCGCTGGCCAAGGTGCCCTCGCTCGACCCGACGCAGATCGACGACATCATCCTGGGCACCGGCTCCCCCGCCGGTGAGGGTGGCTTCGGCATGGGCCGCATCGTCGCCATCAAGCTCGGCCTCGATGTCGTCCCCGGCACCACCGTGCAGCGTTACTGTGCGTCCTCGCTGCAGACCACCCGGATGGCCTTCCACGCGATCAAGGCGGGCGAGGGTGACGTGTTCATCTCCGCCGGTGTGGAGACCGTCTCGCGCTACGCCCGCGGCTCGGCCGACAGCTCGCCCGACACCAAGAACCCCGAGTTCGCCGAGGCCGAGGCCCGCACCGCCAAGACCGCCGAGGGTGGCGCAGGCGCGTGGCACGACCCGCGCCAGGACGGCCTGCTCCCCGACGCCTACATCGCGATGGGCCAGACCGCCGAGAACGTGGCCTCGCTGACCGGCATCACCCGCGAGGACCAGGACCGCTGGGGCGTGCGCTCGCAGAACCGCGCCGAAGAGGCCATCAAGGCCGGCTTCTTCGAGCGGGAGATCACCCCGGTGACCCTGCCCGACGGCACCGTGATCAGCAAGGACGACGGCCCGCGCGCCGGCGTCACCTACGAGGCGGTCAGCGGGCTCAAGCCGGTCTTCCGTCCCGACGGCACCGTCACCGCCGGTAACTGCTGCGCGCTCAACGACGGCGCCGCCGCGCTGGTCATCATGAGCGACACCAAGGCCAAGGAGCTTGGCCTGACCCCGCTGGCTCGCATCGTCTCCACCGGCGTGTCCGGCCTGTCCCCCGAGATCATGGGCCTCGGCCCGGTCGAGGCGGTCAAGCGGGCGCTGGCGCTGGCGGGCAAGTCGGTCTCCGACATCGACCTGTTCGAGATCAACGAGGCCTTCGCCGTGCAGGTGCTCGGCTCGGCCCGTGAGCTGAAGATCGACGAGGACAAGCTCAATGTCTCCGGTGGCGCGATCGCGCTCGGCCACCCGTTCGGCATGACCGGTGCCCGCATCACCACCACCCTGCTGAACAACCTGCAGACCTACGACAAGCAGTTCGGCGTCGAGACCATGTGCGTCGGCGGCGGCCAGGGCATGGCGCTGGTCATCGAGCGCCTGAGCTGAGATAGAACGAAAAGAGCGGCCCACCGA
>NZ_JBSGVQ010000047.1:0-54368 GCF_053608525.1 Nocardia sp. NPDC055029
GTACAGCTCGGTCGGCTGCTCCTGGGCGCCCATCAGGTGGCCGGTCAGGGTGGCGGCCATGGTCTGGACGTCCTCGAGCGCGGTGGCGAGCAGCTGGCGCTCGCCCTTGAGGCGCTCGGTGGCGGAGTCGGCGTCGATGAACTTCTGGATCTGGCCCGCCACGTGAGCCAGGGCGACACCGCGGTCACGCGCGATCTTGCGGAAGAAGAAGTCCTGCGCCTGGATGGCGGTGGTGCCCTCGTAGAGGGAGTCGATCTTGGCGTCGCGGATGTACTGCTCGATCGGGTAGTCCTGCAGGAAGCCGGAGCCACCGAAGGTCTGCAGGGAGTCGGTCAGGTACTGGTAGGCGCGCTCGGAGCCGACACCCTTGACGATCGGGAGCAGCAGGTCGTTCACGCGAGCGGCCAGCTCGGCGTCGGCGCCCGAAACATGCTGCGCGACTTCGGGATCCTGGTGCGCGGCGGTGAACAGGTACACCGAACGCAGGCCCTCGGCGTAAGCCTTCTGCATCAGCAGCGAGCGGCGCACGTCGGGGTGGTGCAGGATCGTGACGCGGGGCGCGGTCTTGTCGGCCATGCGGGTCAGGTCGGCACCCTGGACGCGGGTCTTGGCGTACTCGAGGGCGTTCAGGTAACCGGTCGACAGGGTCGCGATGGCCTTGGTGCCGACCATCATGCGCGCGTTCTCGATGACCTCGAACATCTGCGCGATGCCGTTGTGCGCGTCGCCGACCAGCCAGCCCTTGGCGGGAACGCCGTGGCCGCCGAAGGTGAGTTCACAAGTGGCCGAGGCTTTCAGACCCATCTTGTGCTCGACGTTTGTCACGAACACGCCGTTGCGATCACCGAGGTCGCCGGTGGCGGAGTCGAAGTGGAACTTCGGGACGACGAACAGCGACAGGCCCTTGGTGCCGGGACCGGCGCCTTCCGGACGGGCGAGGACCAGGTGCGTGATATTGCCGAACAGGTCGTCGGAGTCGGCGGAGGTGATGAAACGCTTCACACCCTCGATGTGCCAGGAGCCGTCCTCCTGCGCGATCGCCTTGGTCCGGCCCGCGCCGACGTCGGAACCGGCGTCGGGTTCGGTCAGCACCATCGTCGCGCCCCAGCCGCGTTCCACGATGAGGCGGGCCCATTCGCGCTGCAGGTCGTTGCCGACGCGGTCGAGGATGTCGGCCATCACCGGACCCATGCTGTACATGTGCGCGGCGGGCTGGGCGCCGAGCACGAACTCGGTGACCGCCCACTCCAGGATCGCGGGCGCAGGCACACCGCCGATCGCCTCGGACTTGCCAAGGCGCCACCACTCCGCGTCGTACCACGCGCGGACGGCGCGCTTGAACGACTCCGGCAGCGACACCGTGTGCGTGGCCGGGTCGAATGTCGGGGGATTGCGGTCGGCCTCGGCGTACGGCGCCGCGACCGGACCCTCGGCGAGCCGCGCCGCCTCGCTGAGCACCGAGCGCGCGGTATCCGCGTCCATATCACCGAAAGTGCCTGCCGCGAGGACAGTTTCGAGTCCGTACACCTCGAACAGGTTGAACTCGAGGTCTCGTACGTTGCTCTTGTAATGACTCACGAACGTTGCCTTCTCGATGGGCCGGGGACGCGGCGCGTCCAGGGAGGAATGGGTGCGCGGTGCGGCTCCCGCGGCACACTGTGCGGCACGGCCGCGCGGCGGGCAACGCTAAGTGAACGGGGGCTAAAACGGGGTCGACGGGGACGGCGGGGGCCAGTGGCTGGTAACCGGCCGTCGGCGGCCACCAGTGAACGGCCCGTAAGTGGCGTGAATCACTTTCCGGGTCGTGCGGGCTCGAACGGGACGGCCTGAATCCGCTCGGCCACCGCGACCAGTGCCTCGACCAGGTCGGGTCGCCCGGCCAGCCGTGGGTTGCGGACCGCTTCGATGACCACCGTGGTCGCCGCGCGGATGAGCATGCGCGCCACGGGCGGGGCCAATTCGGGACGGAGCGCCTGCAGCATGCGGGCCCAGCGGCCGATGCCGTCCTGGCGGACCTGCCGGTACCGGCGTTCGGCGGCCGTCGGCAGGTATCGGGTCTGGCTGACCGTGATGGCGAGCAGATCAGGTTCGTCGACGCCGAACCGGGCGAAGTTGCGGGTGAGGGTCCGCAGCGCTTCCCCTGGATCCCGGCCGTGGGACAGCGCGCGGGAGACCAGCAGGTGGACCCACTCGTCGTGCCTGCGGACGATCTCGTCGAGTAGTTGAGCCTTGCTGTCGAAGTAGTGGTAGACGGCAGGGCCGGTGGTTCCGACGGCTGCGCCGATGTCGTCGATGCTCACCCCGGGGAAGCCGTAGTCGGTGAACAAGTGGGCGGCTGCGGCGAGTATGCGTTCGCGACGCACCGTGCGGTCGAGCCCGGGACGGTCGCGCGCCGCCCAGTGCGCGCGAACATGCGTGGCGCGCGCCCCGTTCGCCGGGAGTTCTACGGCCAGAACCGCGCGCGCGGTCGCGACGAGCACTCGCGCCGCGACCGGTGCGGGCAGCTCGAGCCGGTGGTAGGCCGGGCTCGCCGCGACCGAGAAGGCCGCCCAGCTCAGCAGCTCCACATCGGCGGGTCGAAGCTCCGGTCGTTGCGCCCGCAGGGTGCGGCGCAGAAACTCCGTCAGCCGGGCGGCCCGCAGGAGCACCGCGATCCGGTCGGTGGGGTGCAGATGACGGAATTCGAGTTGCCACAACCGCGGTAGGCCGCGGCGGTCCAGCGCCACCTGGACCAGTTCGGCGACTACCGCGTCGTCGGCGGGGGACCGTCGGTAGGCGGTCTCGAGCCGAACCAGCGCGTCGTCCAATCCGGCGAGCAGGCACTGGCCGAGGAGTTGCTGCTTGCTGTCGAAATGCCGGTAGAGGGCCCCGGGAGAAATGCCCACCGTGGCGGCGACCATCGCCATCGAGGTGTCGTGATATCCGTCGTGCGCGAACGCGTCGAACGCGGCGTCGAGGATGATCGCGCGACGGTTACGCGGTCGCGTGCGGCGGGTGGTCACCTCGGATCTCATCCCCCTCAGTGTGCCCCGCACCCGGCTCAGACGGCGACGAGGCCGGTCTCGACACAGCCATCGCGCGGTCACTGCGGATAGCACCGTTGCCGGGCGGCTCAGTGCGGGGAGCCGCCGTTGTGGATGATGACGTGACGTATGACTTTTCAACGCGCCCAGCAGTTTCCAAGGGAACGGCGGTCTGCAATCGCGCGTTCTGCCGGGAGAAGTCTTTATGACTAGCATGCCGTCATGTTGTTGTCATCGAGCGTCTGGACGCGCGTTTTCTCCGGGCTCGGCGCCTGTGTCGCTGCTTTGCTTGTGTTGCTCTACGCGTTCGTCTTGCTGGTCGAAGGTATGCCTGACGAGGAGGTCTCGGCTGGCAGTCACGCCCTACTCGTTACCAAGCTGATTGTTGTGGGTATGGCGGGTGTGGCGTTGATCGCTGGTGCTGCGAGCGGGTGGAGGTGGGTGATCCTTGGTGGTTGCTCGTTGTTCTTCGCCGATTTCGCACTCTGGCTCGTTTGGTACTCACGGGTTTTCGGACATGCGACTTACGAGCATCCCGAGCCTGGCCCGGTCCCGCAGCCACCGTTGTTTTGGTTGGTGCTGGTATCCGTCTGGGGCGTGTTTCCCGGTCTGCTCGCAGTGCTCGCGTATCGACGGCAACCCGAACGTGCGCTCGATCGTCCACAACTGCCGCCGACCGGACCCGCGAGCGTCTATCGCCGGTGATCTACGGGGCGGCCTTCGACTGTGCCGCCGATTGGTGCGACGAGCTCGCGCCGGGTCCATCGCCCACGCCTTCCGGCGATGGGCCGACGCGGGCCTGCGTTCACATCGAGACCTGGCACCCGACTACGAACATGACGACTCGAACCTGCACAGCGGCTATTGCCACGTCAGGACGCTGCTCGAGCGGGCCGCCTGCTCTCTCCGGTCCCGGGCCCAACGAGAACTGCGGAGAGAGCTCGGACCGCTCGACGATCGTGTCATCGCCCGGACGGTCAACGACCCGTTCGCCCCGCACGACCTCCCATGGTGGAAACGGCGGATCGATATCTGACACATGAGTGACTCCTGTGACAACGGACGTGGCACACCTGCTGCCGGGATTCCCCCTGGCCAATGCCAACTTTCACGCGTCCGCACACGGCCTCTGTGGACACAAAGCGCCTCGCGCACCACGGCCAGGCTCACGCCGTGTTGCCTGGCTAGATCCTGCGGCTCGAGCGCGTCGCTGGGCGCGTACTCGCCGCGCATGATCGCGTTCCGCAGTTGTGCGTAGACCCTGCTCGGACAGCATCTGCTTCGTCGGCTGGGTTGTCCGAGGGGCCGCTCAATCATAGATGATTCTACAAATCATCGATTATCTCTGTTATCGTCGATCTTGCACGTTCGGTACGACTCGAAAGGCGCGACACGATGAGCGCAAACGATCCCTTCGCCCGTCTCCCCCAGGCGGCCTCGTTCACGGTCACCAGCACCACGGTGAGCGACGGCGCCGCCTGGCCATCCGCACAGTGGTCCTCTGGTACCTCCGGGGGCAAAGACGTTTCCCCGCAGTTGAGTTGGAGCGGCGCACCCGCGGGCACCAAGAGCTACGCCGTGACCGTGTACGACCCCGATGCCCCCACCGGTTCCGGCTTCTGGCACTGGGCCGTCGCCAACATCCCGGCCACGACCACGACCCTTCCCGAGGGCGCCGGGGACGACGCGGGTAGTGGTTTGCCGGTCGGCTCCTTCCAATTGCCGAACGACGCGCGGCTACCTCGATACATCGGTGCGGCACCGCCTGCGGGTCACGGTGAGCACCGCTATTTCGTCACCGTGCACGCTCTGGATGTGGATGACATCGGCATCGCCGCCGACTCCACTCCGGCCCTGCTCGGTTTCACCATCGCCGGCCATATCCTGGGCCGGGCGACGCTCGTCGCCACGGCGGAGACAACGCGGTGAATTCGGTTCGAATCGCCGGTTCCGCCGCCAACACGGGTTCGTCGTCGATGACCGAGTCGATCCCCTGTGATGTCGTGATCGTTCGTCACTCGCAGCGCGACGGCGACGCCATCGTCCGCTGGGTCGAGGTTGTCGTGAACGGCGTGCCGATGCCGGCCACCGGTGAGCCGCGCGTCGTGCACACGCCTCTCGGCACGCACGTCGCGCTCGACCTGACCGCAACTTCGGTCAGTATCCGGACCGAGGACGGGACATGAGACTGCAAGGAAAGACTATGAGCGACAACGCTATCGACCGGGTGGTCGATCGAACTGTGCTGATCACGGGTGCGACGGACGGACTCGGTCGCGACCTCGCGGTGCGGCTCGGCGCAGCGGGTGCCCGGCTGATCCTGCACGGCCGCAACCCGGATCGGGCCGCAGCGATCGCCGCCGAGATAACAGCCGCGGGCGGACACGCTCCGCTGATCATCCTGGCTGACCTGTCGCGACTTACGGAGGTGGACCGGCTGGCCGACGAGATCATCGCCCGTACTTCGCGATTGGATGTGCTCGTGAACAATGCCGGCACCGGAGGCCGGTCGGACGGGAGGCGCGAACTCAGCGCCGACGGCAACGAATTACTGTGGGCGGTCAACCATCTGGCCCCATATCGGCTGACGCGGCGGTTGCTTCCGCTGCTACGGACCTCGGCTCCGGCGCGGGTGGTGAACGTAGCCTCTGCCGGGCAGCGGGAGATCGACCTCGACGATCCGACCCCCGAGCACGACTACGACGTGTACACCGCCTACTGCCGAGCCAAGCTGGCGATGATCATGGCGACCATCGAGTACGCCGAGGAACTCGACGGGACCGGTGTCACCGTGAACGCCCTGCACCCGGCCACCCTCATGGCGACAACCATGGTGCTGGAATCCGGCGTCACGCCGATCAGTACCGTCGCCGAAGGTTCGGACGCGACCCTCCGGCTGATCTGCGACCCGGGCCTGTCGCAGATGACAGGGCGGTATTTCAACGGCACCAGGCAGAGCCGTCCGCATGCGCAGGCCGACGATCCGAAGGCGCGTCGTCGGCTGCTCGAAATCAGTGACACCGCAGTCATTTCGGCGGTGGGCCGATAGGTGACGTGGGCCGATAGGTGCGCATCACGTGACCTATCGGCCCTGGGTGACGCTGTAGGATCAGCCCTTCAGCCTGGGCTGATCGCAGAAGGCGGAAGCAGTCGGGCGACAGTGGTGGCCTCATCGCGGAGCCGCGACGGATGACCGGCTGCTCAGTCGCTTCTCGTCGCCGCGCCGCCCACGACGAGGACAACGCCGCCCACCGCGGCGATCCCGCCGAGCCGCAGCAGCCACGTCGATGCGGTTCGCGCGGAGTCCGCTCGGGACTCGTAGCCGTTGGTCGACCGGGACGAGTAACAGACGTCGCCCTTGCTCATGAGCTGGCCGTCGCACCGCGGGTTCTCGGCGTCCTCGCCGGCGAGGACGCTGGCGCCGATGAATATCAGGCCGATCAAGAATGCGGCGATGCCCAGCCCGATGGCCTTGGATGCAGCGCTCGTTTGTTTGGTATCAGACATGTCCACCCCCGTGATGGCCGACGATCCCGCGCGGATCGCCGACACGACGATCGAATCATAAGCTGGCCCAATACCTTCGGCAACTCAGGCGAATTTCGGCCGCCACCTCAGCCTTGCCTGAGTGGCGTCCAAGCCCGCGTAATGTCGAAGGCTGGCAACAGATCCGAGCCGTCGGAGAATTCGGCTCGGGTCCTATATCTGTGGGGTTTGCACGATGAGCTTTTACTTTCTCCGCGCCGACGTTCCCGCCAATTTCGGCGAGGTCGTCTATGACGACAGCTATGACCCGCCGCGGGTGGTGACGGCTCATTTCGAGTTCGCCTACCCGGTCGAGCGCGAGTTGATGAAGTCCAACAGCGGCGCGTATGCGGTGACCAGGCCGCTGGCCGATGCTCTGGCACAGAGCGGGTTGAACGGCTACGAGTTCGGGCCGATCACCACCTCGATCAGTTCGCTGGTCGAAGATCCCGGAAGCATCGTCATCCCGCCACTGTTCGGTCTGGTGATCACCGGCCGTGCGTTCGCCGACGACTTCGGTATCAAGGGGTACGGTCGGCTGATCGCCTCCGAGCGGGCCGCTGCATTCCTGTTCGAGCGCGACGAGATCCTCCGGCAATATTCGTCGAGGTTGGATGAGAACGGCGATGTAGTCGTGGAGCTTTGACATCGGCAGCTCAGTTCAGGCGGCGCGCGTGTTCGGCGCCGTCGAGAACGGGAATGGTTCGCATCGGTGTGCCCGTCACCAGGGCACTGTTCCGGCGTCGTCGAAGAATCTGCCGGTCGGTCCGTCATCGGGCAGGGTCGCGAGGTGAATCGCGATCGCCGCCCCCTGTTGTGGTGTACGGACGCCTCGGAAGCCATTGAGGTCGGTGGCGGTGAAACCGGGGCAGCCGGAGTTGATCAGGATGTTGGTGCCGCTCAGTTCGCTGGCGTAATGGATGGTGACGGCGTTCAGGAAGGTCTTCGATGCCGAGTACGCAGCTGGAACCGGGCCCATGTCGATGCCGGGCGTGGTCTGCAGGGCGAGCGAGCCCACGCTGCTGGACATGTTGACGATTCGCGGTGACGCCGAGGCGCGCAGCATGGGCAGCATCGCGTTGGTGACCCGGATGACGCCGATCACGTTGGTTTCCACGACAGCTCGCACAGTCGCGGGATCGACCGTCGTGGGTGTCTGTGGCATACGGCCGGTGATCGCGGCATTGTTGACCAGGACGTCGAGCCCTCCGGCATGGTCGGCGATCAGCTCGGCCGCGGCCGCGACACTCGCGTCGTCGTCCGCGTCGAGCGGTACGCCGAACGCGTCGGTCCCGGCCGCACACAACTTCTCCACCGCGGTCTCGCGGCGTTGTCGATCCCTCGCGCCCACACCGATTCGCCAGCCGAGGGCGCCAAGGCCCGCCGCGATCTCGTAGCCGATTCCTTTGTTCGCGCCGGTCACCAGCGCGATCGTCGGTTCACTCATGCCGTTGATCATGTTGCGGACTCGGGTGGTGCGTCCAAGACCGATTG
This sequence comes from Nocardia sp. NPDC055029, assembly GCF_053608525.1. Lineage (NCBI taxonomy): Bacteria > Bacillati > Actinomycetota > Actinomycetes > Mycobacteriales > Nocardiaceae > Nocardia > Nocardia sp. NPDC055029. Next base: position 8,043 of record NZ_JBSGVQ010000047.1, read on the forward strand.
GGTGGGCGGCGATACCGCACGGGTATTGGTTGTGGTGAGCGCCGGATACGATCGCATGGTGGAGACTCGGGAGTTGCGATACTTCGTCGCGGTCGCCGAGGAGTTGCACTTCGGGCGGGCGGCACAACGGCTTGCGATGGCGCAACCACCGCTGTCGCGGGCGATCCAGCAGCTCGAACGGCGACTCGGAGTCGTTCTGCTGCACCGCAATGCTCGCGCAATCACGTTGACCAAGGCCGGGTCGGTGCTGCTGCGGGAGGCCCGGCTCGCTCTCGACGCGGTCGAAGCCGCCGAGCGCCGCACTCGCCGCGCCGCTGCCGACCTGCCCGGCGTCGTGCTGGCCACCAAGGCGGGAGCCTCCAGCGAACTGTTGTCGAAGCTGCTGGACGCCTACGCCGCCGATCCCCGCGCTGTCGCAGTCGAAGTGGTGCTATGCGGACCCGGCGAGCCGGAAAGACTGCTACGCAACGGGAGTGCCGACGTTGCTCTGCTCCACCGGCCCTACGACACGACGACCGGATTCGACACCGAGGACCTGCACACCGAACAGCAGATCGTGGTCCTGCCCGCAGGGCATCCCCTCGCCAACCGACCCCACCTGTCGATGGCCGAGGTCAACGCCATGACCGACCTGCCCCTGCCGCGCTGGCCCCGGCGGGATGGAAGTTATCCAGACGGCCCCGGCCCACAGGTTCGCGACCACACCCAGTTGACCCAGCTGATCACGCTCGGACGGGCCTGCGCGGTCGTGCCCGAGTCGCTCCGCGCCCAGCTACGCGACGATCACGCCACCGTGCCGGTGCCGGACGCACCGGCCGTCACGACCGTCATCGCCTGGCCACCACACAGCAGATCCAAAGCCATCGCCGACCTCGTCCGCACGGCGATACGCCTTTAGCCGTTAACGTCCGCAAACGCCGATTGTCGAACCGGTCGATGCCGGGGCAAGGTGTCGGGGTCTGTCGTGCGCTCGGACTCGATGACTTCGTTCAAGCCCTCGTCCTCGTGTTCGGCGCTGCGACCCACAGCATCGAAAAGTCCTCGCATGAAGCCGGGCGTCTGTGGTGGCAACGATGGCGACTTGGTCGACGATCGGGTGTCGCGAGCGGAGAAGCTTTGTACGGCGGCCTACGGTGGCCCTGCCTGATCGCCGAGGTCCGCGCGGTCATCGGACCCGATCGGCGCCTCGACGCAGCCTAGGCCGTTGCCCGAATGATCGCCGCCGATCGCGCCGGGCGCTTGCGCCTGGCCGGTATGTACTTCGAGATCGCCACCGCCGGAGCTGGTCGGTGCTCGGCTCGCGGTATCAGGATGTCGCCGCGACGGGGGCCGCGGCGATCATCCAGTTGCTGAACTCGCCCGCGAGGTGCCACTCGTGCTGGTGAACGAGTCTGGCGGGCAGATTGCCCGGGAACTGCACGGTCAGCAGGGCTTCGAGCGTGCCGTCGCGGTCGCGGAATTGGTGGCGGACGCCACCGATGACGAGACCGTCGTCGAGCACAGCGAGACCGGCGATCTGGATGGGGTAGTCCGGGTCGACAGGGATGGTGAGTGCTTCGGTTCTGGTGTAGTCGACGAGGAATCGGGACGCGGTCGGTGATCCGCCGGTCGTTTCGACGACTTCCTGGCGTCCGTCGGGCAGGCCGCGCAGCAGATAGTGGTCGGGGCTGGCGTCGACCATCTCGGCTTCGGCGTTGGTGGCGGTGAGGTCGTTGAACCAGGCGGCGAATCGTTCGGCGCTGTAGTGGGGGACTTCGAGCCGGGTGACGGAGTGCTTGGTGCTGCCCCGGCTCGTGGCGACACCGATCCGCGCCATCCTCTCGGAGATGGCCAGGTCACGCTTGAGCATGGCGTAGATCGCCGCGTGGCCCAGCTCGATCTTCAGTGTGGTCAGGGCGGCGCGCTGTACGTCGAGAGGTGCGCCGGACACATCGCCCACTGTGCGGGCGGGCATGAGTTCGGCCATGGCGCGGGTTCCCAGGCGTGCAGCGAACTTCTTCAGTACCGATCCGGCGCGCCTGGTTTCCCATGCACGCACCTGGTCGCGCGCGATGTTCTCCCCGCCGATCCGTGTCCGGATTTCGATGGACTCGACCATGGTGACCCAACCTCTCCTTAAAGCTATTGAAACTTGCGTTTAATATCCCCAACCTCGACTGTAAATGCAAGTCTTCTTGGCGTTAATCATGCCCGAGTCATTGACATGGTGACGCGTTTGACAGATGCTGTGCTAACGCAAGCTGGACTTGCGTTAGATCTGAGCTCGTCGCGCAAGAGCCGAGTCGCGAATGAGCAAGTACTCGAAAGGAATGGTCAATGTTGACCAGAAGAAGCTTCATGGTGCGCGCGGCCGGGGCAACGGCCGCTGCCACCGCGGCGGCGGCCTCGGTCGGCGCCGGGATCACTTTCGCCGCGCCTGATGCTCCGGCGGCAGGCGCCGGGCTGCGCACCTTCATCGACGGGCAGGTGGTCGATCAGGCCGAGGTCGTCGAGTGGGAGCGCCGCCGGTTGTCGGTGGCCGCGGCGCGGCTGCGTAGAGATTACGTCGGTCTGCTTGCCGGCGAGCTGGATTCGCTGCTGGCTCGCTTCGAGGTCGGCGTCGACGACATTCCCGCTGCGCGGGCAGCACTGGCGCGGGCCCGCCTGGCGATCGGGCAGAACGGATTGCGTGAGCTGCTCGCCGGTGAGCTCGTCGCGTCCGAAGCCGCCGCCCGGACCGGGGTGGCCGCCTCGGGTGGACACTGGCAGTACTCGATCACCGAAATCGCCAGTGATCGAGGCACCGCGCAAGGCTTCCTCGACTGGTTCGGCCGCGCGCGGGTGGCCGACGATCGCGCGGTGTGGACCGATGCCTGTCCGGACCACTACATCATCGCGACGCTGCCCGACGGCCGTCAGGAGGTCGTCGAAGTGACCGGTGGCGCGATGCTGGCCAGCCAATTCTTCGTCGACTACACCGACACAGCGCGAGTGATGGTCCCCTCGGACCCGGCGTTCCCGCTCACCGCGTCCGGGGTTGCCTCGCTGTCCGATGGGTTCGTCATCGGTGGCGTGCGCCACCAGTTCCGTGACGAGCCCGGCGGTGGGTTCCGCAGCCAGCTCAAGGTCGCCTTCCCCGCGGCGTTGCCTGGCCTGTATATCGCTGAACATCAATGGCACCTCGCCTGTGAATTCGGCAACTGGATCTCGGCGTATCTGCGCTGAAGGCCCTGCGCGGTCACCGGCGTGGGCCGGTGACCGCGCACGCGGCACGCCGGGAGGCGTGTCGAGTGGAATCGGAAATCACCGGTTCGATCTGAGGCTCCGTGCCACGGTGACATCGGCGCCGGTGGCTGCGCGAACATCGGATTCGCCGACGCCCGGCGCGGTTTCGACGAGGACGAGGCCCTCGGGGCCGATATCGAGTACGGCCATCTCGGTGATGATGCGGTGCACGCAGCGCAGTCCGGTCAGTGGCAGGGTGCACTGCTCGACGATCTTGGGTTCGCCGCCGCGGGAACGGTGTTCCATCATCACGATGACCCGTTTCGCGCCGTGGACCAGGTCCATCGCGCCACCCATGCCCTTGACCATCTTGCCCGGGATCATCCAGTTCGCCAGGTCACCGCGGGCGCTCACCTGCATCGCGCCGAGGACCGCGACATCGACGCAGCCGCCGCGGATCATCCCGAAGGACTGGGCGGAGTCGAAGTAGGAGGCGCCGGGTGCGACGGTGATCGTCTCCTTGCCTGCGTTGATCAGCTCGGGATCGACCTCGTCCTCGGTCGGATAGGGCCCGACGCCGAGGACACCGTTCTCCGAATGCAGCACGACCGTGACGTCGTCGGGCAGGAAGTTCGGCACCAACGTCGGCATACCGATGCCGAGGTTGACGTACTGGCCGTCGCTCAGCTCGGCGGCCACCCTGGCTGCCAGCTCGTGGCGTGTCCACGTCATGCCCGCACCGTCCTGTTCTCGATTCCGACCTCGACCTTGCCCACGTGCACCACGCGCTGCACGTGGATGCCGGGGGTGTGCACTTCGTCCGGATCCAGGTCGCCCGGTTCCACCAGTTGCTCGACCTGGGCGATGGTGATCCGGCCTGCCGCGGCCGCCGGTGGATTGAAGTTGCGTGCGCTGCGCCGGTAGACGAGGTTGCCGTGGCGGTCGCCCTTCCATGCGTGGACCAGCGCGAAGTCGGTGACGATCGCGTGTTCGAGCACGTAGGGCACGCCGCCGAAGACCCGCGTCTCCTTCGCCGGACTGGCCAGCGCGATGCCACCGTCGCCGTCGTAGCGCAGTGGCAGACCGCCGTCGGCGACCTGGGTTCCGACGCCCGCTGGGGTGTAGAACGCCGGAATGCCTGTCCCGCCCGCCCGCATTCGCTCGGCGAGGGTGCCCTGCGGTGTCAGCTCCACCTCGAGTTCACCCGCGAGGAACTGGCGCGCGAATTCGGCGTTCGAACCGACATAGGAGCTGGTGGTGCGCCGAATCCGGCGTGCCTCCAGCAGTACTCCCAGTCCGGCACCCGCGGTACCGCAGTTGTTGCTGACCACCTCGAGATCGGTGGCACCGTGCGCGAGCACGGCATCGATCAGCACCTGAGGTACGCCGACCAACCCGAACCCGCCGACCGCGAACGACGCGCCGTCGTGAATATCGGCGACGGCCTCCGCGGCCGTCGCAAAGACTTTGTCCATCACATCGGCGATGCTAGACGACATGTTCGCAATACGCACCCGTGTGCGCAATGCGAACACTTGCACTTCGGAGTGGCATGGGCGTAGCGTGTTCGCAATGCGTACTAGTGTTCATATAGTGAACACTCTGGTTGATGCGGGCGGCGGCTCGAGCCGGGCTGCCGCGACGTAGCCTCGGGCCCGGCTCGATGAACCGACGTCCGCCGCGGGTGGACGCCATCGGGCCTACAGGGAGAAGGAGTTACGGCAGCCATGACAGAACCGTCACCGGATTACGTGCAGTCCCTCGGGCGCGGCCTGGCCGTCATCCGGTCGTTCGACGCCGAGCATCCCCGCCGCACCCTGAGCGAGGTGGCCCACGCGACCGACCTGACCCGTGCCACCGCGCGGCGCTTCCTGCTCACCCTGGTCGAGCTCGGCTACATGCGCACCGACGGAAACCAGTTCTGGCTCACGCCAAGGGTTCTCGAGCTCGGCTACAGCTTCCTGTCCAGCCTGAGCCTGCCCGACCTGGCGGGCCCGCACCTCGAGGCGCTGGCCGAGAAGGTCCGCGAGTCGACCTCGGTGTCGATCCTGGACGGCGCCGACATCGTCTACGTCGCCCGTGTTCCGGTGAGCCGGATCATGACCGTCTCGATCAATATCGGCACCCGGTTCCCCGCGTTCGCCACCTCGATGGGCCGGGTTCTGCTCGCCGGCCTCGACGCCGGCGCACTCGACGACTACCTGGCGAAAGCCGACCTGACACCCCTCACCGACGCGACGGTCACCACGAAACGGCAACTGCGGGCCGAGCTGGCTCAGGTCCGCGCCGACGGATACTGCGTCGTCGACCAGGAACTCGAACAGGGACTGCGGTCGATGGCGGCACCCATCCGCGACCGGCACGGCACGGTCGTCGCCGCGGTGAACATCTCGACCCAGGCGGCCCGCTACACGCTGCGTGAGGTCCGCGACTCCCTGATTCCCGCCGTACTCGAGACCAGCGCCGCGATCGAGCACGACCTCAGCCAGATCCGATCCAACACCTGACATCTACGAGGAAGATCCATGCCCGAAGCTGTTATCTGCGAACCACTGCGAACCCCGGTCGGACGATTCGGCGGCGTGTTCGAAGACATCGCCCCGCAAGAATTGGCCGCGACCGTGATCACCGAACTGATCGCGCGCACCGGACTTGTCGCCGAGGCTGTCGACGACGTCATCCTCGGTCAGTCCGCACCCAACGGCGAGGCGCCGGCGATCGGCCGCGTCGCCGCGCTGGACGCGGGCCTTGGCATCGGCGTGCCCGGCATCCAGGTGGACCGGCGCTGTGGATCGGGTTTGCAGGCCGTGCTGCAAGCCTGCTTGCAGGTGCAAACCGGGGGCAGCGATCTCGTGCTGGCCGGCGGCGTGGAATCCATGAGCCGCACCGAGTTCTACACCGACGACATCCGCTGGGGTGTCCGCGGCAACGGCCCGGTCCTGCACGATCGGCTCGCCCGCGCGCGGGTCACCGCTGGTGGCAAGAACTTCCGGGTCGACGGCGGCATGATCGAAACCGCGGAGAACCTGCGCGCCCAGTACTGCATCAGCCGTACCGACCAGGATGCGCTCGCCGTGCAGTCGCACCGGCGCGCCGTCGCCGCGCAACGCGAGGGACGTTTCGCGGACGAGATGGTGACCGTCACTGTGCCGCAACGCAAACGGGAACCCTTGCTGGTGTGCGCGGACGAGCACCCACGTGCCGATACCGACCTCGCTTCGCTGGCCCGGCTGCGTCCGATCCGGTCGGGGGTCGATCCCGAATCCACCGTGACCGCCGGCAACTCCAGCGGCCAGAACGACGGCGCCGCGCTCTGCATCGTGACGACACCGCAGCGTGCACAGGTACTCGGGCTCCGTCCGCTGGCGCGGCTGGCGTCGTGGGCGGTCGCCGGTGTCCCGCCGGCCACCATGGGCATCGGGCCGGTCCCCGCGACCGAGAAGGCGCTCGCCCGGCTCGATCTCACGCTCGACGACCTCGACGTGATCGAACTCAACGAGGCCTTCGCCGCGCAGGCCCTTGCCGTGCTGCGGACCTGGAAGATCGAACCCGACGACCCGCGCGTCAACCCCAACGGGTCGGGGATCTCCCTCGGCCATCCGGTCGGTGCCACCGGCGCCAGAATCCTGGCCACCCTGCTGCACGAACTGTCCCGCAGGGAAGGCCGGTACGGCCTCGAGACGATGTGCATCGGTGGCGGACAAGGGCTGGCCGCCGTTTTCGAACGCCTCTGATCCGCCTGTCGGGCCGGGCGCGGCTACCTGCCGCGGCCGGGCCGAGTGGATGGCCGCACCGTGGCAGCGCCGAGTATCCGATCACGGACGCCCTGAACTCCTTGCGAGCGAGGGTGTTCGGCGTTCTGCGGGGTAGTGGGTCGCTTTCAGGGGCCGCCGTTTCGCGGCGGTGTCGTAGCGCTCCCGTGCCGCGTATATTACAGTCGATGCACGCGTCGGACGAGCGACAACCAGTGATCTCACGGTGGTCTGGCATAGGGCGCTTGCGTCCCGGTGTGCTCGAGATCGAGGGTCCGCTGGGAAGTCTGCCGGGACATTCCCACCACTCCGTGCAGGTGGCCGTCGCCCACCAGGGGACGTTCGTCATCGAGGATCTCCAGGGCCGTCAGCGACGTACGAACGCGGCGATCGTTCCCGCCGATCAGACGCACGCGTTCAGCGCCGCCGGCGCCTGGGGCGTCGTGGCGCACGTCGAGCCCGAGTCTTCTCTGGGTGCCGAGCTGATCGAGCTGGTCGACGATCCGTCCCACGTTCGCGCCTGGCATCACGCGGGACAGACCCTGACCAAGGGTCACAGCGCCTACGTGGAAGGGCGCCTGCGCTCTCCCGGAAACACCTCGCACGCGCTTCATCCGGGAGTCGCCGCCGCGCGCACCCGCCTTCAGACCGAGCTGGACTCACGACCTATCCGGCTTCGCGACCTCGCCGCGACCGTTCATCTGTCGGAGAGCCGGCTGTCCCATCTCTTCGCCCAGGACCTCGGAATCACCTTCCGGGCTTACGTCAGATGGCTCCGGCTGCTCCGGGCGACCGCAGCGGTCGCGCAGGGCCGGACGCTCACCGATGCTGCTCACCTGGCGGGGTTCACCGACAGCTCCCATCTCACGAGGACCTGTCGCCGAACCTTCGGCGGCCCTCCCACCGCGTTCAACACGATCCGTTGGGAGATCCTGCCGACCTAGCAGGTTGGTCCAATCCCGGACACAGGGGAAGCGGCGATGCTCGAGCAGACCGGAAAGGAACTGCTCGTGAACACATCACCCCTCTTCGACTCCTTCACACCGGACGGCGGCGGCCCCCGACTCATCTCACTGCACTGGGTCCCGAGCGGGCCTGCACTGGCCAGTGTCGTCATCATGCACGGTCTCGGCGAGCACGCCGCCCGCTACGACAGCACGGCTCGGTTGTTCACCGCGGCTGGTTTCTCCGTGCTTGCCATGGACTACGAAGGATTCGGGCGATCCGAAGGACGCCGCGGCGACGTCCGATACCAGTCGACGGCGCGGGCCGTGGACCATCTCATCGCACACGAGCGTGCGCGAACGGGCGGCGCACCGGTCGTGCTGTACGGCCACAGCCTGGGCGGGCTCTACGCGTTCCTCTACGCAGCGGACCGGCCGGAGGCGGACGTGGCCGCGGTGGTGGTGACCGGACCCGCTTTCGACTCGGAGCTGCGGAACCAGCGTCTCAAGGTGGCCATGGTCAGGAGCATCGGCCGCGCCTTCGCCACCCTGACATTGCCGAATGGGCTGCGGTTCGAGCGTGTCAATCGCGACCCCGACGTCGTCGCCGAACGGTACGCCGATCCCTTGGTCCATGGGCGAGCGACCGCACGCTTCGCGATCGACGTCTTGGCACAGATGGATCGCGTGGCATCGGCCGCCACCCGAGTCGCCGTGCCACTACTCGTGGTTCACGGAGACGCCGATCTGATCAATCCGGTCTCCGCCAGCCGCCGGGTGGTCGACCTCGTGCCATCGGCGACACTGAGGACCTGTCCTGGCGTTTACCACGGGTTGGAGGATGAACCCGAGGGGCCGGTCATCCTGGCCGACGTCATCGCATGGATCGACCGGACGCTTCGCGGCGAGAGGAGTCCGGGGTAACCACTCCGGATAGTTCTGCTGATCTCGCGACTTCATGCTCCTGATGTGCATGAAGTCGCGAAAGCCAGTGCAACACCGAGGCAGCGGTTTCCGAACAGGACGGGGACTACTCTTGGTTCACGCTTGCTGCTGCGCGCGAACGGTTTCGGGGTCCGGGTTGGTCGCCATCGTCGCCGAAGGTGCGATGCGGGGCCAAGTCCAGGCGTACCGCAAGATGAGGGCGAGAAGGATCACTTCCAATATGATGCCGAGGCCGTAGAAGTACAGCCACGACGCGCCCACCACGTTGAATACCGTGACGGGGACGTAGAGCGAAGCCACGATGAGGTTCGCGATGCGGCTCACCTTGGCGGGCAGCGTCATCGACAGCACGACCATGAAGATCGGGACGGCCATGAGGGTCAGCGCCGCGGTCGAAAAGGTCTGGGAGAGAGCGAACTCGAAGACCATGCCGTCGAGGATGTCCTCGACGACGCCGGGCGTGAAGAAGTTGAGAATGTCCACGTAGGCGTACAGGAACATGAAGCTCGTCCACGCTGCGGCGAGCTTGGCTCGCACCGGCATCGGCTGGTCTTCCAGCGTGGTGGTGGGTTGACGTGTACTCATCAAGGGCTCCGTTGTAGGGCGGATCGGTACGTCCACGATCGCTGGGCCTGGCGCCGGGCACACCGGCCCGGAGGCTGGAGTTCGCCTGGCCGATGGCATGATCCCTCTCTCGTTCTTTCGGCGGGTACGCCGAGGCGCGCCGATCCCTATGCTGAAGCCGTGGTCACTGTCCGGCGCTCCCTCTGGCATGAGCCGCGGCCTGGTGACGCCCCACCCATCGGTCGTCTCGACTGGCTGCTGGTTGGCGTGTTCGCGGCCGCCACCTTGGTCGAAAGCATCGTTCGGCCGGGCTTGGCCTGGCGACCCCTGGTAGCGGTGCTCGCCCTGGCGCTGATGCCTGCCCTGCTCTGGCGGCGAAGCCGCCCCCTGATGGCCGCCCTGGTCGGGTGGGGCGTCGCCGGGCTGCTCTCGGTCCTGCAGCTGACTACGCATGCCGGGGACCTCGGCCTCTACTCCATGATGGCCGACTTGATCCTGCTCTACGCCCTGGTGCGGTGGGGCTCGGGACGCGAGATCGTCGTGGGGACGGTGTTCGTGGCAGTCGTCGTCGCGCTGGGGATGTACGCCTCCTCCGCGGGCTCGGCCGACGTTTTCGGCGGAAGCGTCCTCTTGCTGTTGTTCGTCGCCCTGGCGGCGGTGTTCCGCTACCGCGCGGACCTCTGGCATCGCCAACGGCGCGAGATCCGCAATCAGGAACGGGTGGCGCTGGCGCGCGAGCTGCACGACACCGTGGCCCACCACGTCTCGGCCATCGCGGTGCAGGCGCAGGCCGGTGGCGTGGTCGCCGCCATCCAGCCGGAGAAGGCTGCCGAGGTCCTGGCCGCGATAGAGTCCGAAGCGTCGCGAACCCTGGCAGAGATGAGATCCATGGTGCGGGTGCTGCGTGCGGAGGAAGCCGTCGCCTACTCACCGCAACGGGGTGTCGCGGACCTGCCTGCTCTGGCGCGCGCCGACGCGACGCCCACCGTCGAGGTCTCGCTGGACGGTTCGTCGACCCGGCTGGCACGACCCGTGGACGCCGCGCTCTACCGGCTCGCGCAGGAGTCCCTGACCAACGCCGTACGGCACGCCCGGAGCGCGACCCGCGTCGGGATCGACGTACGCCGGGACGGCGACACCGTCAGGCTGCGGGTCAGCGACGATGGACAGACCGAGCCGGGCCCGGTCCCGAAACCTGGATTCGGCCTGCTGGGCATGGCCGAACGCGCCCATCTCCTCGGCGGATCGCTCTCCGCGGGGCCGGGGCCCGAGGGTGGTTGGGTGGTCGAGGCAGTGCTGCCCGTGGATGCGCCGGCATGAGCATTCGTGTGGTTGTAGCCGACGACCAGGACTTGGTCCGGACCGGGCTGGTGATGATCCTCGGCGCGCAACCCGACCTCGAGGTCGTGGGGGAGGCGGCCGACGGGCTCGCAGCGCTCGACCTGGCGACCCGGCTGCGTCCCGATGTCCTCCTGGTCGACATCCGGATGCCCGGGCTCGACGGCATCGAAGTGACGCGACGCCTTGCGGGGCCAGGCGTCACGGACCCGATGGCGGTTGTCGTGATCACCACCTTCGACCTCGATGAGTACGTCCTCGGCGCCCTACGCGCCGGCGCCCGCGGCTTCCTGCTCAAAGACGCCGGGCCGGGGCTCCTCGTGCAGGCCATCCACGCGGCGGCCGACGGGGACGCGCTGATCGCCCCCAACGTCACCCGCCGGCTGCTGGCGACCTTCGCCGACCAGGCGCCGGTGGTACCGGTCCAGCCCATCGACCCGCTCACCGAGCGCGAGGAGGAGGTGCTCGCGCTGGTGGCACGCGGCCGGACCAACGCCGAGATCGCCATCGAGCTCTTCGTCGGCCTGAGCACGGTCAAGACCCACGTCGCATCGTTGATGAGCAAGCTCGGCGCCCGCAACCGCGTCGAGATCGCGATGTGGGCATACGACACCAGACGCGGAGCCGATTAGCGGGTGCAGATTGCAGCGTGAGCTGTCTACTCTCGGCGGCTGACTCATCGGCGCAGGATGTCGGGTAGGGGGCCTTTTCAGGGTGAACTTCCGGGTCTTTCCGGGATCCGGAGACCGAATCAGATTGCTACGGTCCGTGCATGAACCAAGATTCCCGCTCTCCAACAACGAATTCTGGTATGCGTGCCCGGTTGTCGACGTCGCGATCGAAGCGAGGGTGGGTAGGCAGGGATTCTGTTGCCAGAGGTGGTGGGCAGCCATGACGACAGTGGTCACCAGCAGCACCCGGTCTTCGAACCATAATCCCCAGGGTCGGCCTCGCAAAGGCCGGTCGGCGCCATCTCACCGCAACTGGGTGATCAGGCGAGCGAACTTGCGCGGCTGCAGGCCGGAGAACAGCTCCACTATCACCGGGGCAGTCGCCGAGATCACCACTGGTGACACGATACCGTTGCCGCTCAATAACGTACGGGACAGTTCTTAGCTTGGGTAGTCGCGATCGACGTGAGTGTGCCTGCCCCTGAACCAGTTTCGGATCTGTATGCCAGAATCACCCGAATGATGGTGAATCGAATCGCGGCGGGTGTGTCGGTTGTGGTGGCAGGGGTTGTGTTCGCGCCGGGGACTGCGGTTGCGGAGTCCTACCAGCCGCCGCAGTTGGCGTTCGTGGCGCAAGGCGACGATTCCATCGTGGCCACGATCATCAACCCGAACGACAGGGGAGTGTGTTTTGCGGTGATCGGGATCGATGGTTCGGTGCATGAATTCACCGAACACGATCCCGCCGGCTCAGCGGGTCCAGGCAGTACCGTGCGTCCTGTCCGCTCGGGTCTGGCTCCAGGTCGTTACCAGCTCAGCGGCTTCTGCGGTAGCTCCCACACTTCACCCGATCAGGTCAAGGGTTCCGACTACACCGTGGAAGTGCCGGCGTCGAAGCCTTCGACTGGGTCCTTCGGTTCCTGACGTTCGGTCGTCCTGATCGTGCGCTCGAACATAACGGTTAGGATTTCGGAGTCGCTAGGAGCCCTTGATCACCCGCGAGTCTGTGATATCTACCGCGGGCAACGCGCGAACTCCTTTCTTCCTCATGGAAGTCAGGTTGAGTATTTCGGCGCGGCGTAGCCGATGTTCTGTCGATCGGTGACAGGTGTCGGGTCTGGTTCGAGTAGCTGTCGTCGAGGACTTGGCACAACGGTGGGTGCCACCACCGCTGGATCCGTGCCCCGCTGCTCGTGCCCGGGTTGTCCGGGCACGAGCAGGTCGGTCAGGCGACCGCCTTGTTGTAGGCGTCGACGATCTCGGCGGCGATGCGGCCGCGCGCGGAAACTTTGTGGCCGTTTTCTGCGGCCCAGGTGCGGATCGCGGTGAGATCGTTGGGGTTTCGCGCAGGCTTGGCCGGGGATGGAATGGGTCGGCTGGTGGATTTGGCCGTGCGGCCGGTTTTGCGGGCGTGCGGGACCCACTGCTCCATGGTGTCACGCAGCGTGGCTGCGTTGTTGTCGGAGAGGTCGATTTCGTAGAGGGCACCATCGACACCGAAGGTGACCGTTTCGGTAGCGGGTGTGGTGCCGTCGATGTCGTCGACGATGTTGACTACCACTTTGCGTGCCATGCGGCTTGTCCTGTCTGCTCGATGAATTGGCCAACGCTGCCGCCCGGTTTCTGGGAAGCCTGCGCGTGTTCGACTATGCCACGACCAAATTTCGTGCGTAAAGCACGCTTTCGATGATCCTCGCATCACAGGCGAGCCGGTTGTCAACCCCAAGATGCTGTCGGACTGCTCGAGCGAATGGGTCTATCTTCGCAAATCCGGTCGACTTCGGTGGGGGAGCGGCCTGGACGTGTCGGTCCAGCAGTGTCCATGTTCGGAAAGCTGGAGTGCAGCGTAGGGCGCCGGTAACGGCACCCCCTCGGCGACGAACTCGTAGTCCATGATTGCCAGATTCACCCGCCGAGGCAGGGTGACCTCACCTCCTGCGGAGCGCAGGCACCGAAACAGCCGATGTCGCCGGGCCGTCGGGTCGGGATCGCGGTCGCGGCACTGCTCCAGATCGGGTACGGCGACTGGTTGATCACACTGTTGTCGTCCGCGGCAATTCTGCTCGCGAGCATCAATGTCTTCGGTGGCTCCGCGGTGACTCGCCGGATGCTCGCCATGTTCTCCCGCAGTTGACGTGCACATGACAACCGGAGTGGTTCCATGATTTCCGTTGAGACCGGCGCCACCTCGGCGTACCTGGTCGCGGCGCTGTTATTTGTTGTCGGCGACCTAGCCCGCGGTGGCTCGTGGGCCTGCGGAAGCGACAAGCGAATCCAACGACTCCGGACAGGAGTGGCGTCGTCCACCAACCCGAGGGCACGACTGGGCGGTCGCGGCGCCGCCGATCGGATCGGCACGGTGATTGACGCCACGATCGATATGCAACTGGTTGCATATGGGTCGGTGTGCGTCCTATCGTGCAGGAACTGACGTTCGCCCGGCGGCTCGACCGCTGGTCCGTCCTGCCTTCGGAGGATTCAATGGCACTGCCCCTGCAGCTTTCCGGCCGCCTGTCCCTGCCTGTGGTCGCCTCGCCGATGTTCATCGCGTCGGGCCCCGAGCTCGTCATCGCCCAGTGTCAGGCCGGGATCGTCGGATCGTTTCCGGCGCTGAACGCGCGGCCAGCGTCGCAGCTCGGCGACTGGCTCGAACGCATCGTCGAGGAGAACGCGGCATTCGCGGCGGCGAACCCGGAGGCGGTGGTGGCGCCGTTCGCGGTCAATCAGATCGTGCATCGCTCCAACGATCGGCTCGAGCAGGACATGGCGGTCATCGTCGAGCACGAGGTGCCGATCGTGATCAGTTCGCTAGGCGCGCGGACCGAGATCAACGACGCGGTGCACTCCTACGGCGGACTCGTGCTCCACGACGTGATCAACAACGAGTACGCGCGCAAGGCGATCGAGAAGGGCGCCGACGGGCTCATCGCGGTGGCCGCGGGCGCCGGCGGGCATGCCGGGACCCAGTCGCCCTTCGCGCTGATCCAGGAGATCCGCACCTGGTTCGACGGTCCGCTGCTGCTGTCTGGTTCCATCGCACACGGCCGGTCGATCCTGGCGGCTCAGGCCGCCGGTGCCGACCTGGCCTACATCGGCTCGGCGTTCCTGTCGACCACCGAGGCCAACGTCGTGCCCGGCTACCGGCAGATGGTCGTCGACTCCACCGCGGCCGACATCGTCTACAGCAATCTGTTCACCGGCGTGCACGGGAACTACTTGCGCGGCAGCATCGTCGCCGCTGGTCTCGACCCCGACAACCTGCCCGAGTCGGACCCCTCGCAGATGAATTTCGGTTCGTCCGGCACCGATGCCAAGGCCTGGCGCGATGTCTGGGGTGCGGGTCAGGGCATCGGTGCCGTCACCGAAGCCGGGTCGACCGCCGACCTTGTGGCGACCCTGCGCCGCCAGTACGAGCAGGCCTGCGGCGATCTCGCGTCCACGGTCGGACACCTGACTGGGGCCGTGGTTTCGGCGCGCTAGCGGCACCTCCGTCGCGAGTTTCCGGCGGCTCCACAACGAGCCCGCCGGAAACTGCCCGGGTCCTGCGCTAGATCGCTCGCTCGCCGGGCCGCGGCCAGTCGACGCAGCTCGGTGGTACCGGCGCGATGTTTCCAATGGGGTGTGGGATTTCGCGAGTACGAGAAGCTACGTGCCTACGACGGCGACATGGCTGTGCGGGCGCTTCACCTGTTCCAGTGTCACCAAACCGATGCTGTACCAGGGTCGTTTTTCCAGAGGACTTCTGGACTGCTTCGACGCGGTGCCGGCAAAGCGTCAGACCAGGTGGGTGTATACACAGACACCCAGACTGCGCAGGTGCTCGAGAGCTTCTTCGTCACCTGAGGTGAGCCAAAATTGCTATCCCAGACACCGTCCGGAGTTCGAGGCACCCAGTGCTCATTTCCGTAGCTGCCCAACACCCTGCGGATTGGGGGTGGATCCTCAGCCAGCGGTGCGACGGATGCGGGCGGGCGGACCTCGGGAGTTTGGTCTTCCCACGCGCCGACGTCGGCGAGGCGGTATCGACGGTGTCGGCCGAGACGGGCATAGAGCGGCCCTGTGCCGTTGCAAGACCAGGCAGCCAGGGTCTTGGCTGGGATCTGCAAGCGCTGGGCGAGATCGGCGGTGGTCAACCATTTCTCGTCATCGGCCGCGGTTGGTGTCGCGGGCTACGTGCCGTGGACCGCGTCCCGAGCAGACGCTGAAGCTCCCAGGTGCGCACGGTATCGACGGTGTCGGCCGAGATGGCTGTAGCGGGGGCCGGTGCCTGCGGAGGCCCAGGAGGCGAAGGTTTGAGGGGGATGTGCCAGCGCGAGGCGAGATCTGGGCTGGTGAGCCAGGTTTCGCCGTCGGGCATAGGGGAAGCAGAGTTCGCCGTGTCAGGCGATGGAGGAGCGGAAGGCATGCGTCGCTCACTGATGTGTTGCGATCAGTAGCTCTTCCTGCGGTCGAGTATATCGGAGGCCCGCTGACGGCCTCGGGAGCTTGGGGGCCCGCCGGGACCGGGCGATACCTGGCGGGTGTGAGTCAGGACGACGCCGGGCGGCGTTGGCTTGCCCTCGAACCGTCCTACCGGGATACGCCGAGTGCCCCAACCGGGGCAATTGTGTGATGTCGGACACAAATGCTGAGTTGGGCGGCTCATGGTCGCTCTTTGGGCAGAAATCGGTGCTCCCGGAGCCGTTGACGAACCCCGCCGACGTCATTTTTGTGCTGTAACTGTGTGTATGGGCCGAACCACGTCAAGTCCCGGAACACAAGAAAACCCCCTCCGACCGAGGTCAGAGGGGGTTTTCACTGTCGGGCTGACAGGATTTGAACCTGCGACCACCTGGCGACGGTTCCAGTTCCTCGGAAGCTGCCCAACGGTTCCCAATAATGCTGGTAGTCAACATTTTTCATGTGGTCGATGCGCTGGCGGGTTCTCATTGTTTCCCGTCGATTCCGGTCAAAAGTGTGTGTTTGTTGTGTGTTGGTTTCAGGTGTGCATCCGGTGGCGGTGTGGGCTGATCTTGTTCGGAGTGGAGCAGGAAGGAACAGAGATAGCCTGAAGGCCGAGCGACTGAAGGACCTGGGGGATAGGGCACCCCGGCCGTCGTCCACTTGCTCTGCAGGACAACAACGAAGGAGGCACCACCCTGTGCGAACAACTCAAATCGTCGTGTTCGCCGTCGCCGCGGCTGCCTTGGCCGTGGTTGGTGCGCCAGCGATCTACTGGATCATCTGGGCCGCGATCGTCGTACTCGCGACTGCCCTGTGGATCGTTAGGCGCTGATGGCTGCCGTCTACCCGAGCCGTACCCAGTCGCTGAACAGATCGGCGTCGCTCCACCGACTCTGGGTGGGCGGCGGTCACAGCTACGCTCGATGAAATCTACAGCTCAGTCCGTCAATACAAGGGGAACGACCATAACCGACCTGTACCCGAAGACCCTCGGCCCCGCGCGGCTGCCGCTGTTCAGCACCCCACCTCACTGTGACGCAACCCCGTCAACTGTCGACCAGGTCCCCGGTAACCAGCTGCCTGCCTTCCTCGCTGCCCCGGCTTCACACGAGCAAGACCGGCCGTGTTGACCAGTCATAGGGTTCTGTCGCCCCGAGGCCCCTGGAGAACCGCCACCATCGCTTTAGGCCACTAGGCGAACCGGGTAGTGAGTTCGGTCGCGATGATGAATGGTCGGCCAACGCTCACTTCGTCGCCTCCGAAAGACAGAGGGGATGTGTAGGAACATGACCGCAGCGCTCAGGAAGGTGGCAATAAGGGCGGACCAGCTCGCTTGATCCATCGGGAGACAATCTCCGTGTGAACTCGGTGCACACCAGGAAGTGTGCCGATGCGGTCGGAGAGGTAGTCGTGGAGTTCGTTCGTGGTGGTGACCTCGACGAGGGCGACGATGTTGCTTGTTCCCGTGGTCGTGGCGGCGAAGGCAACTTGTGTGTGTGAGCCGAGCGCGGCGGTGACGGTCCGGAGTGCGGCTGGTTGCACATCCAGCCAGCAGATCACGTCGACGTACCGTCCGTAGAGCTTGGGATCGACCTCGACCTCGAACATCAGCACACCCCGGGCAGTCAACTCCACGATCCTGCGGCGCACCGTGGATTCCGGGATGCTTGAGGCACTGGCGAGCCGGGCAACACTCGTGCGGCCGTCGGCTGCCAGCAGCCGCAGCAGTCTCTCGTCATCAGGCGACAGCGACGCCGATGTGCCCTGGCCCATAGCAGACGGTTTCAGAGCTTCCTGCTCGGTGGCTGTCAGTGCCTGCAGCCGACCAGGCCACCCACCAACACCTGCGACAGGCATGAGCAGTCTTTGGGCGGTCACTGTCCCGCCGGCTGTCCCGCGCCGGAACTGCTCGAGCGCGGCGCTCCCTTCTCCGGTCGCGGTGGGCACGCGGAGGATGCAACTGAGCCCGCCACTACCTGCCAGGGATGCGATCCATGCTGTGTCCGACCGGGCGGCAAGAATGCGCGCGACGGCATCTACAGACGCGGGCGTAGCCGTGATGCGCAGGAACCAGTCCTCCTGAGCTCGCTGGTCATGGCCGGTGATGCCGAACACGCGCAGCGCCAGCTGGGACCGCAGCCGGTGATAGCGGCGGGAGACAGTCCGTTCGGACAACCCCAGAACCGTCGCGATTCGCGCGAACGACGCACGGCCGTCGAGCTGTAGGGCGTGCAGCATCCGCCGATCGTCCTCGTCAAGCTTGACGTGATCCACCACAATCAGCAGCCTAGCGTTGGAATCCACCACAATTCGACACCGTGAGCGACTATCCACCGCCCCTCTTCCAGAGTTGAGGCACCAAACATCCCACAGCATCAGAAGAATGCCCGTGCTCACCGTCCTGCCCATCCGCTATGTCGCCGACGTGGCCGCATCCCGCCGCTTCTATGAAGGCCTCGGCCTCACCTACCGTGCAGACGTCAGTGTCGCTGTGTGGGCTCACCTGGACGCTCCGGCAGGCGCGGTCGGTGTCCACGACGCCGCCGTCTCCAAGGGACGCCCCCCTGGCACTGTCGAGCTCGGATTCTCCACCGATGAGCGGCTCGAGGAGGTATCCGCCCGGCTCGCTGCCGACGGATACGAGCACACCCTCGTAGACGAGGACTTCGGCCGCAGCATCCGCGTCACCGACCCCGACGGTGTCGTCCTCCAGATCCAAGAGATCGATCCGGAAACCATGCGTCGCTCCCAATCACGGCTGTGAGACAGGGTCGAGAATCGAATTAGCCCAACGCGACTCGGCACCCGAACGATCGGCACGTACGGTTCGATTCGGTAACGAGCAGAAGTCGAAATAGGTTGATATACAGCGTATTTCCGATCCTATACGCCGGAACCGGCAACCACAGTGAATGAAGGGTGGTCATGAAGGACATCGCCGACCGCGATGTCCCCGCGCACGGCGACGATCTACGAGGTTGTCGCCGTGCGCGGAAGAGGCCTACGCGAAGCTCTCTGACAAGCAGCGAGACGAAGCTCGCCGCGTCTTCGTCCGGCTGGCGGCTCCCGGTGACCCTGGTCGTGTGTACGCCGAGCGCGTGCCGCGCAGCGATCTGTTCGCCGATGTGGACGAGTGCCAGCTAGCGGACAACTCCACTGTGGTGGAGGCGTTCGCCGAGTAGCGGCTGATACGTCGAGTATGACGGGTCATCGAGATCGCCCACGAGGCCTACAAGGCAAGTGGACGATGACCGAGTCGTGCGCCCGCCCGGGAAGGTCATACTGGCATGGTCACTTCTAGACCTGTCAGTGGCTCTTCCACTTTCACGAAACCTGAAATCGCAGAGGCCAGCTCGTCGGAGTCAGGGGCGTGGACCGATGAGTGGCTCAAATGATTCCGACGGGTTTGATGCGCTCCCGAGTCGAGACCACGCTGTCGCGTCGGCTTCCGCGGTTGGGCGCCGACCCGACGACGCGGTCGCGTTCGTCGAATCCGTGGAGCACGCGACGAACGAGTACGTCACCGAGGCGATCTACGAAATCTTCGCAACGGACGCGCGACAGGTGATAATCACCGACGGCGCACTCGAGGAATCCATCGGTATCGATGCGATCCACGAGGCGTGGGCGAGGACCTGTGCCGGATTCGAAGCAACCCGATTCAGCGTCTCCAAGCGCCTCGTCGCCGCAACCGGTGAGACGATAGTCAACGAATGGTACGGCGGACCACGCGGACATAGAACCGGGCGCGGCATCGAGGTCTGGCGATTCGACCATCAGAGCAAGGTTGTCGAACAGCGCCTCTTCAACTATCTCAAGGTCAGATCCGTCCTGCACCCCCTTCAGGTCCTGCAACTGCTACTCAGTTCGCGCCGCGTGACGGTGGCAGTTGGATGGGCGAGGCTCACTAGATCGTTCAGGATCGATGCTTTGTCGCTGCCTTCCAAGCTGCGATACGACCACGAACGGAGGTCGAGAAGCTGCACGCAAAGCTGAAACTGGCCGAACTGCCGAGTCCCAGGAATGTATGGATGCCTCAGGACGTGGTTTTCGCTGGGGCGCTCTGCCCTGCATCCGGCAGGAACCTTGGATTTCGAACGGCGGAGTCAGCCCGGCGGCGGTCGGCATGACCGAACATCAGTCACCTGATCGCGCAGGAGTCCGGCCATTCGGGGGACCGTGCTTGCCATCGACCGTGAGGTGTGTCAGCGAACTCCGCAATCTCGGGACGAAACCAAGCGAGGTTCGGATCTTGTCAGGACGTCGGGCCCAGCGGCGCAGGACCTCCGGGTGAACCTGGATGTGCGCAGCCGCGACTTTTGTGGTGGCCCACCGGTGTAGCGGCGGCGTCGAGGATGCAGGCTCAGTGGACATTGCGGCTACTTCGCCGGCAACCATCAGCGCCGCAGTCCATTCGGGATGTACCCGTCACTCGGCGCGCAACCTGAGTCGACAGTGGTTCATCTTCGGGCTGGCAATTGCGTTGTGGTGGTTGTTGATCGGCTACCCAGTATCTCGGCGGGGATAGGGGTATTGGTCCAGCCGACACAATTGTGGCCGAGCTGCTGTTGCTGGTACGGGCTTGCCTTGGCCTGCGTCGACAACAGAAGGTATCTCGGCGCCCCAGCGACCGCGGTTGGATCGATCGGATGTGAGGGCGTCGGGCACCTACTCCCGCCCGATCAGTAGCTGTTCCAATCTCCAGGGAACACGATTTGGCTAGATTTGTTGGGCTCGGCAAGCTCGAACAGAATCAAGGCGCGCGGGGGTCGCTGGTCCGAAGCCAGCTAGGACCACCAGAAAGCAGCAGGTCATAGCCGCAACTAGCGTGGTCCAGTGCAACAGTGTCAGTTCTGAGCATCACTGGCCTCGGAGCAGGCAGACACCTGGCGCGGGCAGTTCCTGGCCGTGTCGCTGCTGGATTCGGAGTCGTCGGTAGTTCACCTGTGCGGCATGATCGGCGACCGGACCGCCGTGCGGGGGACATGTTCGAGGGTCATCGAACCCGGATCGTCGGTTGAAAGAAGCGGCACCGTATCTAGCCACCAGCGGTCCGGTAGGTTGTACTCAGTCGATTTAATACTGGGAGTGGTTGATGGCGGTTTCCTGGAACCTCGATTCACGGACTCTGGTCGTCCGTATCGCCGACAGTCTGCGCGAGCAGATCATCACGGGGGATCTCGAACCGGGTGCCCACATCCGCCAGGATGAATACGCCGAGGCGTTCGGTGTCAGCCGGACGCCTCTGAGAGAAGCGTTCCGGCTCCTCGAAGCAGAAGGTTGGGTGGCGATCCGGCCTCGGTCTGGGGTTCAAGTTGTTCGCTTCTCGCCCGCCGAAGTTCAGGACATCCTCGTCTTACGCATGTTGCTGGAACCTCTCGCGGTTCGGGTCGCGGCGCTGAATCACTCGGAGGAAGAGGCAGTCGAACTGAGGGAAATGCACAGTCGGTGGCTAGAGAGTCGTCCGGAGGCGCACGCTCGGACCGACGAGTTCGATGCGGCGAACCAAGAGTTCCATTTCGCTCTGTACGGTCTCGCGACAGTGGATCCTGACCCACTTCTTGTCAGCTTGCGCGGTTACTGGGAGCGGTTTTCACGCTATCGGCGGGTGTACCATGGCAGGTCTACCGACTCGATCACCCGATCGAGTGACGAACACGAAGCTTTGCTGAAAGCGTGGCTCGCGCGGGATGCGGATGGGGCCGAAACCATTCTGGCACAGCATATTTTGCACGCAGGCTGTTCTTTGGTGCGCTCGCTCGGTGGTGATGAGCCGCCGAGATTCTCGCAACTGCTGGTCCAACTCGCCCAGAGGTACGACTGCGATCTAGAGGGCCAATAGCTCTGCGCCTGCAAGGTTCTCGCCGTAGGTGCTCACTACGAGGTCGTCACTGAAGCGTCGGTGACGCGGAGGTTTGCCCGAAACACGGTTCAGTACAGAGGCATCGACTGAACCCGTAGTATTCGACAGTTCCGAGGGCTGGGTGCGCGGGTGGCGGACGTGCTCTGCACGTCGGACTGCGAGATCGGCGAGACCGCTACGATCGTGTGTGGCTACGCCGGTTTACGACGGGCGACTTCCGGTTCCTTACCCCTCAGATCGTGTTCCCGGACGGCGGTGAGCCACGCGCGAGGATCTGATGTACGGCATCCTTGGCAAATCACCGTATCAGGAAGTATTTCAGCAACTTTCGGGCTCAATCGCTCACGCCAGCGGCTCGCGAAATCGGACCAACGATCGGCGACGGAGATCGGTCGAATGATGTCATTCGACCAGACATGGGCGACGGTCAGCACGACTATCTGAACGCAGACTGTGAGTACGACGACCGTCATCATGGCGAGTTAGATCCGCTCGCTCATCGCGGCGTTGGCCATCTGACTCTTGCACATCTCATGCAGGTCATGGCGCCCGTCGGTGGGGAAGCGCAATGACGGAACTGTGGCGGTGGCCTTCGATGTGAACATCGCCCGGGTATGAGGACGTTCGAAATCCTCGCCTGGAAGGCTGGACAGTCGTCCACCGGCTGAGCGCCCCCTGCACCTAGCGTGGAACAAATCCACAACGACCGTTCGGGTCAACTTGCCCTCCTGGGTTGGCGACGCTCACCGTCGGCGTCCTGAACGGGAACACATACTGACTGTATGTCAGTAGCATTCTGGTTGTCAAAGTGAACTTTGCCAACCAGAAACCGGTTTCCGCTGCCGTCAGCACGGCCCGGGCTATTTTGACGTTGCCAGCCGGGGGGCTCACCTAAGGTTTCGAGGTTTCGGTCGTCATTCGACGTCTGTCCGGGTTAGTGTGGGCTAGCTCTATCGATGTGCTCGCGGGTACACGACGATCAGTGCTCGAAGACGTATGGCCGCAGTTCCGGCTCGGCGTTGACACGGGGGTGCTGCGCGAGTCGTGCAGTGACGGACGCGATTACGGATGCCACCTCGCGTGGAAGTGTTGACACATCGACCCCTGGCATGAACAGCCGCGAGCAGACATCGTGCCGGATTCGTGCAGGGTCGGCCGGGCCTGGATGGGTGAACGCGTCCATGGCAATGGCAAAGGTCGTCGCGTCAAATACCCCTACACCGAAATGCTCGGAGAGTCGGAGTGAGCAGAGGTCCTGCACGCCGATGTTGCTGATAGCTCCGCCACCGGTACGTAGGCTTGAGCTGCCGTTGACATTGAGGTTGGGCTGAACGATCGGATCGGTGCGAGTGTAGACGTTGGTATAGGAGATACCGGCAAAGGTTTCCTGCCCCGAGTTCATCGCTCTGGTGTATCGCGAATCGGTACCCTGCTGCCAGGCGGCCGGTGGGCATCCCAGCGTCGCGTTGCACGTCAGGTCGACGATCAGGCTGCCGTGATTCGTCGCCGCGATACCGACGTAGTCGTCGACCAGGGGACGAAGGTCCGGCCAGAAGCGCATCGCGAAGCGCGGCTGGGTTCCCCCTTGACTGTGGCCGACAATGTTCACCGCCCGGCCGCTGATCTGATGCACGTACCTGATTGCATTGGCGACGTACTCCGCCGCGATCTGGGCATCGCCCAGAGCATGATCGGGATCAGCTACGGAACAATACGGCCAGCCGAGCTGGTCCAAAGAACGGAACCAGCCGAGGCGGTAATTCTCTTCAGGCGTCAAGCCCGTGCCAGGTACGAACAGGACGACATTCCGTTCGGCGCTATGAGCCGCCGGCGTACATGTAATACTTGCCGCGAGCTGGTCGTCGGGCACCGACAGCGCGGGCCCCGGGACGTCGACCGCAGCGAACGGGCGGGGATCCCCAGCTGCTGGAGCCGCGCTCACTGTCAGCACGATCGCTGTCGCTGCTGCTAGTCCAGTCGTCATGATTCTTCGAGCGATGTACTTGTGCATATTCTGTTCGCTTCGGTTCAGTTCCCGTGCAGCTTCCGTGGGAGGGCCATGGGGCGTGTATCGAGCAAGGGACGGAGATGCGCCGCGGGCGGCCGCCGCGGATTGGCCTCAGCAGGCTGACTGCCGAATCCTGCGGTGCCGAGGATCGCGACAAAGCGAGCATCCAGTACGTTCTGACCGGAACACCCGCATCGCTCCGTTCGGGGTCACAACGCTGCTGGCCGAGGCGGCAATCCCAATCGGGCTCGAGCCCAGCGACCAGCACGGTCCACCGCCGCGTCCGCTTCCGGCGCGCGGCCGGCGAGAAGTGGAAAGACGTGCGGCATCCCTGGATAGATGCCGACGTCGATCGAAACGCCCACGGCACGAGCACGATCGGCGAAGCGGAGGGTGTCATCGAGCAGGATTTCGTGATCACCTGTCAACACCAATGTGGGAGGCATCCTGGCGAGGTCGGCGTTCATCGGGTTCACTGCTGGGTCGTCGGGGCCGGGGCCGTCGGCCAAATACGAGTCCCGCATAGCGGAGAGACCGGATCGACTGACCGCGACGTCGAGCTTCCGCCTTGAGGTGACTGAAGGGCTGCTCAAAGTGAGGTCGTACCAAGGGGAGAATGCGACCATCCCAGCGGGAGCGGTGAAGCCATTGCCCGTCGAACGCAGAACGTGCATCGTGGCGAGATTTGCCCCGGCGGAGTCGCCGACTACGACAACTCGATCCATCGATACGTCTCGTTGGGCGAGCCAGCGCTCCACAGCGGCGAAGTCCGACAGCTGTGCAGGATATGGAAATTCGGGCGCAAGTCGATAGTCGAACAGGAGTGCCGGAACTCCCGCTCTGGCTGCCAGGTGTCCGGCCAGCTTGCGGTACAACGAGGTCGACCCGACCTGGAAGCCACCGCCGTGTGCGAAGAGCAGTGCAGTGCCGGTCTCGGAATCGTTCGGAACACACCAGAGAGCGGGAATGCCGTTCGCGTTCGCCTCTGCGTAGCAGACCCCCTCGGGCTCTGCCGTTACTGCGTGTAGCTCCTCGTAGAGCGTCCGGGTATACCGAATGTCCGGAGTTGGTTGAGCGCGCAGGCGGGCTGCGAGATCGCGATACGCATCGAGCAGAAGGGCGGATTCTGGACTGGTCATGATTGCTCCCGCAAGGCCCCTTGTGACGGGAGGTATGAATCCCGTCACAAGGGGAAATCGGTTCGGGCTCAGTCGAATACCACGACCGAGCGGGCCGCGGCCCCGGTTTTCATCGCCTCGAACCCCTCGTTCACCTCGGACAGCTGGATCCTGCGATCGATGAGGCCATCGAGATTGAGGCGTCCTGCCAGATAAAGATCAGCGTAGCGAGGGACGTCTACACGGAACCGGGCAGCGCCCATGAGCACCGCGCGGATCGTTTTGCCGGAGTTGATCAGATCCGTGGCATCGAACGTGTACTGAACGCCGGGCTTGGCCATGCCGACGAGGTACGTTGTGCCGGCTTTGCTGGTCATCGCGACTGCTTGGTTCGCGGTGATGGCCGAACCGACAACCTCGAAGACATGATCGGCTCCGCGTGGACACAGTTCACGCACTGCTGCGACGGGATCTCCGTCGCCAGCCTGCACGAAATGATCTGCACCGAAGCTAGCCGCCAAATGGGCCTTGGAGCCCTGGAGATCGACTGCGATGATCTGGCCGGCACCGGACAGCCGCGCGCCTTGAATGATATTCAGTCCCACTCCGCCGCAACCGATAACGACGACGGTTTCGCCCATCTGGATGCTTGCGGCGTGGGTTGCTGCGCCGACTCCAGTCACCACACTGCATCCGAGCAGCGCGGCTCGGTCGAACGGGATTTCCTTCGGCACGGCAACCGCGGCACGTTCGGACGTGAGTATCTGCTCGGCCAGTCCACCAAGATGAGCACTCTGGGTGACCGTAGTTCCGTCGAGCTGGATTCGCGGCGCTGAGCCCCGCGTGCGCCCGAGACTCCGCTGGTCCAGACAGATCCAGGGTTTGCCTGCCGCGCACATCCCACATCGCCCACAGTCGGCGGCCAGGCAGGTCACCACGTGATCACCCACGGCGAGTGATGTCACTCCAGGACCAACCGCGGCCACGACTCCTGCGACTTCGTGACCGAGCAGCAACGGCAGGCGGAATCCGAAATCGTGGTTGGCGAAGGTGAGATCCGAGTGGCACAGTCCACTGGCGCGGACATCGACCAGGATCTCTCCAGGACCAGGGTCAGCCAGTTGGATCTCGGTGACAACGAGCGGCTTGCCGACTTCGGTCAAGACTGCCGCTTTGGTCATGGCTTCTTCTTCGTCACGCTCTCGCGGTAGCGCGCGAACTGCTCCAGCGTTTCAGGGTAGGTGAAGGCTTTTGTGAATTCACCCATGCTGAGGTCATTGGACTCGCTGACACCGGTGTTCAGCCAGGTCTCGAACAGTCGCTTCTGAGCGGCGACTGCGACCGCGGTGTGGCGAGTGGTCAACCCAAGCAGCCGCTCGACTTCGCCTTCGAGCTCGTCGCGTTCGACGACGGCGTTGAACACGCCATACGGGGCCAGCGCAGCGAGCGGGTAGGCGTCACCGGTGAGGATGATCTCCTTGGACAGACCCAGGCCCACATAGTGGCGCAGAAGCGACGAGTCGAGCACAGCAGGGAACCCGACCTTGATCTCGGGCAGGCCGAACTTCGAGCCGGGGGTGGCAACTCGAATGTCACAGGCCAGCGCGGTTTCGAAGCCGATGCCGAGGCAGTAGCCGTCGATAACGCTGATCGTGACGACCTCGGTCTTGCGGATGGCTGCCAGCAGGTCGCGAGCGGTGGTGATGAAATCCAGGGCGCCGGCTTCATCGAAGGTCTCGAAGGCTGCGACGTGCATTCCGGTGGAGAACGCGCGCCCACCGGCTCCGCGGAATACGACGGCCTTCACGCCGTTGAGGTTCTCGAGTTCCTTACAGATGACGCCGACTTCCTCGGGATGCACGGCGTTGAGGTTCTCCGGGCGATTGAACGTGATGTTCAAAAGCTCGCCCGTCCGTTCCACAATGAGTCCGCTCATGATGCAGGCCTTTCCGGGAGTTCCGCCAGGTCGCGGTCTCCCTTGTTGGTTTCGGTTTCCACAGAATCCAGCACGAACCCGCGATAGCCGTCGGCGACGACGTCATCACAGACCTGTGCATAGGTGCCGACCCCACGGGTGTAGGGCATGAAGACCCGGGGTTTGCCCGGGACGTTGGCTCCGAGGTACCAGGAGTTGCCCTCGGGGTAGAGCGTTGCCGACGCCAGTCGATTGACTTCGTCGACCCACGACTGCTCAGCGGCCTCGGCGGCGTCGATCATGTTCAGATCGTCGTCGCGCAGGTAGGCGAGGCAATCGGCGATCCAGTCGACCTGTAGTTCGATCGAGATCACCATATTGGACAGTGCCGAAGGGCTGCCGGGTCCGCCGATGATGAACATGTTCGGAAACCCATGGGTCATGAGTCCCAGGTAGTTGTGCGGCCCGACCGACCACTTCTCGGCGAGCTGCTGACCAGCACGACCACGGATGTCGATCGCGTTGAGCGCGCCCGTCATCGCGTCGAATCCGGTGGCGAAAACCATGACGTCGATCGCGTACTCGGCTCCGCTCGCCGTTCGTACCCCTGCAGGGGTGATTCGCTCGATCGGGTCGTTCAACACGTCAGCGAGTTGAACGTGCGGGAGATTGAACACTGCTGGGTAGTTGGTCCCGACGCAGGCGCGCTTGGCGCCGAACGGGAAGCCGCGGGGTGTCAGCGTCTGCGCCAACTGCGGGTCGTCGACAGCATCAGCGATCTTGCGGCGCGCGAACTCTGCAACCGTTTCGTTAGCTTCGTGGTTGGTCATCAGGTCGCGGTAGCTGAGCATGAGCGGCATGACTGCGCCCTCGCGCCAATGTGCTTCGTAGGTTGTTTCTCGCTCTTCGGCATCGACTTCGAGTGCCCGTTGCGTCGGTTTGGGCAGGACCATGCCGAAGCTCGACTCACGAGCCGCCTTGCGTCGCCACGGCGCGCGTTCTTTGGCATGACGGCGTTCTTCATCCGTCAATGGGCGATTGTTCGCGGGCAGGCAGAATGCCGGCGTTCGCTGGAAAACAGTCAAATGGGCTGCCTGTGCCGCGAGAATTGGCGTTACCTGGACCCCAGAGGAACCGGTGCCGATCACTCCGACTCGCTTGCCGCGCAGGTCGGCCCCATCACGTGGCCACCGCGCAGTGTGCAGTGCTTCCCCCGCGAAGTCTTCGATGCCCGGGATATCAGGCAGTCGAGGGTCGGAGAGTGCGCCGGTTGCCATCACCAGGTACCGGGTTCGAAGCTTCAGCCCGCTGGTGGTCTCGACCAGCCAGGTGGCGCTGTCCTCATCGAAGGTAGCTGCGGCGACCTTGGTTCCGAACTCGATATCGCGGCGCAGATCGAACCGGTCGGCGACATGTTCCAGATACCGGAGAATCTCCGGTTGGGCGGCGTACTTCTCGCTCCACTCCCACTCTTGCTGGAGTTCAGCGGAGAAGGAATAGGAGTAGTCGACGCTCGGGACGTCGCACCGCGCACCGGGATAGCGGTTCCAGTACCAGGTCCCGCCGACGCCGTCGCCTGCTTCCACGACGCGCACGCGGAATCCCTGCGCGCGCAATCGGTGCAGCTGATAGAGCCCAGCGAATCCCGCTCCCACAACTACTACGTCGAACTGGCTAGGTTCCGGATTCAGTCGCGTACGGCTGTCGGACATCAGATGGTTCCTCCTATGCGGGTTGTGCGCATGCGGGATCGTGAGTAGTCGGTCACGATGCCGGGCGTACGAAGCCCGTCTGCGTCGGCCGTGGCGCGCGCCCCGGCTCCACAGGAATGACAGCGATCAGCTGCTCCGCCCTGCGGTCGATCCACACTCGATCGCAAGTTAGTTAGTTAGTTAGTGACCGCTGACTTGACTAGGTATATCAGGCGCAGTTGTGAGGCGTCAACCTCCTGGGCCGATCGGGCACGTGCGCCCAGTGCTCGGATGTTCTGGGTGAATCTGCTAGTAGGAAGCGGTTTACTGGGGTGACCGCGGTTGATGTTATGAGCGCCGGGCCTCGCTTGCTCTGGATGCGCGGGTGGAGGCCAGTAGTGCTTGGCTCAGTGCGAATCTGCTTGCTCGTGTGGTACAGCTCTGGTGACTGCAGCGGCAGACGATGCGAAGACCGTCGGTCGTCCAGGTGTGCCGCGCCGCCTTCTGTGCCGCGGATGCGCTCCGATTCGACTGCGAACGGACCGATTGGCAGCATGTCGATGCTGGTGCCAAGGTTGCTGGGTGTCGCAGGTGGTAGAGCACGGCATGACGATGATGGCCTGTTCGTTCCCGTACGGATCAGCGATTCAAATGATGGTGCGGTGACCGATTGTTCACTAATGGCATTAGACTGACCCGAACGGCTGTACGCCGTACGCGAGTGATTGGAGAGACGTGACGGGACCTGGACGGTCACGGGTGCGCGACCCGGAGCGACGTGAGCGGATCCTTGCCGCGGCGGTGCAGTTGTTCATCGACCGGGGATACCACGCCGTCAACATCGGCGACATCGGAGGTGCGGCCGGGATTGTCGGCACCGGGATCTATCGCCACTACAAGAACAAGGCGGCGATCCTTGTCGAGGTGTGCGAGCGGGTCGTCGACAGACTGGTCGATGATGCTGAGGCAACCATGCGAGACGTCGATGATCCGCTCGAGGTCCTGGTGGCGTTGGTACGTCGGCAGGCGGAATTCACGATCGACGACCGCAAGCTCTACCTCGCATACGTCCTCGAGGCGAGGAACCTGCCGGAGTCGGATGAGCGCAGATTGCGGTGGAAGCAGCGGCACTATGTCGAACTGTGGATCGACATGCTGCGCGCCGTGCGGCCCGACATTGACCGCGCCGAAGCAAATTTTCTTGTGGGAGCTGGTATCTCGGCGATTCATTCGTTGCTGCGGTGGGGTACGAGCGGGATGCCGCAGGAGCGATTGGCGCCCATGCTGGAGCAGGCCTGCTATCGGGCGATGGACATCGCCGACCAGCTGGCGGCCCGGAGTGTGAACGGGGTAGACGGGTCAGCCCAAGCGAGCTGATCGACGAAAACTGTGGGGTCCCCGGCCATAGGCCGTGGACCCCACAGTTTTTTCAGGCGATCAAGTCTGCGCCGGCGTCGACCGGCAGAAGGGCGCCGGTGATGTACCGGGCTTCATCGGAAACCAGGAACAGGATCGCGTTCGAGATATCGACGGACTCGACCCACGGCACCGGCAGGACATGCATCGCCTGCGAGACTGCGGCGATGTCTTCCCGGGTCGGATTCTCGAGGTCCGGGCGGAAGGATCGGTAAACGGCATCGTTGTGGACCATGATGGTGTCTACCTGGGTTGGGTGGACACCATTGACACGGATGTTGTAGCGCCCAAGGTCGAGGGCGAGTGCCTTGACCAGCCCCACCAGGCCGTGCTTTGTGGTGACGTAGTGCGGCATGCCTCGGAACGCATGGAACCCGGCCATCGAGCTCGTGATGACGATGGAGCCTCCTTCGCCGGTGTTCCGCAAGTGCGGAATTGCGGCGTTGCAGGTGTTCCAGACGCCTGTGAGGTTCACATCGACCATGTCCGTCCAGTGATTGCTCGACATACCGCGCAATCCGGTGAACCCGGTGATCCCGGCATTGGGAAGCACGATGTCCAAACGTCCGAGTTGAGCGACACCGTCCGCGAGCGCGGCGTTGAGTGCACCTGGATCCCGCACATCTGCCTTGTGCGCGACGATCCGCCGACCCAGCTTCTCGACGAGACGCACGGTTTCGTCGAGGTCGGTCTCGGTCGCCAACGGGTAGGTCACGGTGTCGATCTGCTCGCAGATGTCGATTGCGATGATGTCGGCGCCCTCTTCGGCGAGGTGGACCGCATGTGCCCGGCCCTGTCCACGGGCGGCTCCGGTTACGAAGACCACCTTGCCATCCAGTTTCCCCACTGAAACCTCCGGTTCGTGCTGCACTATGTTAGTGAGTAACTAATAACTAAATTGAGGCTAACAGGTGCCCCTCGGGGCTGTCCACGGCATCAGGGCACCTCGAGCGTGTGGAACGATCGCCTGAAGTAGATGGACGGAATCTCGTCGCCGACATGGGTCTTGTCCACATGTCCGAGCAGGATGAGGTGGTCGCCGCCGTCCGGTTTGGCGTGAGCGGAACAGTGCAGGATCGCGCTTGCTCCAGGGAGGACCGGCAGGCCGTCGACGGATTCGAAGCCGGCGTCTGAGAACTTGTCCGCACCCTTGGTGGCGAACCGGTAGGCGAGGTCATTCTGGCCGGGATGGATGAAATGGATGACCCACTTCTCGGCTCGCTCGAAGACCTGGTAGCACTGCGCCGTTTTCGCCAGGCAGGTCAAGGCGAGTGGGGGAGTGAGCGAGACCGAGCAGAACGAGCTGGCTGTGAAGCCCCACCAGCGGCCGTCCTCGTCGGTGGTGGTGACGATCGTCGCTCCGCTGGGGAACGAGGACATGGCCTCCTTGAAGCGTTCCGCTTCGGATTGTCCGGCAACTGACAGCACGCGCACTCCTTAGATATATCAGTTCTTGACTGATATATTCCTCGTTCGGAGGTGGGGCGTCAAGCGGGGCGCGCGAGGTGGCGATGTTGTATTGAACACTTCGGGTGGCCGACTCCTAGATGCTCAATGCCATACTACTGACTAGATGCCAGTAGTATGTTCGAGGTCACGCCGCGCATCGACGTGCTTCGACAGCCCCGGCTTCCGGAGATCGCAGTGTGGATACGTCACCCATTTAGACAACAGGAGCAAGGATGAGTACAGACGCGGTTCGGACGGCAATCGTCACCGGGGCTGCCCGAGGTATCGGAGCGGCGGTGGCCAAGCGGCTGGCGGCGGACGGGTTCGCCGTCGCCGTTCTGGACCTGGATGAGTCGGCGTGCAAGCCGGTGGTCGCCGACATCGAGTCGGCGGGCGGCGTCGCACTGGCGGTCGGCGCTGATGTCTCCGACGAGGCCAGCGTAGAAGCGGCCGTGAGCCGGGTCGCCGAGGAGTTGGGCGCGCCTGTCGTGCTGGTGAACAACGCGGGCATCCTGCGAGACAACCTGTTGTTCAAGATGACCGCGGAAGACTGGGACGCGGTCATGAACGTCCACCTGCGTGGTGCTTTCCTTATGAGCCGGGCGGTGCAGAGCAGCATGACGGCCGCCAAGTGGGGGCGGATCGTCAACATGTCGAGCACATCAGCGCTCGGTAACCGTGGTCAGGCCAATTACTCGGCTGTGAAGGCGGGCCTGCAAGGATTCACCAAGACTCTGGCCCTCGAGCTGGGCAAGTTCGGAGTCACGGTCAACGCGATTGCCCCAGGATTCATCGAAACCGAGATGACCGCGGCGACAGCTGAGCGCATGGGGGTGCCGTTCGACCAGTTCCGGGAAGCGGTGGTGAAACAGATTCCGGTCGGACGGTCGGGCAAGCCCGAAGATATCGCGCATGCGGTGTCGTTCCTGGCCAGCGAGGGTGCAGGGTACGTGTCCGGCCAGGTCCTGTACGTGGCCGGCGGCCCGGCAGCCTGATCGAGCGGAGCGAGAGAATGAAGATCTACAGCGGGCTCGAAGCGTTCTCGAAGGATGTCGGACAGCATCTGGGCTTCAGCGAATGGCACACGGTGACGCAGAAGAAGATCGATCTCTTCGCGGACTCCACTGACGATCACCAGTGGATCCACGTCGACCCCGAAGCGGCGGCGAAGGGACCTTTCGGCGCGCCGATCGCCCACGGATTCCTCACCCTGTCGCTGTTGCCGGTGCTGACCGATCAGATCTGGCGGATCGACGGACTGAAGATGGGGATCAACTACGGCTGCAACAAGGTTCGCTTCCCCTCGGTGGTCAAGGTCGGCGACCGGGTGCGTGCCGGCGCCCAATTGATGGCCGTCGAACCGACCGCGGTGGGCGTCCAGGTAACTCTGGCTGTGGCGGTCGAGATCGAGGAAAGCGTCAAGCCGGCGTGTGTGGCCGAATGGCTGCTGCTCGTCGCGGCCTGACAAATGCGGTTTGCCTAGAAATGGAGTACGACATGCAATTCAGTCAGATCGACTACACAGTCTCCGACGCGATCGCGACTATCACGCTGCAGCGTCCGGATCGCTTGAACGCCTACACCCACACGATGGCGCGCGAACTGTCCGCGGCTTGTGACCTGGTGGAAAACGACGATGACGTTCGGGTCGTCGTCGTGACGGGCAGCGGCCGAGCGTTCTGTGCCGGCGCCGATCTCGAACCCGAGGATGACAAATTCACCAAGGAGCGCCGCCCCGACGAGTACTTCTCAGACGGCTCTCCCCGCGACCCCGGCGGACAGGCTTCACTGAAGTTCGCCGCTCTGCGCAAGCCGGTGATCGCGGCGATCAACGGACCTGCGGTCGGAATCGGTGCCACCCTGACGGTGCCCTTCGACATCCGGATCGCAGCGGAGAGTGCACGTTTCGGCTTCGTCTTCACCCGTCGCTGCCTGGTTCCCGAAGCTGGGTCCACCTTCTTCCTCCCCAGGGTGGTCGGTATGTCGCGAGCAATGGAGTGGGTAGCAACTGGACGCCTGTTCGACGCCGCGGAAGCGTTGTCCTCGGGTCTGGTAACACGTGTTTGTCCCGACAGCGATCTGATGGACACCGTGTACGCGTTGGCGGCGGATATCCGCGATAATGTTGCGCCTGTGGCCTTCGCGGCGGCCAAGCAGATGATGTGGGGCATGTGGGGCGCGGATGGCCCCTGGGCCGCGCACCGGATGGAGTCCCAAGTCCTCGAAGAGGTCATTCGCTCAGCGGATTTCGCTGAGGGAGTGGGAGCCTTTCTCGAACGGAGGAAGCCTTCTTTCACGATGAGTCCCAACAAGGATCTGCCTGCAGTGATTCCGAGTTGGCCGCAGGTCGACTGATTCGATGAGGCCCGGCCCCAACCATCGGTTGGGCCTCATCCACCGCGAGCCAACGACGCCGCTGCCCACCGGGACAGCCGGGTAGACCTCGGCGCATCACCCCGCCATCGTTCGGGCAGTGCTGGTTCCCATGATGGCGTGCGCCGAGATTCACCGATGTCTGAGCGAGGTTCCCGTCGCGGTTACATGTGAGGGGTGTAGCTTCGACCGATCGCCGTAATCGTGGCCGTGGTGTTCTGGACTCCTGGGACGGGCAGGAGCGCTAAAACGGGCATGGTGACCCCAGCTCGCACGTAGTCCTGAATACGTGCGCTGATGTCGGTGGGACTGCCGAAAAGGAAGAGATCCTCGACTAGAGCGTCCGGAATCGCGGCAAGCGCGCCTGCGCGGTCGCCGGCGCGCCAAGCAGCCCACATGGGCGCCAGTTGGTCACTACGTCCGAGCCAACGATGAAATTCCGCGTATACAGGGACATTGAGGTAGGCAGCGATCGCCCGCTTCGCGACGTTCCGGACAGTGTCGAGGTCGTCGCTCGGGATGACGAACAATCGCGCGACGATCGCTGCGTCCGGGTTCACCGAGCGCAGGTAAGGCACGATCGTGGTTACGTCGCTCGGTGATAGCCAGTTGACGATCGCTCCGTCCGAAATGCTGGCCGCGAGTCGAAGCATTTTGGGACGGAGCGCTGCAAGCAACAGTTTTGGCTGCCGTGCGGGGACTCGGTCCAACTGGAAGCCGCTGATCGCGAAGCTGTCGCACGTCATGTCGATCCGTTCGCCGGTCAGCGCCCGGCGAACGAAGACAGCTACATCGCGCACACGCTGGTAGGGCTCGCGGAACTCGATGCCGTTCCATCGCTCGATGATGACATCGGAGCTGGACCCGATACCGAGCGACACTTCCGCGTCGGCGACGTCGGCCAGCGCGGCGATCGACATCGCCATGAGGGCGGGGCTTCGAGTGTAGGCCGGGACGATGGCCGTGCCGAGCTGGAACGTCGGGTGACTGACGGCGGCGGCGACCAGGGGAGTGAAGGCATCCGCGCCGGATATCTCGGACGACCAGAGGTCCGTGTAACCGGCCGATTGGATGAGATCGAGGGTCGTGTTCTGCTGAGAGAGGGACAACCCGTCGAGTGGGATGGTCAGACCGAGTCCGGGCATATTTGTTTCCTTCTGGTTCCTGCAGTGAAGAATTCGGCCAGCCAGGTCGCTGGTTTCCTGATCAGCTCGTCGGCTGCGCGAGGTAGTCGGGGTTGGCGACAGCCAGTTTGTCGGCGATTTCGCGGCGTATCGCATCGAGGACTTTCTCCGAGCGGGTGTCCAGCGAGTCGTCGCGAATTGCTTCGGCGAGTGCTCTGCCGCTCCCGTAGCCGAGTTCCGCGAGTCTCGCGCGATGTGTCGGGGCCTGGGCGGAGGCCAGCAGGAATTCGCGGCGTGCGATGGCGATGGCGTTGGCTGCCACTCTGCCGAGGTAGTTCAGTCGGACGTCGTCGGTCCGTGTCAGCTCGTGGGACAGGAGGTCCTGGACGGCTCGGAGTAACACGTCACCGCTGGGGCGATCGTGTCCGAAGGCTGCAGTGTCGCTCGATTGGACTGTGAGGACATCAGGCACCGAAGTCGGTTCCGTCATGCCCAAGGCCAGCAGTATGTCGTGCTCTTGCTCGCACACCCGGCGGCCCAGCACCGCGAATTCGACTGATGTTTCTGCTCCGGAGAAGAACCGCTCGGCTTGTACCCGGCACAACACCGCCCAGCGGACCGTGCCGAACACCTCCCACCAGTGCAACTCTTCGGCGTCCGGGCACGTGCCCGCGATCTCGGCGTAGCCGGCGAGCAGTTGGTCCCGGCAACCGAACCCGCCGACGGGAGCTGGGGTGCCGAAACGCCATGCCTTGACGCACAGCCAGCCGAGATCCTCCATCGGATTGCCGAGGTGAGTGAGTTCCCAGTCCAGCACAGCGCGTACGCCATCCTGGTCGACGATGAGATTGCCGTTGCGGAAGTCGCCATGTACCAGGGCGGTGGAACGGGGTTTGGGCGAATGCTCGGCCAGCCAGCGAAGCCCTAGTTCGATGGCTGGGCGAGGTTCGTCGAACGCTCGATACGTGGAAATCAGTTCTTGGAGAGGGTCCCTCACCGCCAGGCCGGGGACCGCATCGAGCGGGATCGAGTGAATTCTCGCGAGGATCCGGCCGAGCTCGGCGGCGAGGCGTGGACGTACTCCGGCATAACGCCCGTCTCGAAGTAGCCGGCGGGGGATGGTCTCACCTTCTACGTGTTCCATGAGTAGATAGGCGCTGCCCATACCGGTGGTGCCGTCGCTGTGGTCGATCACCTGGGGTACCGGTACGTGTGCGGCTGCCGCGGCAGTCAATGCCGCGGCTTCGATAGCCATGATCTCGGGATTGGGCCGGTCCGATGGATCACAGCGAAGTACGAGTCGGCGGGGCTGTTCGCCGATTGGAACAGCTTCCAGAAGCCACGTGTGTCGGCTCGCGCCGCCCGAAAGCCGTCGCAGGTTCTGCACGGTGACCGGGCGTGCCCATATCTCGGAGAGTCGAGCCCGCAGGTGTGCTTCGATCCGTCGGGCGCTTTCCTTCTCATACATCGCTACGACCTACCCGACGACCGCACCTAGCCTTCGACGAGTGTCCCTGTTGGCGTGCCAGTCGGTGACGCTCGATCCCGGCGGGGGCCTCAGTCGGCTTGAAGCGCTTCATCAGGCCAACTGCGCCGACCGACCCGTCCACCCGCACGAAGAAGACTGCTGACGCAGTGTGATAGCGCGGGGCGCAAGCGGGGGACACCGGGTGAGTGCCGAGCGCGGCCAGCTGGTTAGGGAACTGTGCGAGAAACGCGCCTGGGAACAACGGGACTCCTAAGTAGGGACCGGGTCGCTGACGTGCCATCAGGGAGTTGGCAGACGCGGCGGTCATGCAGAGCGGCTGCGACTAATCGCTTCGAAACCCGGCGGCGGCGCGGGAAATGGCCTGGTATTGCTCGACGAGCTGGTCGACCCCAACAGGGCCCTCGGCCCGATACCAGCTGGCGACTGCGGTGCACGCGGTCACTATGAACTTCGCTGTCAACTTCGGATCCGAGGTGGTGAACACACCTTGTCGCGCGCCGTCTGCGAGCACGCGGTCGAACATTCTCTGCTGGGTGTCTCGTTTTGCTACCACTACCGCCAGAGCAGGCGGCTCCAGGCTGCGCAGCTCTGCATTGCCGATATAGCTTCCAGCTCTTGCTCCGGCATGTGCGCGAACATGCGCGGCCACGATGGCGTCCAGGCGAGCGACGGGATCGGTGGGTGCCTCGTACAGCGCTTGCTCGGTACCCGCGATGAGTGCGTCCATACCTTGGTTCATGATCGCGTCTAAGAGGCCCTGCTTGGAGCCGAAGTAGTTGTAGATCGATCCCGCGCTGATGCCTGCGGCCTGCGCGATGTCTCGCACTGATGTGCCGTGATAGCCGCGTGCGGCAATCACTTCGATTGCGGTGTGCAGGATTCGTGCAGCGGTGGGGTCATCGGTCGCAAGCTCCATCTGGTGCGGTGCGCCGGACTGAGAAACAGTCGCCATTGCGTTCAACCGTCCTTCCGCCTGAACATGTGGTCACTGTATCAGCCTCGCGGGTTCCTGCCGATGACACCCTTCTACCAGATAATATCCTTGCCATTGAGGCGATCTACGTGTTGTCTCTGAACGATTGTTCACCGTGTTGGGAGCGCCATATGACCGACTACTCTTGTCTGACCGATCCATCCATCGAGATCCAGACCCGGGCCCTGCTTGTCCGGATCGACGAGTTCATCGAGTCCGAGATCAGGCCGCTGGAGAACCAGGACGACAACCAGAGGTTCTTCGACCATCGTCGGGAGTGGGCGCGCACCGACTTCGACAACGGTGGCTTGCCTCGCAGCGAGTGGCTTGACCTGCTACGGGAGATGAAGCGCCGCGCCGACAAAGCTGGTTTCCTTCGACATGACCTGCCTGTCGAACTGGGTGGAGGTGACTCGACGAATCTAGAGATGGCCGTAATCCGCGAGCACTTGGCGCGCCGGGGACTGGGCCTGCACAACGATCTGCAGGACGAGTCGTCGGTTGTCGGCAATTTCCCCGGTGTCCGTCTGGTCTGGAAGTTCGGCACCGACCAGCAGAAGCGCGAGCTGTGTGAACCGCAGATCACGGGGGAGCGGCTCCTGGCCTTCGGGTTGACCGAGCCCGAGCATGGCAGCGATGCCACGTGGATGCAGACGCGGGCATACCGGCGCGACGGAGATTGGGTGATCACTGGCGCGAAGCGTTGGAACTCGGGGATGCACGCCGCGACTCACGACCTGGTGTTCGCTCGCACGTCGGGCAGAGACGGAAGCGCGCGGGGGATTACGGCATTCATCGTGCCGGTAGACACCCCAGGGTTCAGCATCGATCTGTTCCGGTGGACGTTCAACATGCCCACCGACCACGCGGATGTCACACTGACCGATGTCGTTGTCCCGAACTCGGCGATTCTCGGTGTGGAGGGCGAGGGGCTGCTCGTGGCGCAGCAGTTCGTGCACGAGAACCGCATCCGTCAGGCGGCTTGCAGCCTGGGCGCCGGCGAGCACTGCATCGACCTGTCGGTTGAGTTCGTTCAGGAAAGGGTGACTTTCGGCGAGCCGTTATCGCACCGCCAGGCGATCCAGTGGCCGTTGGTGGAGCTGGCAACCGAAGCAGCGATGCTGCAGTCGCTGATTCGCAAGACCGCCGGTGAACTCGACACCCGTGACCACCTCGAGATCAGTGACCGAGTTGCTATGTGCAACTACCGCGCCAACAGATTCTGTTGCGAGGCCGCGGACCGAGCGATGCAGGTCCATGGGGGAATGGGATACAGTCGCCACAAGCCGTTCGAACACATCTACCGCCATCACCGTCGCTACCGAATCACTGAAGGCTCCGAGGAGATTCAGATGCGCAAGGTTGCGGGGTATCTGATGGGGTTCACCGCGGCTCCACAGCGATAGGTGACGACGCGCGACCATTCCGTGCCGGCACTGTGAGCTCGATGTGAAGTCGAAGTATCCACCTCCATCGTGTGCACTCATCTGCAATGGGGTGTCGATGCGGTGCGGCCCGATGGTGCGGCGGTGTGCACCACTCGAGTTCGTTCGCGCTGATGATGACCCGAGATTCGACCGAAGGAAACTGGCACATGGCCGACATATCCGAGCACTTGAATGCGTACCCGCCGAGCGCTGAGTTCGCGGCCGACGCCAACTGTGACGCTTCTCTGTACGATCGCGCCGCCAAAGATCGGGAGGCGTTCTGGGCCGAACAGGCCGGGCGCCTGCACTGGGTAGAGCCGTGGACGCGCGTCCTGGACTGGGACAACGCGCCTTTCGCCCGCTGGTTTGTCGACGGCAAGCTGAACATCGCCTACAACTGCGTGGATCGGCATGTGCTCGACGGGTACGGCGACCAGGTCGCCATCCACTGGGAGGGAGAACCAGGTGACTCGCGCGACATCACCTATGCCGACCTGCTAGCCGATGTTTCGCGGGCCGCCAACTATCTGACCGAACTCGGTTTGGTCGCCGGTGACCGGGTAGCCCTCTACATGCCGATGGTGCCCGAGGCGATCGTAGCCATCCTGGCGTGCGCTCGCCTGGGTCTGACGCACTCCGTGGTGTTCGCAGGCTTCTCGCCGAGCGCGCTGCGGCAGCGTGTGGATGATGCCGAAGCAAAACTCGTCGTCACCACCGACGGGCAATGGCGCCGCGGTGCCGCCGCGCCGCTGAAGACCGCTGTAGACGAAGCGCTTGCGGCCGATGGCGGCGCGAGGAGCGTTGAGCATGTGCTGGTCGTGCGCCGCACCAACATCGAGGTGCCGTGGACCGAAGGCCGCGACCTGTGGTGGGACGAAACGGTTTCCAACGCCTCGCCCGAACACGAGGCGCAGGCGTTCGATGCCGAGCATCCACTGTTCATCCTCTACACCTCCGGCACCACCGGGAAGCCGAAGGGGATCCTGCACACCTCCGGCGGCTACCTGACGCAGACCTCGTACACGCATCATTACGTGTTCGATCACAAGCCTGGGCGAGATGTGTACTGGTGCACCGCCGACATAGGCTGGGTGACCGGACACTCGTACATCGTGTACGGGCCTCTCTCGAATCGGGTCACGCAGGTCGTCTACGAGGGCACCCCGAACTTCCCGAACGAGCATCGCCACTGGCAGATCATCGAAAAGTACGGTGTCACGATCTATTACACCGCACCTACGCTTGTGCGCACCTTCATGAAGTGGGGCAGGGAGATTCCCGAATCTCACAACCTGTCGTCGTTACGACTGCTGGGCTCTGTCGGCGAGCCGATCAACCCCGAAGCGTGGCGCTGGTACCGGGAAGTGGTGGGCGCCGACACGACTCCCATCGTGGACACCTGGTGGCAGACCGAAACCGGCGCCATCATGATCTCTCCGCTGCCTGGTGTCGCCGCCGCCAAACCCGGCGCGGCCATGTCCCCGCTTCCTGGTATCTCCTCGAAAGTCGTCGACGAGGAGGGCAACCCGGTCCAGCTCGGTGAGACCGAGGCCAATGGCTACCTGGTCCTGGATCAGCCGTGGCCGTCGATGCTTCGTGGCATCTGGGGCGATGACGACCGCTACCGTGATACCTACTGGTCCAAGTACGCCGAGAAGGGCTGGTACTTCGCCGGCGACGGTGCGAAACTCGATACCGACGGTGACCTGTGGGTGCTCGGCCGTGTCGACGACGTCATGAACGTCTCGGGTCACCGCATCTCTACCGCCGAGGTCGAATCCGC
Source organism: Nocardia sp. NPDC055029 (assembly GCF_053608525.1). NCBI lineage: Bacteria > Bacillati > Actinomycetota > Actinomycetes > Mycobacteriales > Nocardiaceae > Nocardia > Nocardia sp. NPDC055029. The sequence continues at coordinate 48,533 of NZ_JBSGVQ010000047.1, forward strand.
GCTTGTGGGCCACTCCGGTGTCGCCGAAGCTGCCGTCGTGGGCGCCAACGATGCGACTACCGGTCAGGGTATCGTGGCGTTCGTGATCCTGACCGCCGAGGCCAAGGACACCGGCGAAGACCTCGTGGCCGAGCTCAGGGCTGAAGTCTCTCGCGAGATCTCTCCCATCGCCCGACCGCGCGAGATCCACGTGGTTCCTGAACTCCCCAAGACTCGCTCGGGCAAGATCATGCGCCGTCTACTGCGCGATGTCGCCGAGGGCCGCGAACTGGGCGACACCTCTACGCTGGTCGACCCCGACGTCTTCGAAGCTATCCGCGACCGTAGGCATTAGCCGTCAGCTGGTTTGTCCGTGCGATTGTCTCGGTCGCACGGACAAACCGCTGCGGATCGAACCTTGGTCGGTCTCATCCATCGGTTTGAACATCATTGACAAACCTGTTGGCCATCCAACGCCTGATGGGTAGCGGCGCATGGAGCAGAATCGCGGCCATGACCCGGTGATGGAGCCCATGGACAACGGTGGGTTTTCCGGACATGACCGCGTTGTACGCCTGGGAAGCCACTGTGGCGGGACGCATCAGCGCGGCGCGGAAGACCGGATTACCGTGGACGAAGCTGGAAATGTTGCTGGTGTCGTAAATTTCGGTGTCGGTGAACCCCGGAACGCTTGCGGTGCACCGTATTCCGGCGTGGCGGAACTCGGCGTCGATGCTCTCGCTGAAACGCAGAACCATGGTCTTCGCGCACCCGTAGATGGCGTCCTGCGGAGTCGAGTTCCCCATGGCGCCGATCGATGACACGTTGATGATACGTCCCCAGCCGCGTTCGACCATCGGTGGCAGCAGGCGATGGGTGAGTTCTAGTGTGGCGATACCCAATACGCGCAGGCGTTGTTCGTGGGTTGCCCAATCGAACGAGTCATAGCGGCCGAACTGGCTGTAGCCGGCATTGTTGACGAGGAAGTCCACCGTGATTCCACGGGACTTCAGCACGTCGACGAGGTCGGCGGGCGCGCTGGGATCGGAAAGGTCGCAGCGGACCGGGTAGCCTGTGCGGCCCCATCGCTGTTCGATTTCGGCTGCAAGTTCGATCAGACGGGGCTCGCGACGTGCGACCAGGACGACATCGAAACCCTTGGATGCCAGCAATTCCGACATCGCGCGGCCGATTCCGCTCGACGCACCCGTCACCAGGGCTGTCTTTCCTGCACCGTCCAAGCGATGACCGTCGGCAGCGATTACCTTGCTCACGTAAAGCCTCCCAAGGCTTGCGTATTGAATCAGATTGTTGTCCGGATACCGGGCAATGCCGGCCCGATCCCGATGCGTCCGAGGACGTGGCGTCTACGAGTTTGCCTGTCAGCGCGGGGGAGGCGATGCTTCCGGGCGTAGCGGTCGTGGGGCCTGGATTCGCGGATCGCCGTCTACTTGATGCGGTGTAGGCGATGGCACCCTGGCGAGTTGCATAGGCCTGCCAGGGTGCCGAGCGCCAACGCGATGAGCAACAGGAGAAGGGCTGATACGTTGGCTCGAATCGCTGGCCAGGGTCGGCTCCGCGCGATCCGCACCGACGTGACGCGCATCACTTTGTTTTCCAGCACACTACTGACTAATTGACAGTTACGCAACCTGGGTCGGAGTGGGCTACGGGGTGATCACTGTGTGCCCCCGGTGCAGGACTCGACACCTTTGCCGCGGCGCGCACGACTGGAATGGGGCGAGCTGGGATTACGTCGCGGGCGGGACGTCGACCGTGAGCTCGGTGACCGCCTCGGGAGCTTTGTGGTAAACGTCGATCCCTGAGATCTTACCGCCGGTGAAGCGATACAGCTCGACGATCGACGTGTCGAGACTGCGTCCGGTCTGCTTCGACCGTACCGAGACGTCCATCTCGGCAATTGCGACATCTCCCGCGTCGTGGAGCTGGATCGATTTGGGCGTGAGTTCGAATGCGCCGGCGCAGGAGGCCGCCATCTGCAGAAACCCCTGGCCGCCGATATATGTCCCGCCGTACGGGAGCCCTGGGGGTTCGTTCAGTTCGCAGGCGGGATCCACCAACTCGAGCGCAGATGTGATGTCGCCCGCCGCGATCGTCTCGAGAAAGCGAGTCAGGGTGGCAATGTTGTTGTCGCTCAAGGTTTCTCCCATCGGAGTTGGGTTGTTGCCCATGGGCGGGCAAAGTCTCCGTCGCAAGTTACTGGCACGCTGTCAGTACGTCAAGGGTTGCTGGCGGCCGCCCGGCTGCCTTATCGACTGGTCGCCCTGGGGTCGAGGACGTGGGGTGCGACCTGCTCGGCAATGGTCAACAGAGCCTGAGTCAACAGAAGCAGCACCTCGCCACGGTCGAGACGTTCCCGTCGCAGCCACTCGTCGACCGCGGTCTCGGCCATCGATTGGAAACTCCGGACCAACGCCCGTGCCGGTCGCGTTGCCCCACCTGGCAGCTCGAGCAACTCCGCCATCCGGGCCGCCCACGCCTCACGGCCCTCTTCCAGGGTGGCCTCGATCTCGCGATCATTGTTGATCGGGCCGGCCTCGAAGATCGTGATGAACGTCCCGCGGTTCTCCCACACGCTGTTGAGCCACCGATTCAACGTGTGCTGAATCTCCTCGGTCAATCGGGCGCGTTGCTTGCGCGCGGGTGGTAGGGGAGGCAGCCTGGCGAAGTTCTGGATGACCTCGACGTAGAGGTCGCGCTTGGTGCCGAAGTGGTAGTGCAGGGTGGCGCGTTGGATTCCCGCGGCCTCGGCGATGTCCGCAGTGGAGACCTCCGAGTACGGATACTTGGCGAAGAGCCGTTGCGCCACCTCGACGATCTGACGGCGGCGCTCATCTGCGTGCATCCGGACACGTCGCCGCCCGGACTTGTCGACCATAGGGCGATCCGCTGTGGTCCCGGGGGGTGCGTCATCCGAAACGGCTTCTGGCATCTCATCGACACTACCGGAAGATCCTCGTTACTGTCCTATTGACAGTAATCGGGTGGATGCGGTTGACTCCGCCGCGGCCATTGTGGCCCGGTATCCGGAGTGGACCCGACTCTACCAGCCGTTAGTGGGATGTCTGGCGATGCAGCCAGAGCTGGTCTCGGTGTCAAACTCTTGCCTAACCGTCACCATGTCAGTAGTCTTCGTCCAAATAGTGTCGCCGGTCACGCCTGTGGTCCCCCCAACGCAGGCGTCCGAAGGGAGTTCGCTGTATGAGCCGTAGTCCTGAACATTCGACGAGTGTTTCTCCGTCGAAACTGTCCGACATGATGCGCCCGCTGAGTGGCGTGGAGGAAACCGTTGTGCGGCCCGACGGCACTCGCTTGCGTGTGGTCGAAGCCGGTGTCGGCCCCGACGTTCTCCTGGTCCACGGCTTCGGGGTGTCTGCTGACTCCTGGTCGACGGTGCAGCCGGCACTGGTTGCCAGTGGTCGGCGAGTGGTCGCCTACGATCAGCGGGCCCACGGCTCGTCCGCGTGCGGACTCGAGGGTGTCGGCTCCGAGCAGCTCCGGGCGGATCTTTTCGCTGTTGCCGACAGGTACGACATCACCGATGGCGTACTCGTATGCCATTCCATGGGAAATTTCGTCGCGCTCGGGCTGTTGGCCGACAATGCCTTCCGCAGTCGGTTTCGGCGGGCTGTGCTGGTCAGCCCCGAGACCGGGAACATGACCAAGGGCGCGCCGCTGGCTGCGATACAGGGTCCGATGATGCAGCTCGGGATCACTCAGTTCCTCGTTCGCATCCCGTCGGTGGGTCGCAAATTGGCTGCCGCCGCCGTCGGCTGGGCTGCGTCGGCCGATGTCGTCGAGGCGACGCGGCTGACTCTGGCGGAGGTGCCACGAGCAGTCGGGCCGTGCGTGACGATGATGGCGAAGGAATCCGTCGAGGATGACCTTCCCAACGTGGATCTGCCGCTGCATGTGCTGACCGGTACCGACGACAAGGCGACTCCGGCCTGGCACGCCGAGCTGATCGTGGCTCGTGCCAAGAACACCCGTATCGACTACATCGCTGATACGGGACACATGTTGAACTGGGAGGCGCCCGAGGTGATCGTGCGTTCGGTTCTCAGCGAACAGTAAGGCCGGCGGAGCCACCGATCCTGATTGCGGGAACCGGACAACATGCCGTGGCGATCCGACCCTCGCAAGAACTTTCCAGACCAGATACAAGTCGCCGCGTGCGCAGAGAATGTTAGGTGAAATCCGATGTCCCCCAGTCCTCATCAGGGAATGACGCCCAGCGACCAGCTGGCAAGGCATGCTCGCAAGATTCCTGGCGAGGTGGCCATTCGCTTCGGAGACGAATCGGTCACTTATGCCGAGTTCGATGACCGAGTCAACCGACTGGCCAATTACCTGCTTGCCGAAGGTGTCGACGCGGGTGACCGCGTCGCTGTCCTGACGCTGAACAACCCGCAAACGGTGATCACCTACGTCGCCTGCGCACGGCTGGGCGCCATCTCCGTGCCCGTCAACTTCCGGCTCACTCCAGCCGAAGTCGGCTACATCTTGGCTGACAGCGGCGCCGTCGTGACCGTGGTCGACGCCTTGCTTGCGCCGGTGGTCGCGAAGGCTAAGGACGACGTGCCCTCGCTGCGGCGCTGTCTGGTCATCGGCGGAAGCCCGGACGTGATTCCCGGGGGCGAGAGTTTCGACCAGGTGGTCAGTGAGGCGTCGTCGGCTGCGGTCGAGCGTGAAGTGGATGAGCATGCGCCCGCCTTTATCATGTACACCTCTGGGACCACCGGACGGCCGAAGGGTGCAGTCCTCACCCACGCCAATACCTTCCACAATGTCACCAGCCAGATCATCCATCTGGGTCTGCCCGCTGACTGTCAGGTGTGGATGATCGGTGTCCCGCTGTTCCACATTGCTGGTGTCGGGATGTTCCTGACGGGCCTCTACCGCGGTGGCCGAATGGTGATCGCGTCGATGGGAGGCTTCGACCCTGCCGCGACTGTTGATCTGTGGGAGCGCGAGCAGGTCAACGTGACGTTCTTGGTGCCCTCACAGTGGCAGGTGGTCTGCCAGCTGCCGGATATCGGCAAGCGGGACCTGTCGGCGCTGCGGGTGACGAGTTGGGGTGCGGCTCCTGCAACCCCTGCATTGCTGCGCAAGATCATGGAGTCCTTCCCTGACGCGATGCTCTACACCGCATTCGGCCAGACGGAGACCAGCCCCGTCACCACTCTGCTGCTCGGCAACGATGCACTGGGAAAGGTCGGTTCGGTCGGAAAGCCGCTGCTCAACGTCGAAGTGCGCATCGTGGACGCAAACATGAACGACGTCGCGGTCGGTGAGGTGGGCGAGATCGTCTACCGCGGACCGAATGTGATGAAGGAGTACTGGAACAATCCGGAAGCGACGGCCGCGGCCTTCGCGGGGGGCTGGTTCCACTCTGGTGACTTGGTGCGGCAGGACGAAGACGGCTTCATCTATGTCGTAGACCGGCTCAAGGACATGATCATTTCCGGCGGGGAGAACGTCTACTGCGCCGAGGTCGAGAACGCCGTTGCTGACCACCCGAAGGTGGCCGACGTCGCCGTGATCGGAGCTCCGGACGACAAGTGGGGGGAGGTCCCATTCGCAGTAGTCGTGCCACTCGATACGACTGCCCCGCCGACGACAGAGGAAATCGAGCAGTGGTGCCGGGAGCGGCTGGCGGTCTACAAGTGCCCCAAGCGGCTGCTGATCGTTGAGGACCTGCCTCGCAATGCGAGTGGCAAGATCCTCAAGCATGTGCTGCGTGCTGACTTTGCCGCCAAGTAGCGGCCGGGTCGCGCGTCGGTCAGCCTGACCGGGGCGCGCTACAAATTCCCGCCGGGCTGGGGCTGAGGGGCCC